>NZ_CP136051.1:5732500-6045833 GCF_032999765.1 Imperialibacter roseus | reverse complement strand
CAAATGCCAGGGCGGGAAGTTCGTTAACTGTGACTTTAATTTCTTCATAGAACGTGCATCCTTTAGGGCTGGTGAGTGTGACGCCGTAAGTGCCCGAGGAGGTGACAGCAAGCAGTGGGCCGGTGGAGCCATTACTCCATTTGTAAGTGCTGGCTATGTCTGAAGTAGCGTCAAGTGTGAGAGGCTCTCCTTTACACAACACTATGTCGTCGCCTAACGAGATCACAGGCCTGGGATAAACGATCAGGTTAACGGTGTCTCTGTGGATACATAGGTCATTGCTGATGGTTTCCACCCAGTAGGTGCCCGTCTCGTTGGCGGTTATTGTGGGAGTCGTTTGCCCCGTCGACCACAAATAGCTGGCGGCACTGATCATCGGATCAAGCACTTCGTCTCCGCAGGCTTCCCGGTCTTCTCCCAGGTTTGGCAGCTCCGATTCGAGAAGAGTCACTTCAACAGCTCCCGACACGGCGCAGCCATTCGTATTGGTGACCCGAACCGTATAGGTACCGCTTTGTGTTGCTAAGTATGTCCGGTTGGAGGAGTTGTTTTGCCATTTATAGGTGTTTCCAGGGTTTCCTGCATCCAGCAGAAAAGTGGATTCGCAGGTTTCTATGGACTCAGGTAGGTTGAGCGAAGGCCCCTCGTTAACCACTATTTCTTTTGTTTGGGTTCTCTCGCAAGCTGCATCCGTAGATGCAGCTAAGGTTACAAAATAGCGACCCTTTGCCTGGTAGCTATGGGTGGGCTGAAAAGCTTCAGAGGTGTTTCCATCACCAAAGTCCCAGGTATAGGAAACCTGATCTGGATCCCCGGCATAAGAAGTGGTATTTGTGAATACAAGCTCTTCATCCTCACAAACGTTTTTAAACACAAAGTTGGGCTTGGGAGAAGGTTGCACAGCCACTAACTTGCTGACCTCCGCTTTACACCCATCGGCATTGGTAGCCACCACGGTCACGTTGTAGGTATTGGCTACACTGAAAATCTTGTCTGGTTGACTGTTCGCCGATTGGGTGCCGTCGCCAAACGACCAGAGGTAGCTCAAGGTGCCAGTGTCATTGGATACTATCGGTTCAAAGCTGATAGCATCACCTTCACACTGGCCGGTATAAGCGATGTCCAGCTCGGGCGACGCAAGGAAGGACACTACGATGGCATCTTCTACCCAACAGTTGCCGACACTTACCCGGACGGTGTAAGTGCCGGTTTCGGCAACAGCAATGCTTTGGCTTCTTTCGCCAGTCGACCAGAGGAACTGAGCCCCCGGGTTTTTTGCATTGAGGGTCACAGTACTGCCTGAGCAAGCTGTGATATTTTCCCCCAGATCGACAGATGGCAAGGGAGAGACAGTGATAAATACCTCATCCGAGTCGGTACAGCCATTTTGATCCACAAAAGAAACACTGTATAAGCCCGAAGTAGTTACACTAATTTTTCTTGTGGTTTCACCAGTCGACCAGGCGTAGGTGCCATTGGGGAAAGCCCCTGCGTCCAGGGTGACGGGGCCGCAAACTTCCCTGTCTGGACCCAAATCAATTTGAACAGGGCTGTTGAGGGTCACGGTTGTTTCGTCGGTTAGCAGGCAGCCATTCGGGGTTGTCACTTCAACGCCTATGGCCATGTTAGCCGTTACCATATAGGTTTGGTTGGCTCCAAGTGTGCTTCCGGAGGCAACATCGTACCACCTGTAGATAGCGCCAGGACTGCCAGCGTCAAGAATAAGCTGGGTGCCGCAGGTAACAGAAGTAGAGGCAAAATCTAGTTCTGGTGCTGGGTAGATCTCTATTTGCTCTGAATATTCTTCCGTACACTTTCCCGAAGTGATCTTGAGGGTTACATCAAATAAACCGGCTTCGTCGAAGGTGTGGAGAGGGCTTTCTTGTGTGGAGGTGGTGCCATCGCCAAAAGTCCAGAGATAGGTAACAGGAGAAGCGGTGGTTGTTGAGGTGTTGGTAAAGCCGACTGAAGTTCCCTGGCAGGCATTTTCTGCGTCGAAAGACACTGCCGGAGGGGCGTCCACAACGATATCTCTGGAAGAAGTGTTGGTACACCCATTTTGGGTTTGTATTTCAAGCTCCACGGAGTAAGTCCCGGCAGTAAGGTAGGTGATGGAAGGATCGGCGGTGTCGGCCGTTTCGCCATTATCGAAGGACCATTGGCGTGCAACAATGGGATCGCCTGCGGTCATTGAAAATGAGATGTCAGTAAAGGAAACTTCTTCCCCTTCGCAAACCCGAAGGGCGCTTGCTAAAAAACCTGCCTCAGGGGCTGCCAGCAGGCTAATGGAAACAACATCGGAAACAGAACAGGTGCCAGCTTCCACCCTCAACTGGTATTGCCCCGCTTCAGCTACTTCAAGGGTAGGATTATAGCCCAATTCGTCGCCCGAGGCGATATTTACCCACACATAGGAATCGCCGCTAATATTAGACACAAGTGTGGTGGTTTCTCCCTGGCAAGCAAGCACATCGTCTCCAAGGTCGAGCGCCGGGACATCATCGATGGTGATAATCACATCGTCTGAATAGGAACAAAAGGGTGTCATGGTACCGCTGTTGGGTGAATAGGTAACTGTCACAGAATAGTTACCAGATTCTGTCACCAGCAGGCTGGCGCTGTTTTCTGACAAAGGAGAGCCATCTTTCGCCCATTGATAAGTTATTGCTCCAGTAAAAGGGCGATTCGCTGGAGTGGCATCCAGTACTGTACTTTCACACACAGTTCGGTTGGCACCAAGGTCTCCTTGCTCAACGATATATACTGGGATGGAGAAAGAGGATTCACAATTTTGCGGGTTGTCTGTGGTCAACACGGCCTTATAAACGCCGGATTCATACACATCGAGGGTGGTGCCTGTGGACAGTTGCTGGCCCAGCGCATTGTACCAGGTAAAAGAAGTGCCCGGTGGTATATAATTAGCAGGATCGGTCGATGGATCAATGGTGAAGGAGCCGGAGCAACTGAGGCCCAGGGGGCCAATGTTGAACGACGGCCTTTGAAAGACTTCTACGGTTTTTTCAGCAGAGGCCACACAACTGTAGGCATTCTTAGCGGCGATATTAGGGGCCGAAGTATTTGCGGCGGTCAACTTCACGGCGTAGCTTCCGAAAGTGGCGTATTCATGCTGGGGGTTCTGTTGGTCTGATGTGCCGCCATCACTAAATTCCCAGTGGTAGGAGGAAATGGCGTCCGTTTGCACGCTGGAGGCATCATAAAAAGCTACAGGCAGGCCATCGCACACATCATTGAAAACAAAATCGACTACAGGAAAAGCATGAACGGTAAGATACCGCTCAACGGTGTTGGAACAGAGCTTTTCGGTAGTCCGGGTAAGCGAGATGGTGTGAACTCTTGGGTCGGAGAAGGCATGCGAAAGTGTTGCGTCGTTGAAGGTGCTAGAGCCATCATTGAAGTTCCAAGCGTAGGAAAGAGACGAGCCGTCAGCAATGTCAGAATTGTTGATAAAGTCAACATCCACATCGGAGCAAATATCATTGATGGCCAGCTCGTCGAATTCCATGTGAAAATCGCCGGTGGGGGCAGGGTGGATGGTCAACGGTATTGTGTCTGAGAAAACACAACCGTACGGCACCGAAGTAGCTTCCAGCGATACCCGATAATTATCAGGTGAATACAGGTACTCGTGAATTGGTTCCGGCTCTTCGCTAAGGTCAGACTCATCGCCAAAATCCCAACGATAGGTAAGTGGTGTGTCGTCCCCAATTTCGCTATCGTTGGTCAAAAGAATATCAACCCCCTCACAGACCCCCTGGGCTACTCCATTTATCTCACCTCCTCCAACGATAAAGCGGAAAGCTGGCACTGGCCTTGGATCCACCTTGATGACTCTTGTAAGACTGTCCGTACATCCAAAACCTGGGACTGTTGCAATCAGCCTTACTGCCATTTCACCGTAGCTATTGTATGTATATGTAGTATCAAAAGGGGTAACAATTTTATAACCATTGCCAAAATCCCACTGATAAAACATGTCCATAGCTGGGCTTAAGATTTCAGTACCGTCGAAGTTTTGGTAGTAGCTTTTATTTGTAAACCCTATTTTTTCCAATTGGCATGCTTGCCCGGTTGCAGTGCCCGAAAGATCCACAAAATCAAAGTCAGGAATAGGCAATGCATTCACTCTTACCGTTTTCAAAAAACCAGTGCTGCTGCAACCAAATCTATTTTCCGTTACCAAGGTTACCGCAAACTTTCCTGTGTCAGAAAAAACATGGGTTGGTTCCTCAAGCGTGCTGGTAATGTCGTTATCCTTGAAGTCCCAATACCATGCAACAAGGTCGAAATCGGTACCCGATTCGACGGGTAGAGACTCATTAAGAAATCGCATGTCGGCACCATAACACGATTGATCGTTTTCCGGTGAGTGAGAGAAGTCCGCTATGGGCAATGACAACACGTTTATCGTATATTCAATAGCTTTTTCGCAGCCTCTGTTGTTTCGTTCAAAGAGGGTGATTTTTGCACCATCAGTTAACGGGTCGGTCAGATCAAAAATGTAAGTGTCTACGGAAGAGGATGGTATTACCACTCCGTTGACGATCCAGTGATGGTAGTCTGCGGTTGAACTTAAATCTAACTCACCGCCATAGCAGACCTTAATTGTGGTATTGCCCTCCTGAATTAGGGCGGATTCATTGTTTGAGGTTGGTACAGCTTTGGGTTTATGGTCGTTGTCACAAGTTTCTGCAACAACGATAAGGTTTGTCGAATTTGGTTCAAATTTAACGTCGCTATTCGTAATGCTGCTTGAGCCGGATGGTACGACCGCATCAAGCATAAGCCAAGATGATCCGTTGTCGCTCGAGGTATAAACGGCCAATGCCGAGCTTCCTAGTGAGTTCATCTCTTCAGTACCACTGAAAAAGTTGAATGTCATGTTGTCAAAAATGCCTGCTTCTTCTCCAAACGTTATTTCAAAATATTTAAGAATGGTGGCATCATTTGCCACATCAAATCTTTTTATACCTGCCGGTATATGATACCTTGTTACAACGGATGCTCCCATTCCGTCTGAGCCAATGTCTACTATAAGCCCCATTCCGGCGATATTAAGATTTTCAGTATCAGTTGTTACTGCGGGAACCTTAGCACTAACGAAGCCGATACCAGTAAACCTCGAAGCAAGAGATTCGCTTACAAGTGCCCCACCATACTTAAGATAGACCTGACTGTTTACCAGACTTATTTTGCCTGAACTGAATGTTAACTTTTGCCCGAAAAGAACATTTTTCTTAAACGGCAGGATAAATGACCCGCTGGGCTTCGAGAGGATAAAATTTGCAAGGTAGGTTGTATCAGCAGTGCCGACTGCAAGTGTCTGATCTCCTGTTCCGGTTAGATACTGAGTTCCCGGATTGGCGGGCTTAGCTATCAAAGTTGTTGCCCCATTGTTGCTAATATCTCCATTTACGATCAGTGTCCCTGCCAATATAATCTTGCCATCACCATCTGTCGAGTTGTCGGTATAGCTGCCCGGAATGAAAAATATTGCGTCTGTATGTATATCTATTGGAATATTTCGGTTGCTAACAGAAACCTGGCCTCGACTGCTGTTATAAAACAGGAGGGCTATCAACAGTAGCCCCAGGCGGAGCCATTTAATCGATGGTGATATGTAGCGGAAGATTCTCATCGCACCTCCCATTCAACTGTCCTGGAAATAATCACCTTGCCTGGGATGGAATAAGCTCTCACCTGGTATACATAAGCCTCCTTTTTCAGATCCTTGTCAACAAAGCTGGTAGAAGCAAGCAGCCCTGTAATCGGTTTTATTGATCGCTCACTTTCGCCCCGAAATACCACGTAGCCCCTGATGAGCTTTGGATCAATTTCAGACCACTCTAACCAATTGGTCTTTTTCCTTTTCTGGCTTTTGAGTTTTACTGTTAATTGGGCTTCTAGTAGCAACTCCTCACGCCGAAATGCATAGGCTGCCTCAGATAGAGGAGAAATGTTGGCTAATGAATCTATAGCTGCCAGCCGGTATTGATATTCTGTATTTCCGTCAGCTGTTCGATCGATAAACCTGAAAGAGCTTTTAGCTATCAACGCTTGGTTAACTTGTGTACCCTCGGGATGAAGGGAGTCAAACCTGTACAAATGATAACCGGCCAAATCCTCTTCGACATTGCGAGTCCAGTTAACAATTATTCCTTCATCAGAGTAACCGACTTGGTTGATCACAGGCCGTTCAGGAGCCACAACATCTGGTAAAACCGCTGTTGCAATTGCCGACGGCTGGCTCCTATTGAAGGAGGTGTCGATGGCCACAAGGAAGTAGAAAAATTCATTTTTCACATTTTTCGGAAGACGCTGCTCATAATAATTGGTATCAAGCGGCTCAGCATTTAGCAACACATAATGATCAGGATCGTTTTCGTCAACAGTTCTGTATAGAAGATATCCCTTAAGATCGGGTTCCTCATTTTCTAGCCAGGTTAAATAGAACCGGCCGGTGTCCGACTTGATAGTCAAGTCTAGTGGTTGGGATGGGGGGAACACGTCCTGAGCTTCAACAAAAGCCATTTCAGACAGCGACTTATTGCCAGTGTGATCCTCAGCTTCAATTCGATAGTAATATGGCCCGGGAACCTGAAGGATCTCATTATAAGTATTATTTCCAGCGGGAAGCAAGCTGGCGGTGACCGGCTCAAATTTGCCCTCGCTTTTTTGACTTCGATAAATGGTATAGCCTTTAAGGTCTCCTGTGTCTTCCTGCTCCCATTTAAGTAGCACTCTCAGGGAATCCGCCCTTCCCGATAGGTTTAAAGGTGGAGGTGGCGGAGTCACGTCATCTATTCTAATGTTTACCACGCTGGATGGCTGACTCATTTCTCCGAAATAGTCAATACCTTCTATATAGTAGGAATAACTAGCTCCCTCTATGCTTCCACGTCTTTTAAACATTGGTTTCGGAAAAACCAATACGCCCGAGCTGTCGGGTTGCATACTGAGCATCAGCGGTTGATTGTTTAGCCTGTTTGTCGATCCGGTTGAATCTGTTTCATAAAGATTATATGCATAATACAGATTAGAATTTTGGGTCCAATTGAAATTGATTACCCTACCTTCCTGATAGGCTTCCAAGTCCTGAACTCCCCCCGTTTGTTGATAACTTCCTGCTTCAATAAAGCTGGACTGTCCCAAAACCGTTTCTTGAGACCCATTCAAAATGGTGATTTTGTACTGGTAGGATTTTCCTGGAAGCACTTCGTTGTCTTTAAAATAGATGCCCAGGAACCTGGCAAACTCATTGCTCTCAAAGCTCTTTAGTAAAATGTTCAGTTTTAAAAAATCATCCTCGAGCTCTTCAGGTGAAGCTTGATTGAGTGCATCAATAAAAAAGTCCAATTCTTCATCCTCCTCAATTAAGGAACTTGGCAGGGTTTTGAGCCTACTTACAGGGTTTGGCGATACAGGCTGCCATTCCGCTAAATCGGCTTCCCTCCTGTACACATTGAATTCCTTCCCAAAAAGCGAAAGCGTCTGGTACCATTTTACTTCGATACTTAAGTTTCTGGCTGAATTTGCAGGATGATTTCTTGCAAAAACGAATGAATCTTGTCCATTAGAGTTGAAGAAAATCATAGCGAAAAAAATTACAGCAATAGTTTTTTGCCTGCACATTATTAGAATTATGATAAGTAGTTTCTAATAAATATATTATTCTCAAGATATCAAAATCATTGGGTAGGCAATATTCATTATGGTCTAAAACTAATTTAAAGTCACTAAAATACATTTTCTACATGGTGATATATTCCCATATAAATTGCTTAATATGAAAATTTCTTATTTATTTATCTGAAGTATTACTACCTAACCGTTCCTATGCTGTTGGCCAATTATAATAGATTGTATGTTAAAATATACTGTCTATTTTTATTCACATACCCTTGTTGTTCATTGCTTTTTGCGCAACAAACGCCCCTTTACAGCCAGTATTTTCTTAATCAATACCTTTACAACCCCGCTTTGGCGGGCTATTCGGGAGTGCCCAGTGCCTTCTTTTTGTACCGCAAACAGTGGGTGGGCGTGAACGGCGCACCGGAAACCCAGGTATTTACCCTCGACACAAAACTGAACAATGAAAACATAGGGCTTGGCCTTGCCTTTTTCAACGACGTCACCAATATCATCGGGCGGACGTCTGGCGCATTAACGGGCTCCTACAAAATCGATTTTACCCCCAACCAGGAACTGCGCTTTGGCCTGTCCTTTCTGGCCATTCAAAACCGGATATTCTTCGACCGCATACAGGCCGACGACATCAGCGACCCTACCCTGCTGAGTGCCGTGGATCAGCGGACGGTGTTTGAGGGAAATGCGGGGCTGCACTACACCCTGAAGAAACTCCATGTGGGCTTTGCCAGCGAGCAGCTGTTTCAAAACACCATTAAATACAACAACGAGGCGCTGTTTCAGTCGCTCGACTATACGTTTGTCCGGCACTACTACACCACGCTCGACTACACGTTTGCGGCCAGCCCCCATGTCGACATTAAGCCGATGGTGCTCCTGCGCACGGTGCAGGGGCTGCCCTCCCAGGCTGACCTGAACCTAATGGTGAATTACAAGCAGCTGGTGTGGCTCAATATGAACTACCGGCCAAAGATTGGCGCAGGGTTCTCCATTGGCACGCAGCTGGCTGAGCAGTTTGTGTTTGGCTATACCTACGAGTTTCCCACCACCGACCTGAGTATTTTGGGGAGCTCCACCCACGAATTTGTGCTGGGGCTGAGGCTGCGCAAATCAAGCGACTCGCCCATAGCCAGAGAAAAGGGCGGCAGCATCAAGTCGCTGGAGAAACAGACGGCCATTCAGTATGAAAAAATTGATGCCCTGAAGCAGGAAAATGAGCTGGTGAGCGGGCAGCTGAACGAAACACAAAGCCAGCTGGCAGCGCAGAACGAGGAGCTCCGCCTGCTCAGGGAAATTGTGAACGGCTACCAGGACGACCTGTCGAAGGCCATTGTGCGGCTCCAGGCCAACCCCGATGATACAACTTCTGTTGAGGAAGGGCCTTACTATCTGGTGGTGGGGGCCCTGCGCAATCTGGACGACGCCAAGCTCTTTCAGCGGATTTTGAAACGGGAGGCCGGGCTCGATACCAAAGTGACCCAAAGCGCCTCGGGCACCTGGTATTTTGTGTACTCTCAGGAGATGAACGAGCTGGAAAATGCGAATGGGCTCATCAACGAACTGATGGAGAGCAAGGCTAAACCTTTCATTATAGGCGTGCCGTGGATTTATAAATGGGAGCAGCGGTGAGTGGGCGGCGACAACATATCGCCCCTGATAAAGGCGTTTGGCCGGGCATTCCCGTGTATGTCGTTGCTGGGTGTGTCTTCACACCCAGGAGACGGAAAGGCATGCTGCTGGTGCGTGAGGACACACGCCAGAACGTAAGCATTGTTGATGCATTTGGAGTCACGAATCAGCACTTAGGGTGTGAAGACACACCCAAGGACGTAAGGTGTGGAGACACGAGTCGTGATATAGGGTGTGGAGACACACCCAAAAACACGAAGGACACACCCCAAAATCCGATCGTGGACAATGGGGTTGGGCAAAACATACGCTATCTCGGCTGGCGAGTGGCGACTGTGCTGCTTTTAACGTTGGCGTTTCCGCCGACTCTTTTTGCGCAGGATCTGGAAACATTGGGCGATCAAAAACTCTTTGCGTATAATGGAAGCCTCTCGGCAACGCAAACATTTTATCATGCCGAGGGCATGCCCAGCCGCCGGGATCCCTACTTCTGGCAGCTGAACGCCAACCTCAACCTGACGTTCCTGGGCATCATCAACGTGCCGCTTTCGGCCACGCTCAGCCAGCAAAACAAGAGCTTTGCGCAGCCGCAGCCCTTTAATAGGTTTGGTATCAGTCCTACGTACAAAGGTCTCACAGTCCATCTGGGTCACCGTACCATCAACTTTTCTGATTACACGCTGGCTGGCAACCTGTTCTTTGGTGCAGGCGTGGAGTACAAGCCTGAGAACAATCCGGTAAGGGTCAGCGCTATGTATGGGCGTTTTGCCAAACCCGTGGCCAAGTTCTCACAGTTTGGGCAGGTATATGCCGAGCCCACCTACCGGCGCATTGGCTTTGGCACCAAGGTGGGGTTTGAGTTGGAAAAGCAACGAGCTGCGGTGATGTTCTTTCGGGCGTACGACGACCCTAACTCCATCGATGTGGTGGACAGCTCTTTTGTGGTGACTCCTGAAGAGAACCTGGTGGTGGGGCTGGAAGGTGGCTTCAAATTTTTCGACCGCTTTTCATTGGAAGGAGAGTATGCCTACAGCCTTTTTACCCGTGACCGGCGGATCCCCGAGCTGTTCACCAACGACTATTCCTTCATCAATAACCTCGGAGGGCTTTACAAACCGAATGGGTCTTCCGCTTTTACCAACGCCTTGAAATCACGCCTTACTTATCAGGGCGATGGCTTTCAGGCCAACTTAAGCTACAGGAGGGTGGATCCTGGCTACACCACCCACGGCTCGTCGTTTCTTAACAACGACCTAGAAGACATTACAGCCGGGCTGTCGCTGCCTCTGTTCAACAACAGAGTGACCCTCTCCACCAGCTCGGGCCTGCAACACAATAACCTTGACAACCAGAACAGCGCCCAGGTGAACCGATATGTATTCAGCTCATCGGCGTCCATTTCCGCTACGGAAAAGCTCAACATCAACCTGAACGTGTCGAACTACAGTACCAGTACCCAACAGCTGCTGCTGCAAACCGATATCCTCTCAGACACGCTGGAGTTTTTTCAGGTGACCCGGTCGGCCATGGCCTCGGTGAACTACCAAACGGGAAAGGAAACCAATACAGGTAGCCTTTTCGTCAGTGGTAATTTGCAGGACGCCACCGACAACCAGGGCAATGGATCGCTTTTCAAAAGTGGCAACGCCGGTTACAGCTTTAAGATCGGAGAGTACTGGTCTACCAACACGTCATTCACCATTAATCAGTCGGAAGCCGCCGGCATCAGCAACCTTACCCTTGGGCCGGTGTTTGGCGTGAACCGGTCTTTTATGGACAACAAAGTGCGAAGCAGCCTGTCGCTGAGCCTGCTGAACAGCTACCTGAACAAATCACGAAACAGCCACATCGACAATGTGCGTTGGTCGGTCAACTGGACGGCCGGCAAGCGGCATACGGTGTCGTTGAACACCTTTTACCTATTAAAAAACAGTTACGAAGAAGCTGCCAAAGCCACACAGGAATGGCGGGGAACACTCAACTATGCTTTTAGAATATGACACATTACAACCAGCCAATTAGCCACCAGTCCTGCAGGGACGACATACACGAAAAAAGCACCTTTAGCCAATTCAGAAAGTCTTTTAGGAATGATAAAATAGTAAGAGGCGACAGTCAGTCCCAGCGGGACGACACATTGGTAATACAGAATGCAAATCCACTAACAAAAAGTCCCGTAGGGACGGCATATCGGTGTCTCTTCCTTTCACTCGGACTCCTGGCGGTGCTGGCTGCCGAGGCACAGGTGCTCACCCCCTCCTGGGAAATTTCTCTCCCAGGCAAGCTGAAATGGATGCAGATCAACGACTACGGTATCCTCATCGCTTCCTGCGACAACGGGCTGTATGGGGTGAACCCCGAAGATGGGAGCAAGCTGTGGGAAATCACCACCCTCACCAACGTGCCCGAGGCCAATTACCAGGTGATTGAAGGCACACCCCTGGTGCTGATTACCGACAAGGGCGGCGAGTCACAAACCCTGATCATCAATGGCCTGAACGGCAAGCTGATTTTTGACTCGGCCAAAGAGGCCCTGGGATCGATTATCAGCAGGAAGGTGATCCCCGAGGCGGGTGGGGTAATGATTGCCTACAGCAGCGAGGTCGGTGATGGCATCACGATGTTTGACTATGTGACCGGCGACAGAAAATGGGACGCAAAATTCGAAAAGGCCAAAGGCAAAGACCTGCAACCCCAACCCATTATCGACACGGAGGGCAATATTGTATACGCCCTGGGGAAAAACCTCTATAAGCTGAACGGCAGCACCGGGGCCATCCTGTGGCAGACCGACGCCAAAAAGAACTACATCGACCTGTTTTTGCAACCCAACGCACAGGTGCTGTTTGCCGTGAGCGGCTCCCCTTCTTCTACTTTTTTTGAAGAAAACACCGGCAAGCAAATTGGCCTTGCCAGCGGCACTGCCGGTAATTTTGCCGTGGATGCCCTCGACCTCAGCAGCGGCGGGGAAGTATGGAAAAAGCCGGTGGAGTATTCCAAGGCCAAATACAGCGGGGTCGCCTTGGGCGAAAATGATTTTTTGCTCTTTCAAACGTTTAGCTCCGGCAAAATTGACTACGCCACGGGGGATCACCTGTGGAAAAAGGAAAAAATGGGCACGGGCGGCGAAAAGAATGCCGGGGTGTTTGTGACCGACAAAGGCCTGGGCTATGCCATGATGGATGGTGTGGGCAGGGCCTATATCAATTTTGTGAACGACGCTGGTGAGCCGATGTGGAAAAAACGACCAGTCATCAATGGGCGGTTGACTTACTACAAACAGTACGGAAACGCCCTCTTCTTCATCAGCGAACAAGAAACCAATTTTCTTAACCTCGACGACGGCACCTTTATGTGGAATGGTGACAAATATTTATCGGCTGGAGAGGTGCCCATCAGTGTGGTGCAGGACGAGGACGGCAGCTTTGTGATGTATATCAAAGGCAAGCTGGTGCGGGTAATGCCCGACCAACAGGATTGGGTGGAAATCACCTCCAACTTTGCCTTCAGGGGGGAATTGCCTACGGGCCTGCAACTATTGCCCAACGGCTACCTGCTCACAGGTAATCAAAATGCCATGTTGATAAGCAAGAGCGGTAGGGTTGGCTACCACAAGTTTTATCCCGCTCCGGAACAAAGCTTTGGTGCTAAGCTGGCACTCGGTGTGCTGGGTGCCGGCACGGCCCTCACCAGCTTTGCCTATGGGGCTTCTTCTATTGGCTATGGCATGCAGGGAGCCCTTCAGGGCAACGACGATTTTACCAGAAAGGCCCAGAAGCAAATGACGGTGGCCACTTTTACCAGAGACGTGACCGGAGGCCTGGGGGCTATGGCCCAGGCCAGGTTTGGGGAGCAGGCAGGCACTGATACCTACAAGCTAATACTCACGAAAAAGGATCATAGCATCGGCTTTGTGAAGATCAATATTTTGACGGGCGAAGAGGAAGGGCAAATTGTGACCAACGACCGTACCCCAGATTTCTCCATCGATCCCATTGGCAAAAAGGTGTTTTTGAAGTCGGCTGACGACAGGGTGGCCTGTTATGACCTGTAAAAGACATAGTTGAAGTGAATAGAAGGCAAAACATATCAAACCAAACAAAGTGTCCGGCGATGGCAGGGCGGCGGCTTTTGATGGCTGCCTGGCTGGTATTTTTTGTGCATGGGGTAACGGCCCAGGTGCAGCGCTACCCTGCCGATATCCAGCCCGTATTGCCAGCGCCCTATTCGGTGTATCTCAGCGACTATACGGCAGAGGGAAGCAACCGGCTCACCGGCAATATTGTTTTCAATGACTTCAACGAAGCGTCGTGGACTTTTAAACTAAGGCTGTCTATCGAAAGCATGGACGTGCGGCTCCGCACGAAAAACGGTTTTACACCATCTGCTCCCATCACCGTCCTGCCCGGCGTGCCCTATATTTTCAGCGGTTCTGACTGGGCAGAGTATTTTAACTTCAATAACCTCAATGTGAGTGGCAGGAATACGAGTCAAATTATTAACTCTGGCAGGTTGCCAGAAGGAATGTATTCGATTTGCCTTCAGGTATTGGACTATAATACGGGTGAGCTGTTATCCCAGGAAAGCTGCGCTAACGTCTGGATACAATTGTTGGATCCCCCCAGGCTGATTAGCCCTGCCGACAGCGAGTTTCTCGATCCCGCCACAACCACTACCTTTCCCATCACGTGGCAGTTATTTAATACAGCAAGTGCTAACAATACCATGGGTACTGATTTCCAGCTCACTATGTGGGAGCTGACGGAGCCGGGCGCCAACCCCCTAAGCGCCGTGCAAAACGGGCAGGCGCTTCAAGTCTTTCAAAGTGATTTACTGCAAAATACCAACTACACCTATGGGCCCGTTGATCCTTTGTTAGAGGCAGGAAAGGCCTATGTGTACAGAGTGCAGGCCATTGATGCAGACGGTAAAGACAGATATAAGAATAATGGCTACAGTGAGTTTAGGCTGCTTTACTATGGTTGGCCTACTGGTGGGAAAATCGAACTTACCAGCCCACCATATGGTCATAGTTTCAGAAGACAGATTCCGGCTGTAGTCAGGTGGAATGCACTTACATCGAGGGCGCCCGAGCAGGGGGTTAATTACGAAATTAATATCAAACCGCTGTCTCCAGGAGAGTCTCCGGAAGATGCTCTCAGGAAAAACTCACAATGGTACTACAAATTGATAAGCGAGAACTTTACCAACTACCCCAAATCAGAGCTTTTGCCCTACCCGGACATAGACTCTGGTTACGTTTGGCAGATAAAAGGCTATACTAACGGGCTGGAAGTAGCGAAAAGTGATATCTCAGTATTCTACGGGCCGCCATTGGTAGAAAGGTTTTACGCAGCAGGTCACAGAATTGAGGTGGACAATATCACGAATAAGGACTTCGCTAGCTTTTCGGGGACGGGGAGAGTGCGGCTTTCAAGAGAGGAAGTGTGGACTTCTATAGCATTTGAAAACATACAGTTGCGTCAGTCGGGATATTCAGCATACCTGATCGGGGGAGAAATTAATATTGAAACTAGTCCCATTGCCTTCGAGCTTACCCCAGGCAATGAGGCAGACGGTGAGGCTGCTTTTCTGGCAACCAATTACAAAATAACAAAGGATGGTTTGTTTGTCGAGGGGAGTTTCTCCTGGGACCTGCCGTTTCCTTTGCTCTCATCGGGCATTGGAAAAGTCACATCGGAGAGGTTCGCTTCCGACTTTAACGATTTTCGGCTTTCAGGAGTAGCCAACCTCACCAACAGTAACTCTTTCGAGCTACTGGATCCTCAGTTTTTCAGGCTCGACCTTTCTCCTACCAGCACAGTGGTGATCTTCGACAGTCAGTATTGGTTTGGCTTTGATGGAACGCTGACTGCTCCTTCGGCAAAATCAGTCACAGGGAGTAGTGCTACCTGGGCTTTTAATCAGGTCGACAATCTTAGGTTAATAGAGGTATCAGACTCAACCAATGCCGTGCCGCTAAGAATAATAGCGGGCACGGGCATGGAATTGCTTCCCGGCAAAAGCATTATTGACCTGGATGACTCGTCATCTCCTGGGAAGTTTGCCGGTCAGCCTTACTGGAAAGGGGTTTACATTGAGCAGTCTACGCTGAAAATTGCAAAAGCGATGGATGGCGCTGGGCAGTTTGCACTCAGCAGTGAGCTCGGAAGCGTTATTGATCTGAATACATCCCCGAATAGCCTGGTTGGGGTCACCGGAGAGGGTTTTACCCTGAAGCATGATTTGCAGTTCGATGTGGCCGGGGAATTCAATACGTTTCCCGCCAACTTCACCCGGCTTACACTGGACATCAACAATCAGCAAGCCAATGAGACCAGCAGGCTGGAGGGGAATTTTCTGGTGCCTTTCATCGACACAGGGGTACCTTTTGAGTTCCAATCGCAACTGTACGATAGAGGGTTCCGACCAGGAACGTTGGCCAACCTGAACAACAAAACGTTCCGTTTCAATCCGGAAGGCGGAGAGCTGGCCGTTGACCTCACCATCAAAAGAGGAGAAATGGCTAATAATGACCATCTCCAACTGACAATGGATGTGACATGGCCGTCCGTTGGCGTAACGTTAAGCGGAGTCAATAATTTCAACGTGTGGGGAGACTACCGGGTAGGCTTTTATGTGCCGGAAGGGGTTTTGGCACTTACTAATCAGGTCAATGCTACCTTTAGAGGGTATCCGGTGACGATCGATGCCCTTAGTGCGGGCCGAACCCAAAACTACTACGGTTTCGCCATTTCTGGAAAAGTGGTGATGGGTGAGGACGTAAGTGGTGATGATGGGGCACCCGCATTCAACCTCTATTCCATGGTTGAAAATGCCATGCTGGACAAGAGCTATATGCCAGCGCCTACGCAGGGAGCATTCAACCTGGCGTCAGCTCAAAATGGCCTTGATCAATTGGAGGAAGAGCTGGCGGCCCTGGAGGAAGACCTCACCCAAAAGGTAGAACAGCAAACCGAGGCCTTGAAATCCACCACAGTCGATTTGATTGCATCTGCCTCAGGCGGACTGGGTGGGCAGGCACACGATCTAGCGTCGCTGGTCAGTGCGCCTGAGGAACCCGCCGAAATTGATTATGAGGCCATTGCCGACCGCAAAGAGCGTCTATTGGCCTATTTAGAGCTTTTCCGGGAGTTGGCTAACGATCCCACAGTTGTAGATGGGTTGATTGAGCAGATTCAGAATAGCGAGGAGGATTTCGACAACATATCAGACATAGTTGCAGAGCTGAAGCGATTTGCTACCAATTTTGCTATAGATAAAGTCGCTTCTTTGGGAGATGGATTTTTGATGAAAGTAGAGCAGGCCACCAATAATATAAATGGTGTGATCATAGGACAAGCCAACCAGCTAACCAGCTCGGTGAAGCAGGAAGTGGATCAGGCAGTGACAGCAATTATTTCCACAGTTTCTTCAGATGTAATAGCAAGCCTCTCCCAGGATGCTCCAGACGCTTCTTTAATAGTAGAAGCAGTAGCCAACTCCACCAGAGAGGCCATAGTGAATGAACTTACGTTAGCTCTCAATTCATCGGTTAATCAAAATATCGTATTTCCAGTCACTTCTTTTATAAGCACTAATTTGAATGACCGGGCCAGACGACTGGTCAGGCAAACAGCCGAAAACGTGGTGCTGGGAGCCCTCAATCAAGACCAGAACCCTTCTGAAATTATGGAGGGGGTTCTTGATGGGTTCGACGATGAACTCAAAAGCATAGGCGACGAGCTGGGTGCTCAGGTCGACATGGACAAGATGCTGGAGGCTATCAAAAGTGTAGGGCAAGATTTGATAGCCAACATAAGCGCAGATCGAATTCTCAATCAAATCAAGCAGGGTGCGTTGGAGGCGGTGGCCGGGGCAGTCAGGCAGAAGGTGTCGGCTGCGGGCAACGAGTTGGTCAACAATCTTCTTGGTGATAACGTTGGCATCTCAATACCGGTAGACTTCGCTGCTGTGGGCGGGAAGCTCCTGTCGGGGGCTAACCCGAAGGATTTGCTTTTCGATCCCATCCCCATCAGTGTGCGCTCCCCGGCGCTTGACCTCAATGGAATTATTCACTTCAGAAAAGGGCATCCTCAGTATGGTGACTCATGGTCGGCCAAAGATATAGACGCCTTTGTGAAAGTCCCGAAGCCCTTCCACATACAACTCGCCTTTATGAGCGGAAGAAAGGATAATGTGAGCTTCTGGATGGCTGAGGTTGGAAGTGGAGGTCCTCCACCTAACCCTGGGGAACCTGCCGACGCCGACAAAATGGGGCAACCGATGCAGCCCTCAACGATCAAGGAAGTGACTGACGAAATAGAGCTCGGGGTAGTCAAAATAGTGGCTTTGCAAGGGAGAGTTTACCGCCACATGGCGGCCAATGGGTTGGAGGGTATTGTGCCGGATGCAAACAACAACTATGGGGCTTACCTACACATGGTGGCTTTTGGGCCTCAAAATGGTAAAATGCTCCGGCTGGAAATCGATGCGCAAATGGACGTGGCTACCACGGGCGATTTTACGGTTGACTTCCTTGGCAATGGCCAGATGCTTAGCAGTGTTCCGCAAGTCATGACCATCGATCAAACAGCTGTGATCAAGGGCACCATCGCTTTAAAGTATAACTCGGCAGAACAACATTTCTTCGGGCACCTGGCCGCTTCTTTTGAAAAGCCAGGGGTGCTTTGTGCCCAGGGTAGCTTGCTTGTGGATGTGAAGCCCGGCGCCTGGAGGGTAGCTTTGGGCAGCCAGCAGGAGCGACTCAAGTTTATCCTGAACTGCGCCGGCTTTGGCCCAACGGGCTGGCTCGACCTCAACCAAAACACCGCCAATCTGGGGCTGGGATTGGAATTCATGTTCCGGCCGGACCCAATTCACATCGACATCGTGGTGGCAGCGTTTGACCTGGTGATAGAGGCGGGTGCGGCAGCCGGCGTGCAGGTAATTGCGCAGTACAATCCCAGCTTCCAATTGCAGGAAGCAGGGCTGTGGCTGGAGTTATGGGCACAGATATACGCCCAGTATAAAAAGAAAGTGTCGGGAAATACTGGCACTATTACTCTGGTAGACATTTACCTGGCTGCCAATGCCAATATGAGATTCAACCCTGCTCCCAGCATTTTATATGGCAAGGTGAATGGCCACTTGCAGATACTGGTATTCAGCTTCGGGATTAACAAGGATTTTCAAATGAATTTGTAGGGTATGCAATCAAACTCCCCAAACTATGCCATCACCTTCAACGGCAATGAACTGGAACCGCCGATTGGCAGCAAGCAATTTTTACCAAAAAGAAACAACCATTTAAACAAGATACGTTTTATGAGATCACTTCTCCTGCTTTTGACCCTGGCCTTTGGCACGGCCGAACTTTCTGCGCAGCCATTTATTACCGTTTGGAAAACGGACAACCCGGGGAGCTCAGAAGATAACCAGATCAGGATTCCGGCGGACGGTACAAGCTACAACTACGACATCTATTGGGAAGATATTACTAATTCTGAAGTGAATGGGACAGCCAGTGGAATAACAGGTGTCCATACCATCACCTTTCCTGCAGCGGGCACCTACAAGGTGGAGATCTCAGGCACTTTTCCTCAGATCTCTTTTAGTAACTCGATACACGGAGGTGACCGGGAGAAGATCATTGATATCAGCCAGTGGGGCTCTATTGCCTGGGTTTCGATGTCAGGTGCGTTTTACCGGTGCACAAACCTGACAATGAGCGCCACAGATCTCCCCAACCTTGCAGGTGTTACCTCGATGTCCAATATGTTCTATGGGGCGACCAGTTTTAACGGTGCCATTGGGAATTGGAATGTAAGTAACGTCACCACTATGGGAGCAGCTTTTTATGAAGCGGCTTCTTTCAATAACAGCCTTACTTCCTGGGACGTCAGCCAGGTCACTAGTTTTGCCGCTATGTTCTATGGTGCCTCGGCTTTTGATCAGGATCTCGGCAGTTGGAATGTAGGCGCCGCAACGAACTTCAATTCTATGTTTTCCGGAGCAGCCAGTTTCAATCAGGACATAGGCGGCTGGGACGTGAGCCATGCTACCAAAATGACCTATATGTTGGAAGGAGCTGTCCTGTTTGACCAGGACCTTAGCGGCTGGGATGTGAGCAACGTCAAGGACATGACGGGCATGTTTAATGGTTGCAGCTTGTTCAATCAACCCATTGGAGGCTGGGACGTGAGTGCTGTAACCGATATGAAACATATGTTCAATGGTGCGACCTTGTTTAATCAGGACATCACCGGCTGGAACGTGTCCGGCGTAACCAACATGTCTGGCATGTTTGCGAGCGCTAAAACCTTTAATCAGGACATCAGTGGTTGGGATGTTGCCAACGTGGTGAATATTTCGAGCATGTTTCAACAGGCAACTAGCTTCAACCAGCCGATTGGTACCTGGAATACTGGCAGCGCCGTCTATGCCAACTCCACCTTCTATGGAGCTACCGCTTTCAATCAGGATCTTAGCAACTGGGACATGAGCCATGTCACCACAGCGGCAAGCATGTTCAGTGGAGCATCCTCATTCAACGGTGATATAGGTAACTGGGATGTAAGCAACGTTACGCTTATGAGGGATATGTTTAGCAGGAGTGACTTTAATGGGGATATCTCCGCCTGGGATGTGTCCAAGGTGGAGGATATGTCTCATATGTTCTCATTCTCAGCGTTCAACCAGAACATTGGTGCCTGGGAGGTTGGTAATGTCTCAAACATGCTATGGATGTTTCGACAGAACCGTCACTTCAATCAGGACATCGGGGGATGGGATGTAAGCAAAGTAACAGATATGGGTTACATGTTTTATGTGGCTGATGCATTCAATCAGGACATCAGTAATTGGGACGTTTCTAATGTAACCGATATGGAAGAAATGCTTTCTTCCTCTGGCTTGTCGACCGAAAATTATGACAAGGTGCTTACTGGGTGGTCATCGTTGCCTTCTTTGCAAAGTGATGTGGTGTTTGGCGCCTCAGACATTAGTTTCTGCGAAGCAATGGAGTCCAGGCAGCTGTTAGTAGACGATTTTGGTTGGACAATTGCCGATGCCGGGCAGATTTGCAGCCCGACAGACATCGAGCTAGATAATCAATCAGTCAGCGAGAATGAGGAGGTTGGATCACTGGTAGGCCTGCTATCGGTGGTAGATATCGACAACCGTGGAGTGCGCCGGTATTATCTTTCAGGACAAAATGCCAGCTTATTTTCTATCGAGGATAACCAGCTGCTAACTGCAGAAGTGTTCAATTTCGAGGACACCCTTGCCTATGAAATCAATATCACGGTGGAAGACTCCGACGGGCTAAAATTTTCGAAGGTTTTTGTGATCAACATCGTTGATGTCAACGAGGATCCCTTTGTTCTAAGCGCTATTAGTGACGCTAGAGGGGACACAGGTTTCGGTGAACAAACCTTCAACCTAGTAGGTGTATTTGAAGACCCTGACGGTGACGTCCTGACTTTTAGTGTTGCCGTAGCGGACAACGCCATAGTGGGAACTAGTTTGGCTGGCTCAGTACTTACAATATTCGAAAAGGAAATGGGAAATACCGACATAACCATAACCGCAGATGATGGCCATTCAGGACAGGTTGAGATGGCCTTCAATTTCAGGGTGAATACCTGGCCGGTTGTTGCTGGTCCCATAGAAGATATCAACATTCTTGAGGGAACCCCACGTTCAAGCATTCTCCTTACGAATTTTTTCTCAGATGTTGACGCTGATTTGCTGACATTTGAAGCCAGCAGCAATGATGAAAGTGTTGTGTTTGTGTGGGCCGAGGGGATCTACTTAAATTTTACTTACAATGCCCCTGGGTCAGCTACGGTCAACGTGTCGGCCGACGATGGACACGGCGGCACAGTTGAGACTTTTTTCGACTACACAATGACAGCTCTTTTTTCTTTGGAGAACCCCATCGAAGACCAGCTTTTTCAGGAAGGGTTTGATAAGGCTGAGATAAACCTTACCGAAGTGTTTAAAAACAACAGCGGTAGGGACATGTTTTATGATGTGTCGTTGAGTGATGTAGCGGTTGCCGAAGTAAATATCAGCGGTGATGTAATGAAAATCCAGGAGATCGCCAACGGCAAAACGACTGTTACACTTCTGGCGACTGACCGAAATGGTCACAGTACGCCAACTGATTTTGTTTTAACGATCAACAGCAGTCCAATCGTGGTAGTTCCTCTGGAAGACCATGCAGAAGCAGAAGGTGTCGGGACTGTGTCGTATGATATTTCGGAAACATTTGCTGATATGGATGGAGACATGCTGATCTATAGCGTAGAAAGCAGTAAAGAAGAGGTTGCGGTCGCATTTATCGAAGGAGAGCTATTAACTATCAAGGAGATAGGAAACGGGTTCAGTTTTATTACTGTAACAGCAGGTGACGGTAAAGGGGCGACAGTAAGTGAAGTCTTTACATTTGAAATACTCAAAAATAGATTGTTGGCTGCCAAAAGTTTAGATCTAGGGGCGTCTTTCGTACTCTACCCTAACCCCGTTTCAAAGATAGTCAACCTGACCGGGTCGTTAATCAACCAAAATTCCGGCATCTCTATCACCGATTTATCAGGACGATCATATGCTGTTGATGTGATATACAAGGATGGTGAGATCCAACTGGATGTTAGTGAATTGTCAAAAGGGGTCTACGTGCTCATTCTCGACCTGGATGGAAGGCCGCAGGCAAAGAAGTTTATAAAAGAGTAGTGTTTGTTTAGCTTACGGGTAAAGCCATATGAAAAGCCTTCTCAAATTAAATACTGCCACGGCAAAGGCCTTCTTTTTGATAGGGATCGTTAACCTGTATTGCCAAATAGGACTAGGGCAACAGGCACCAACCAGCTTGGCCAACTATTTTGGAGCGATAAGAAATGGGGAGCAAAGCTCGCTTCCCTACCAGCTCCTAAGGCAGCAGGGGTTGCTCGATGATTATATAAGGGTCATTGATACTAACCTTTCCGACTCCCTTTCCACTGTAAGAAAAGCCTGCTACCAGTCCCTTGACGTCATGCAAAAGAGCTCCACTGCTCCTGCAGCTAAACAACAAATACTCGCCCTTCAGCTACAGGGCATGGCGGACGAGTCTCCCGACATCGTTGGCTTATCCACTCAAAATCTTAGTTCTGTGCCGCCTTCGATGTTCAATGCCTCGCAGAAGAAAACCCTTATCCAGACGCTTGATCGGCAGGTGGCAAAGAAGGAGGTATTAATAAAAATGGTCGGAACGCTGAAAGACCAGAGCGCCGCCCCAGCTCTCAGGCAGTTGTCGCAACCCGGCAATTCGGCAAAGGTGCGATGGGCTGCCTACCTGGCATTATCCAGACTGGGTGATCAAACGGCCATCAACCTGGTGAATAACAAAGTGAGAGGAATTGAAGTAAATGACGATATGGTCTACGACATGGCCCCGTCAATTATTTACACCCAGCAAAAGCAACTCTACGACTACTTGGTAGAATTGCTCTACAGCAACGAAAAGAATTGTGAGTCTGCTAACCCTGATCAAACCAATACCATCAACTGTGCCTACAGGATATTGGAGCTACTAGCACCACAGATAGTAGATTTTCCTATTGCAACGACTGCTTCCGGCGATCTGCAAACAAAAAGTTACCAGGAAGCATTGATAACAGCCAGAGAATGGTTTAGCGTCCATGTAGACTTTCAGGTAAAGAACACCGACTGATCACTTCCGTTTCTGGTACTCGTTAATAATTTGCTTGACTGTCAACATTATTTTCAATGATGAACCTCAACCCGACTACCTATCAACTGCCAGCAACTTTTCCAATAGGAAGCGGCAAAATTTCATTTGAGGAGGATAGGATCGTCGTCGATGACAATGTCAAAACCTGGTATTGGCTCCAGTTGGTGTCGAGTAGCTGCTGGATTGCCTTCGGCACTATTTACGTCAGCAACTTCATCACTGGGAGTGGTGATTATGCGGCGCTGGGTTTAGGGTTGTTAGTTGGCCTGCCTCATGCAGTGCTGTTCATCCTCACCCTTAAAAGAAGCGCTAAGAAGGAGATCGCTTTGAGAGAGGTGCGCTCCGTGCGTTTGAGGGGAAGAGCTGGGTATCGGTATCTGGATATCAAGCTTCCTGACCGCCGGGTACGCCGGGTGTACCAGGTCGATAAAGATTATGACAGGCTCCTGGAGTATGTCCGAGTCAATTTCCCGCCAGCATCCTGATTGTCTACTTGCCAGCAAATTCATACACCTTCTTCCCCTCAAACACCGTCCACAGCACCTGCGTGGCCTTTAGCGATTCAGGGCCCACCGTGAGCACGTCCCGGTCGAGCAGGATAAAATCGGCCGACTTGCCAATCTGAAGCGAGCCAATGAGGTTTTCCATCATCAGTGCTTTGGCCGCTTCGGAGGTGTAAGCGTAGAGCATCGCCATTCTCGGCATGCTTTGGCTGGCATCCAGCACCCCCAGCGCTCCTTTTCGGGTTTCAGCATAATACATCGCCTCAAAAGGGTTGGCGGTAGACACGGGCCAATCGCTGGCCCCGCATATCGTGGCTCCCGCCTGCAACATCGACCGCACCGGGTACATCCACTGATAAATCGATGGATCTACATAGGGCTTCACAATGTCAATGGTGGTTTCGTCGCCCAGGGCCCAGAGCAGCTGAAAGGAGGCCAACACATTCAGGCTTGCAAAACGGTCGAAGTCGGCAGGCTGCACAAACTGCAGGTGGGTAATGGTGTGGGGCAGCGCCATGCTTTTGTTGGCCTTGCGCATGGCCTCAAATCCATTGAGGGTTTCCGTCACCGCCTGGTCGCCAATGGCATGCACATGCACCAGCAGGTTTTCCTTGTCGGCCAGGGTAGCAAACCGGGCAAACTTTTCCGGATCCATCATCATCACCCCCTTCGATTGCGTGCCGGTGTATGGCAGCGACAGGGCCGCTGTATGGGTAGGGTGCTCCACCACCCCATCAGCAAAAACCTTGAAGCCCAGCACCTGTAGGTTATTGCCATTATACTGCTGCTTCAGCGCCTTCACCGCAGCCATCTGCGGCAGCGGGTCGGCATTCACCTCCGCCACCACCGTGGCGGCTATATGGGCGGTGAGCTGGCCTTGTTGCTCCAGGCGCTGGTACCAGGCCAGCATATTGTCGTGAGGGCCGGGCAGCCTGGCAGCGGAGGGGTCGAGAAAGGCAGTAATGCCAAAACCATTGTTGTAGGCCATGGCTTTGATAGCCCCCAGACTGAAGTCGGTGTCGGGCTCCAGCACGGCTTCAATTTTGTGCTGCCCATCTTCGGACACAAACCCATTGCTTTCCCCGTCGGCAGCCACACCGAAATACTTTTTGTCGTCACCCGTCAGTGATGCCAGGTAGGCTTTGGTCACGCCCGCCCGTTTCAGCATGGCTTTGTTGGCCCAGGCAGTGTGCCAGTCGGAGCCCCGAAGAAACACCGGCTGGGTTTTGAACTCACCGCTATTGAAAAGCTTGATCACCCTGTCCAGCGCTTTCCAGGTGCTGATGTTCAGGCCATAAATCACCAAGACATCGGCAGTCATACCTTCTTTTTTCTTTAATGTCTCAAGGGCAAACTGATGGATTTGATCTACGTCCAGAAACAGGTCGTTCACATTCGCCTTGGTCAGCCCCATACCCCCGTCAATGCCGTGGTTGTGGCTGTCGACCAGGCCGGGCATCACAAAGCCGCCCTGCAAATCAATCCACTTGGCTTGGTCGCCCACTTTTGCTTTCACCTGTTCGTAATTGCCAACGGCTACAATGGTTTTTCCTTTCACAGCCAGGGCGTTAGCGTAAGGCTGCTGCGGATTGGCAGTGAATATTTTAGCATTAAAATACACTTGCTCCTGGGCTTGGGTAGTCAAAAAGCAAGTCAGCAATAGGAAAAGGCCGAAGTATTTCATAGAAAATCTGGTTTGGGGATTAAGGCAAGATAGGGAAAGTCTGTAGTATTTTCCGGCTGGCGTGTAAGCACTTTTGTGTTTGCACCTCCTTTTAACCTATCCCCCAACGCCATATTTGCAATCAGCTCTGCTTGCCAAAGAATGATAGCAGGGAACTTGGGTCGACCTGTTTGGAAACATTTTCCTATGAACTACAATTGGTAAACGGAGAACTTTAACCAACCTACATTTTCCGAATCACAATTTCCACCCGCCTGTTCAGGCTTCGGCCTTCGTCGGTTTCATTGTCGGTTTTTGGCTTGGTATCGCCGTAGCCTTTCGCCGTCGCCCGGCCCGACAATCCCTTTGTTTGCAAATAGTCAATGACCGCCTGCGACCTCTCCT
This sequence comes from Imperialibacter roseus, assembly GCF_032999765.1. Lineage (GTDB taxonomy): Bacteria > Bacteroidota > Bacteroidia > Cytophagales > Cyclobacteriaceae > Imperialibacter > Imperialibacter roseus. The sequence goes on along the minus strand of NZ_CP136051.1, from coordinate 6,020,230 downwards.
GAGAAAGTTTGAGGTTGTAGTCGGCAGTGCCTGTGTTGTCGGTATGCCCCGCTATTTCAATTTCCATTTTGGGGTGGGCCTGGAGCAGCTTGATGATTCTGTCGAGTTCAGCAAAAGACTCTTTCTGCAAAACAGCCTCATTGGTGTTGAAGAAAATATTGTTGAGTCTTACCGAGGCGCCCACATTGATTGGGGCAAGCAGCAGATTTTGCTGAAGCTCGGCATACATATTAATTTCGCTGGCGTTCAGGTTGGCACTTTCAGGAATATACCCTTCTCTTTCAGCGTTGAACCCATAAATACCACCCGCTGGCAAAATGATCGTGTAGCGGCCGGTGACCGGATGCGAAGAAGCCTGCCCAAGCTCTTTTCCCACATCTTCTAGCGAAAAATACTTGATTTGTGCCTCAATCGGCTGACCCGTAGAGGCGTCGAGCACAATGCCGCTCACCAGCACCACTGGCTTGGGCCGTGCCGAGGCTGGCAGGGGAATTCTGAAAATGTCGCTGTTGCCCATCGAATGCTGCACCGATGCCAGGTAGGCATATTCGCCACGGGCGTCCAGTGTGTAGTTGGCTTCCCAGGTATTGGTGTTGATGTCCGGCCCCAGGTTTTCCGGTTCAGTCCATTTGGTCCAGGTGTCATCGAGGCGTCGGCTCACAAATATGTCGGCACTACCGTAGCCGGGATGGCCATATGATGAAAAGTAGAGTGTTTCATTGTCGGCTGCTATGAAAGGGGAGAAATCCATAGCAAACGAATTTACTTCCTGGCCCATGTGGGCAGGCGCTGACCAGGTGTTGTCGCTTTTAAGAAAAGAGCAATACAGATCCATGTCTCCTTTGGTGTCGTTCCTTTCCAGCGCCATTACCAGCACATTTTGGTTGGGCGACAGGCAGTAGTCCACGAAGTCGGCATTGTTGTAGTAATCGTTGATCAACAGGTTTTCAGGAATGCTCCAGCCCGTCGGGCTTCTTTTGGTGAGCGACACGCCGCCGCCCAGGTTCCTGCCGTCGGGCAGGTAGGTATTGGCCACCAGCAGGTTGTTGCCATCGGGAGCCGCAGAAATCACGAAATTGTTGCCACTGTTGTTGAGTGGTGCCCCAATATTTTGCAGCTCTGCCCACTCGCCTACAGAGTCTTTTTCCGAAAACCATATGTCGTCCTTCTTCAGGCTGCCAAAGTTCTTAGGGTGCTCTCCACGGGCCACATACAAAGTGGCGCCGTCGGCAGAAATAACTACGCCCTTTTCCGAATACTGAGAGTTAATTTTCGAGCCAAGATTCTCCTTCACGGTGTTGGCGATACTACTTTCAGCCTGCCTGATCTCAGGAGTTTCCTGATACACATTGAACTCGTAAACCTTTACAGACACCTGGCCTCTGAGGTGAAACCCTAAGTAGGTGCCCTGAAACGGGGTGAATTTTGCCTGAGCCAACGACTGACCGTTGAACTCGAAGAAAATTTCGTTGCCGGTTTTTCTCACCACAATAGTTTGTTTTTTACCCTCCTCGAGTGGAGTTGGCAGGAAGTCGGGCCGCAGAATGGGTGTTACCTTTTTCTTTTTGAACGTGTAGATATGAAAAAAGCCATTTTGGCTGATGTCCATTGCCTGGTAATTACTGTATTCGTCGGCACCCCACACCAGGCCGAAGCTGCCATTTCTAAAATTTTTTACCTCCACTACTGTCTCCAGCTTGAAGTCTTTGGAGGGGTCGAGCTGAAAATGTTTCTGATTAAAGAAACCGATGTCGCCATCGGCCACATCCATGTACATGGCCCCTTTGGCAATCATGCTTTTGGCATAAGGCCGTTCAAACAGCGACCAGCCATTTCTGTTGTCTTCAAATACCTCGTGTAATGCGGGAGTCTCTTGCGCCTTCACGCCATGGCAATAGCATAGGAGAGAAAAAAGCCCAATAACTAATATGCGATGTCTATTCATTGGAAACACTATGGAGCCACTGCTCCGCTTCAGATAGCTGCTCAAAAAGTTTAAACTCAAAGTCTTTGACCCTGGTTCCCAAATCTACAGCAGAAAACCGAGTAATAAACTTCGAAGAATGCACATGCGCCATATATTTCAAGCCGTTGGCAACGTTTTCGCTCATCCGGCCTTTTTCAAGCTCGTCGTTAAGGGCCACCCAGTTCGCCTCAAAATGGGTATTGTCGTTCAGTAGCTTGGAGCAGCCGGTTGTTTTCAGGAGGGTGGAATAGAGCGACGACCCCTTCGAGATATACGACATTGAAACATTGCCATACCAGGTGCACCTTATCCAGCCATTTTCAGGCTCGTAGCCAATTTCCAGGTACTTGACGCCTTCGTCTGTGGTGATTACTTCCATTCAGGGTGCTCTTTGTGTGGTACAACTTCAACATACCATTTGCCTTTACTAAAGACGAATGAAATTATAGAAAAGGTGCAGGCCAATAGTTGAATGAGGTAAAAAAGGCCACCCTTGGCCCATCTTTCGACGGCAGGCGCATGGGAATTACTGCATCAATCATCCAGCAGTCATCGTAGGGAGGGTATTTCTGAAGCGACAACGACACCATATAGCTGTGTACTTCGCCTTCACTGTCTTCGATAAGTACGAGAAACTCCGCCTCGCTTTTTTCCTGAAAGTGAGTGCGGATTTCAAAGTGCCTGCAATTAATCAGGGGCCTGAAGTTTTCGTTGTGCACCATGATGTTGAAGCGCTCAATAGGCCCTGTGTTTTCTTTGTTAGTGGGTGAGGCAAAGTTCCAGGCGATCTCTATACCGTGATCCAACTCCGGAGAGTCGTTTTGTTGCAAGGCCAGAAAGTTGATATGAACTACTTCCTGCGGACTTAGCGCCGGATGCGGCAGCTCCCGGGGAGCGCAGCCGACAAACACAGCCAGTATCAGAAAGTAAGTTAGTTTCATATGTAACACGCCTACAATAATTTTAGCATTTCCAAAAGGCGACACCCAACTTCTAGTCGTTCAACAAACCGGCTTTTACCTTGAAGCCGGACTTAACATTCAGCTCCACGTCTTCAGAAATTACCTTGTCAGTGACGGCCTTTACCCGGAGCGAATAGGTATCCTGAATGATGTACTCCTTGAAATTTTCTCCCGAGGTGGTCAGCGAAAGTGTGTTGCCCACATTGTCAGGAATATTCTCTGCACTCGCAAGCAGCTTTTCGTCAAGTCCGTCGGCGTTGATATACACGTGCAGCGACGACAAGAAGCTGAGATCCCGGCCTTCAGGAGCTTTTACACTAATATCGACATTTTCGAGATAAATTTCTTTCACCAGGCTTTTGTTGGTGTTGTTGCCGCTAAACTGCGATTCGGCATCGGTAGAAATAGGTGGCGTAAGAATATCGAGAGGAAGGTTGATACCAAGAGAAGAAGGCACCGTTACTTCCGAGGTATACGACATTTTGAAAGTGACAAGGTCGTTGAGCTTGTTGCAGCCGACGAAGACAGCTACAAGACACATGGCGAGACTTGCAGTAATGATACGGTTGGAAATATTCATAGCTGATAACACAATTGATTGATATATTGATAACGAATAGAACTAGCGAACCAACATGATTTTTACACTGCTGGCATTGGCCCTGGCCCCGGGCATAGCCATTATTTTGTTTATTTACCTCAAAGACAAGCACGAAAAAGAGCCGAAAGGGCTTTTGCTCCGGGCCTTTCTTTTTGGCGTACTCAGCCTGGTGCTCACACTGGTAGTTTCGGCTATTGCTGACAAGTTTGTGTCTCTCGACCACTCCAGCGCTGAAGACCTGGCACTTTACGCTTTTGGCATGGTAGCGTTTATTGAGGAAGGAAGCAAATATCTTTTTGTAAGGTACTTCCTTTATCCACATAAAGAATTCAACGAGCCGTTCGATGGTATTATTTACGCAGTAATGGTGAGTATGGGATTTGCTACGGTGGAAAACCTTTTCTACGTGTTCGAGGGTGGTGTGAGCATTGCCATCATGCGAATGTTTACCGCCGTGCCAGCACATGCTACTTTTGCTGTGCTCATGGGTTTCTTTTTGGGTAAAGCGAAGTTTCAACACAAAAAAGCAGCTTTCGGCCTTATTGGACTGGGGGCTGCCACCATTTTGCATGGCGCCTACGATTATTTTCTTTTCATGGATCACGTGCCGGGGATTTGGCTGGGCGCTCTTGTCTCTTTGATCGTTGGACTTTATCTGTCAAAACGAGCCATTAAAATGCACCAGGAAGTTTCGCCTTTCAAACCACTTACAGGCCTTTAGCTGTTGACTACCAGAAAGAAGCGTCGTAAATTTTAACATGAATATTCCTGAAGCCACCAAATTGAAGATACATCAGCTGATTGCTGACGGCAAAAAGCTGGAAGCGGTTAAGTACGTAAAGGAACAATTTGGCTTGGCGCTTAAGGATGCACTAAAACTCGTGGAGGCCCTGGAGAAAGAGGTGCCACTTTCGGGGAATGGCTATCAAAAAAGACCTTTTGCCCGCAGCAGTTTTTCCGGGCCCGACAAGGTCTTCTACATTCTTTCCAGGGTATTTTTGGGTGTGGCTTTTCTTCTGTTTGCCATCGGTGGCACTATTGCCTACGACACCAACGAGGAGCTGAAGCATGCGCTGCAATTGGAAGGGAGAGTCGTGGAATTTACCTACGGTTCCGATGGAGGCTCCATACCCGTAGTGGAATTTATCCACAAGGGTAAAAAACAAAGAGTACAGGGCTCGGTAGCCTCTACTCCCCCGGCCTATGATATCGGCGAGCCGGTAAAGGTATTTGTGATCACAAGTGAAGGTTACGAAAAGATAAGAATCGACGGCATTTTTGAGCTTTGGATAGGGCCCATCATTCTCGCCTTCATTGGCACTATTTTTCTTTTTATCGGGGGCGGCATGTACGCCGTCAGCAGATAGTTTTATTCAGTGCTCTTTCGTTAATAGCATCTCACTCTTGCCTGGTGCCCCTTAAGGGCCCTTCAATCCTATTAAGTTAAGAGGTTCACGTGTGTCAATTCTATTTTTACCCCAAACCCTAAGCCGGGCACCCCTAAAGGGCGCATGGATTACTATTAGCAAGCCCTTTAGGAATTAAGGGTAAAATGCTCTTAACTTAATAGCCCTGCGGGGCCCTACCGATGATCATTGTACCACCCTCTAAGCCAGGGGTATAAATGAAATTTGGAGGCCGAACCTCTTAACTAAACGAAGCAGAATTTCACTCTCCATTAAACCTTTTGTGTGTTTGTGTATCTAATTAGAAAACAACAAACATGAAATAGCCATAACGAGTATTATTCTCAATGGGCGTGAATAGATCTTAACTCAAAACATGCTCAACTCGAGATTATATTGGCTATTCCATGTGCCCGTTGAAAAACAAATTATATACACATGAAAAGGATAGTAATCACATTCATTGGTGTAATGGTAGCAGCTACCTCACTAATGGCACAGGAGGAGCAGAGCTCGTCAAAAACTCAAAAACATGCTCAGCGAACTCCCGAGGAACGGGCGAAAGAAATGACCACCCGGCTAAAAGAAGAGCTTAATCTCACCGATCAGCAATCGGAAGAGCTTTACGCCATTCATTTGAAGTATGCCGAAGAGCGCAAAGGCGTTTTGGATGCTGGTAAAGAAGAGCGGGAGGCCCAAAGAACTGAGATCAAAAGCATCAATGACAAGCAAAAAGCTGAGATGAAAACCGTACTAACCGAAGAGCAGGTAGCGAAACTGGATCAAATGCAGGAAGAAAGAATGCAGAAGAGAGGGAACAGACCGCACCGGGGCTCAGAGCGAAGAGGCCGGGGATAAAGCTGCTGGTTAGTAGGTGACCCGAATGTCTTTTATCTCCATTTGGTAAAATCCAGCATTGCGAGAACTGGCGAGCCAGGTGCCTTCATAGTTTTGCCAATTTTCCCAGCTGATTTCGACACCACCGATGGGAATCACCTTCACCCAGAGCTTCCAGGCGCTGGGTTTGAAGTTTTCATCCAGCAGCCAGAGGTAGCTATCGCCCGGGGTTACGCCGCCCGAAGTATAAGTAACCAGTAATCCAGGCCCCTCCGCTGTTTCTACCAGTCGCCGCTCAGTGCCTGGATCTCTTACTTTGAAGGGCGCCACCAGCCAGAAGGAGTCGTTGGCAAAATATGTCCATGCGGTTTGAATCACATCATGCAGCTCGTCGCCTTCCAGAGAATTCCCTTTTTCTGTTGCGAAGCCCTCGAAAGTGTCGGGGGAAAACTCCACCTCTATGTCTCCCCAGGTCACAGTAACAATGTTGTCTGGTTTGTGCCAAACATAATGATGACCACCGGGAAATGTCCAGGATAGCGTTTTGATTTGCTGGTAACGATCATCGTTGATGGCCGTCAGCATTTTATCTGCCAGGGCCTCTGCTTCAGGGCCTTCTTCTCCCTCGGGTAAAGGATCACTTGCTATCCAACCAGCACCAGCTCCCAGCAATATTAAACCAAACAAAACAATCCCGGCAATCTTCAACACCTTCATCATAGCATTGAAACTGAAGACTGCCGGAAAAGTTCACTATCGCACTCTCGTTATTTCAGCATAGGGAACAGCGCCCTTATCTCGTCGTCGGTGGGCTGGCGGCCATATTCGCAGATTTCGAAGGTTTCTACGTTGGTGGCTTTGGCCACCCGGTCTTTGCCATACCATTTTTGAATGGCCTTTTTGGCCTCTGCTGAAGGAGGCCTTACCGACTTTTTGGTCAGCCATGCTTTTCTCGCTTCAGCGCCTTCGGGCACCTGGTCGGCATAACCGCCTATCCATGGCAACCACTCGTAAAACTGCGACACATGGGCGTCCAGCGCATAGCCTTTTTGCTCCGTTACCCCGGTAATGTCTACCGCAATGTCCGGCCGGAAGGGGTTGGGTTTTTGGAAGTGATCATATCCATAGAGAAAAACAGGATTCTTCTTAAGTGCGGGCACTTCCGGGGCAATATTGGGCACTGCTACCATGTAGGCCGCATCTTGCACCAGCACACCCGTGTAGCGATGGTCGGGGTGGTAGTCGTTGGGCCGGGGAGCAATCACGATGTCAGCATTCCACTTGCGGATTTCCCTGATTACCTGCAGGCGAACATCCAGACTCGGAACCAGCTCGCCGTCGTGGTTGCCTAGTACTACGTATTCAGCAATGCCAAAGCGTTTGGCTGCTTCCTGTGCTTCGGCAATTCTGCGTTTGGCGAGGGCACCACCACCGGTGGTTTGGTGGCCGGCATCTCCATTGGTAAGCGACACAAATTTGACCTGGTGGCCCATTTTGGCAAACAGGATGGCCGTGCCGCCTTCATCCTGGTCGCAGTCGTCGGGATGGGCGCCCAGCACCACAATGCGCAGGGGTGTGGCCGTTTGCGCAGCAGCAAAACCGATGGCCATGAAAGCAAAGAGAAGGGTGAGAAGATGTTTTTTCATAAGTAGGTGGTTTAAAGCATGATTATTATTAATACACGTCACCTCGAATCGACGCAGGAGGGAGAGGTCTCTCCAAAGGAGAGGCCGCTCATTTTTAAAAGCCTTCATGCCTCGCAGACGCCTTTTCGTTGCGGATCGACTTGACGCTGGATAAGGTAAAGAATTTCTGGGAGAGAATGGTTAGACTTTATTGTAGCGGTTGTACATCGCTTTTTGCTCTAAAAAACAATTAGAAAATGGTAGGATTGGAGATGCTAGCCCTCACACCACCGGATGATCCTTCCACGGGCTCTCCGCCTTGATAAACCGCCAGTCAAAATAATCTTTCACGGCCTTGGTGCCACTTTTTGTAAGCTCGTCGATTTTGTGGGCAGGCAAGCTGAAATCTGAGGTGCGCACATCGAGGGTATCAATGAACACCGTCCTGTTCCAGTCTTCCCCCTGGAGGTGGGCTTTGTTGGCGGCCTCCATCATAAAGTCGAGGAGGGCCACGGCGTAGGTTTTCAGGTTTTTGACATCGGCCGGCGGCGTGGCCCAGTCACGTTTCGCATAGGTAATCACGTCTTTGCTGTCGAGCCGGAAGCCGAGGGTTTCCATGTTGAGAATGCTTCCGTCCTTACCGGCCAGAGAGTTAACAGGGTTGGAAACGTACTCAGGCTTGTCAAACAAGTTAACAGGGTAGTTGTAGCTCACGCCGCCATCCACCATCACATTGTTGCCGTTTTTGAACGCTGCAAAAAACACCGGCAGCGACATCGACATGCGCACGACTCTTCTGACAGGGATCGACTTGTGGGCTTCATTTTCATGCGAAAATACCTCCGCTTTTTGTTCCGACAGGTTGGTCACGGCCATGTAGAGGTATTTGAAGGCTGTGTTGCCGCCTTTGATGGCATCGTCGAGGTCGCCGAAAGTGAAGTCTTTGGTACCGGTTTGCTTTTTCACGACCTCGCCAATCCAGTCCATAAAGTCGTCGCCTTTGTACCAGCCGAACTTGTTGAACATCCGCATGGCGTTGCCAATCAGCCCGTTGCCATCCTGAAAATCGGCAAAGTTGGTGGTGCTGATGAGCTCGCCTACCTGGGCAGGCGTGCAACCAAGAGCAAGTGTGCAGGCGTTGATAGCGCCGGCGGAGGTGCCGGCCACCCGCTGCAGGTGATCGAGCATGCCCAGCTTTTGCAGTTCATCGAGCGCACCGCCATAGGCGATGCCTTTAACGCCGCCGCCTTCAAATACGAGGTTTCTAAACCCAAACGAGGTTGATTTAACAGTTTTTGCCATGGTAGGAAAGGTTATGCTTGAAGAAGAGATTCGAGATAGTCTTTGGTTTTTGTGCCATATACGCCATCAATTTTGAGGAAGCCACTTTGGCTTTGCATCAAGCGCAGGGCTTCGGCCGTTTTTTCGCCAAAAAAGCCATCGGAAGTGCCGGCATCGAAGCCGGCGATTTTCAGGGCATCCTGCAGCTGTACCACTGCCGCCCCTTTGTTGCCCTTTTTAAGAGGAGGCTTGGGGAGAATAAATTGTTTTTCGGTGGTTAGTCTGCGGTAGCCCAGCACCTTGGAAGAGTCGAAGCCGGAAATGGACACCATATTGGCCTGATTGCCACCCAAGGTGTAGCAGCGGCTGCCATCGGAGGAGGTACCCATGTAAATCCCCACATGGCCTTCCCACGATTCGATGGCCTTGCGCCAGTAAACGATGATGTCTCCGGGCTCGGGTTGCATAGTCACGGTGCCCACGGCCAGCCAGCTCCGGGCGTTCAGCTTAGTGCTCCGCTTGAGGCCCGCCTTCAGGCAGCACCAGCTCAAAAAAATACTGCACCAGGCAGTTTCGTCGTCCTTTACGTCCTGGAATCCCGCCTCACTGGCGTACTGGAGAATGCGTGCATTGTGTGCCTGCCCTGGAATTTCCTTTACGCCAATCTCAACACAAGCGATCTTTATCAGCTCTTGCATGGTATTGATTTAAAAAATAGTAACAGAAAATTAATCGTTAACCGGTGCTCCCGATATCGGCTATCAGGTCAAAAAATTCTCTCGAATCCGGCAAGTCTTTCGCCTTTTTACAGGATATAGACTTGCTCCGCTATTCATGGGAAGCACCCTCACAGGTCAGAGAATGAATATACTACAAAAATCAGAATTAGCGAACCAAGACGGCTTGTTTCAGACGCTTTACTTATGAAAACAGAGGTTTTATGTCAAAAATCAGAATATCTGTTTTATTATTGTACGAAGAAGAGCGGTTAAGGCGGCCAGACTTACCAGCCTAAATCGACCCTCTTCAAACTGAATGTTGTGTACTTCAGGGTTTTTATTTAATTTGAAACAGCATAAAGGCTTACCACTCAAAACAAGTTATTTACGAATCACATTTAATCCATGAGTATCAAAACACACATAAGTGCACTAATCCAACTTGCGTCAGCTGACGATGATTTGGCTGATAAGGAAAGAGAGTTGATTTTTTTAATTGGTGAATCTGGTGGACTAAGCCACAAGCAGATTGAAGAGCTTCTGGAAAATCCTTTGGACCTGAATATTCCAGACAGCCTTAGCGACGACGATAGATTCGAATTGCTCTACAATGTTGTGCAGTTGATGAAGGTTGACAACGAAGTGTTTCTGAGCGAGATCAAATTTTGCGAAGATGTGGCGGAGAAGCTTGGCTTCAGCAGAAAAGTGATTTCAGAGCTTTCGGCGAATATCTATTCCGATCCTGCAATTACTTCAGACAGAACATTGCTGAGACAGAAGGCGATGAAATATAAAAAATGAACTAAACTAACCTATAACCAATTAAAAGCCCGTCACTGACCGGGCTTTTTTTGTGCGCTGACAAAGCCTGCCTCCTAACATTAGCGGAAAGGGCGGAGGTGTTGGACATGTCACCAGCATCCAGCAAAGGGCATTGTTGACAATCAATTAACAAATGCTTGATTTTGAATCAATAGCCGATTCGTTAACTTGTCGTGAATATGGATACCATTGCGTGGAAACCGCTAACCTACCAAAATTTTGAGGCCCTGAGTGTTGCCCGAAAACAGTTACATCAGGCCGTTCAGCAGGTGTCTGTTGTGGGACGAATATACCTTCCCAGGGTGAAGGACGACAAACATGCCAACCTCGTGTGGGTGCCGCAATTCCAAAGGCTGGCCGGTAATTGGGTAGAGGGCTCAACTAAATTTCGGGTTTCTTTGGATCTGGCTAATCTGTCCATTCATTTGGTCGACGACGAGGTAAAGACGATAGGGGAATATGACCTCAAAGGGAAAACGCAGGCCCAGTCGATGGTTTGGCTGGAAGAGCAGCTGGAAGGATTGGGGCTGGACACGGGCCAGTTCGCCATCAACCTTCCGTATGAAACTCCTGATTACCCCACAGCCCATGGAAAGCCATTTGAGCAAAAGGACGCCCGGGCTTTCGAAGAGCTTGCCTGGTATTTTCACAACGCTGATCATATTTTACGGCCGCTGAAAAGGGAGTTCCCACAGTCCACAGACGTGAGGTGTTGGCCGCATCATTTCGATATAGCTGCACTCATTATTCTGAATGACACAGGCGATCCGGAAACGACCAGCAGTATTGGTATAGGCATGTCTCCTGGCGATCAATTCTATGATCAGCCGTACTTCTACCTTTCTCCCTGGCCATACCCTTCCAGAGATAAGCTTATACCCATCAGTCATGGCAAATGGCACGAGAAAGACTGGCTGGGCGCTGTTTTAACTGCAGAGTCTCTTTTTGACATCGAAGATCCGGCGCAGCAACAAAAGAGAGTTTATGCTTTTTACAAAGAAGGGCTCGATCAATTAGTAAGGCAGCTAAAGCCTAACTTGTAGAGCGGCGAATATTGAAGTGTTCTTCCAGTTTGATGTAAAAGTCATCCTGGTTGAGGAGGTAGTGCTCGGTTCTTTCCCCCCGACTATTCACGATCAACATTTTTTCCGTTAAAGTTTTTCTGCCATCCGGGGTGGCCTGAGTGATCATTTTTCCTTTTCTGAAATGACTTTCAGGGTCAGTTTGCTGATAAACGCAACGGGGGATAAACTCTATAAGTGTTCTTCTTTTTGGTGAGAAGAGGTATTTTTCCTCAAAGGATTGACCGTCATCCGATTCATCCAGCCACCAACCAACATCATCTTTCTTCCGGACTCGGTAAAACTGGTTGAGGCTCATTTGCATGTTCTCTTCCAGCACTTTGAGGGGATAGACCGGCCCTTTGCCATAGCCCACGTCGCAAAGAAACACCTCACCTTCCAACTGCACCAAAATGCACATGTGCTCGAATTCGGGAGAGAGTTTTCCGTCAGGCTTTGGCATTCTGGCCGAAGCCATATAGCAGGTAAACCCCAGCTGGGAAAGCAATGAGTAGAAAAGACCGTTGAGCTCGTAGCAGAAACCGCCTCGTTTTTGCTCAATTATTTTTTTATACAACCTCTCGGTATCAAGCAGGATTTCCTTGCCCCAGTGAATATCAAGGTTTTCGAATGGAATATGTAGCAAATGCTGATAATGAAGGTGCTTGAGGAAACGGGCACCTGGAGCCTCCCTGGCTGAAACGTCTATCCTGTGCAAGTACTTGTCAATATCCATTTGAAGAAGCTGTTGTTTCAAAAGAGAAACCTTGTGAGGGAGTCCGGCTGCGGTGGAAAAAACCTACCACAGCCGGACTGAAACTTATTTTGGGCTTTCCATGTAGTCAAGCGTTAGAGCGCAAAGAGACTTTATACCCAGCAGCATTCCTTCATCGTCTACATAAAAATCAGGCGTGTGGTGAGAGGCCACTTTTGAGGCGTCCTGCCCCTTTGGCATACCTCCCAGAAAAATGAAAAAGCCAGGCACTTTTTCCTGAAAGAATGAAAAGTCTTCAGCACCTGTGCTGGCGGCCGACAAAATCACATTTTCTTTGCCTGCCACTTCCTCAAGGCTCGGAAGCATTTTGGCTGTTAGTGCGGGATCGTTGTAGGTGATGGGATATCCCTTGTCGATGATAACTTCGGCAGTAGCACCCATGCCTTCGGCCGTATGCGTGGCGATGGAACGTAATCTCTCGTGAATCTGGTCTCTCATGCCATTGTCCAGCGCCCGGATAGTGCCCACGAGCGTCACTTCTTCAGGAATGATATTGCTTCGCACGCCACCATGTATACTACCAAAGGTGACAACGGCAGCTTCCTTGGTCAGCATCATGTTTCGGCTCACGATGGTCTGGGCGTTGTTAATGATTTGAGCGGCGGTTACTATTGGGTCGATGCTGCTCCAGGGAGCAGAGCCGTGCGCCTGGCGCCCCTTCACTTTGATGGTAAAACTGTTTACGCTGGCCAAGGCTCCGCCTGGCTTATAACGAATGCTTCCTACTTCGGTGGCTGAGTTGATGTGCAAACCAAAGATGGCATCCACTTTTGGGTTTTCCAGCACCCCTTCCTTCACCATCAGTTCGGCGCCACCCTCTTCACCTTCCGGCGCACCTTCCTCAGCTGGCTGAAAGATGAACTTCACGGTGCCTTTTAATTCGCTCTTCATTTGGCTCAGCACCTCGGCCACGCCCATCAGAATCGCCACGTGTGTGTCGTGTCCGCAGGCGTGCATCACCGGAACTGACTGGCCGTTGTACTCTCCCATTACCTTTGATTTCCAGGGAAGGTCGTTTCTTTCAGGCACCGGAAGGGCATCCATGTCCGCCCTAAGGGCCACTACCGGGCCGGGCTTTCCTCCCACCAGTGTTCCGACAACGCCGGTAATAGCCACACCGGTTTTTACCTCCATACCGAGGCTTTTTAAGTGGGCTGCAATTTTTTCGGCAGTTTTAAACTCTCTGTTTGATAGCTCAGGGTGCTCATGTATGTCGTGTCTCCAATCGATGACTTTGGGCTCTACCTTTTCGGCCAATTGATAGGCTTTTGTTTTCAGCTTCGAACCAGCAGGCGCTGGCGAAATCCACGATTGGCAGGTAAGCATTAATAGGGCCAAAAGGCCAGTGTATACAGTTTTTTTCATACTTGGGTTGGTTTACTTTTGGAAGATAGACAAAAACGTGGTCGTTTATGCGTTTGAATTTTTCAGCGGAAGTATTATTTGACAGATAATATAGACCTGTCTTTTCAGCAAATAGTGAGCTGTCTGATGGAATAAATTCAAAAACCCTTAAATTTCAAAAAACCACCCACATGAAATAGCCATAAGGAAAGTCCATACCCAGCGGAATGAATAAAGTCGGAGAATAGTCGACTATCGCTTCCAAAAGGTTTTGGCTATTCCATCTGGCCGCTAAAAAGTAAATTTTATACAGATGAAATCTCCATGAGCGACTTTAGCACACCCGAACGAAAATGAATATTGAGTAACTTTCAAGGGTTATCGAAACCCTTGAAAGTTATATGGAAACGGGAGAAGTAGCTTTTGAACAAATAGTGAAGGTCGGCTGTGGCCTTGACGTACATCAGGCGGTGATCGTAGCGACGATCAGCAAAGGGCAGAATGACTACCAGACCAGGGAGTTTGAAGCCTACACAAGTTCTTTGACAGAGTTAAGAGATTGGTGTAAAAGCCAGGGAGTTACCCATGTGGCAATGGAAAGCACAGGCGTTTACTGGAAGCCAGTATTTAATATACTGGAAGAGGACTTTGAAATTATTCTGGTCAACGCCCGCCACGTGAAGAATGTACCAGGGCACAAAACAGACAAACGTGACAGCAGATGGATCAGCAAGTTGCTGTTGGCTGGCTTGTTAAGAGGAAGTTTTATTCCTCCAAGAGACATTAGAGAGTTGCGGGATCTTGTCAGGTACAAAAAGCGCCAAGTAGAACATGTAGCCAGCGAGAAGAACAGATTGATAAGGATACTGGAAGATGCCAATATCAAACTCAGCACTGTACTTACCGAAGTTCATGGTGCCACTGGTAGTAAAATCATCAATGATATCATTGATGGTAAGACCAATGTGGATGATTTAATGAAGCACATTCACGGGAAGGTAAAGGCCAACCGAGAAGACATCCGTAAAGCCCTTGAGGGAAAATTAACAGCCCATCATCGTTTTATGCTCAATATTATCAGGAAGAGCATTGAGGAAAAAGAAGGGATCATTGGAGAACTGGAGCAACATATAGACCGATCCACTGCTCAGTATGCTGTAGAAATAGACTTGCTGCAAACCATCGATGGGGTGGGAAAAGACAGCGCCATCAGCATTATCAGTGAGATTGGTGTAGACATGAATCAGTTCCCTAACGAGCATCACTTGAGTAGTTGGGCAGGGCTGAGCCCGGGGAACAACGAGAGTGCGGGTAAAAAAAAAGCACAAGGACAGTTAAGGGAAACCGCTACCTGAAGTCTCTTTTGGTGGAATGTGGTTGGGGGGCGACAAGAAAGAAAGACGGCTACCTGAAGCGCAAATATCAAAGTTTAATTGCACGCAGAGGCAAAAAGAAAGCGCTGGTAGCAGTTGGTCATAAGATTATTATCGCCGCCTACCATGTTCTAAAAAACAAAGAGGCCTACAAGGAACCGCTATTGCACGACAGTGCTGAACGAAACAAGAAGCAGATCAAAAGACACTTAGCCAAACTAAAAGAGCTAGGCTACGATTTGGTTTCTGCCGCTTAAAGAACTTTAAAAGGCCGGTCTGTTACTGGAGCGTCTTCAATGACAGCCTGTAGATGAAATTGGTCTAACAAACAGGTTAAGCACCCAACGATGTAGCCAATCCCGATTTATCGGGAAGGAGCACGAACATGAAAATTTACTCTCTTAACCTTGTTATGGATACTTTACTACTTGATCGAAACAAAATTATATACACATGAAAACCATCAAGAGGCTACTGAAGGGCATCCTGGTCTTGATTATTTTACTAGTCATCTCCTTATATTTTTATCTGCAGCACATTAAGCCAAAATACAAGGGCGACTTGACCCTAAGCCCGCTTGAAAACAAAGCGGAGGTGTGGTTTGACAGCTATGGCATTCCGCACATCTATGCGGAAAACAAAGGTGATCTCTACTTGGCCATGGGCTACCTTCATGCCCAGGAGAGGCTGTTTCAAATGGAGCTGGTGAGGAGGATTGCGCCAGGGAAGTTGTCGGAAATACTTGGGAAAGATCTTTTGCCGACCGATAAGTTTTTTCGCACGTTGGGGATACATCTTTCCTCGCAGGAGGCGGCGCAGAAGCTGCGAACCCAAACCACTAACCCCACGCTGAAAGAAGCAGAGGCTTATCTCAGAGGGATCAATGAATTTTTGGAAAAGGGCCCAACACCCTTGGAGTATGAGCTGCTTGGTATTGAAAAAACGCCTTTTACCCTGGAGGATATTTATAACGCTGTAGGCTATATGTCGTTTAGTTTTGCAGCGGCGCATAAAACCGACCCACTGGTGAGCTTTATTAATGCCGAACTCGGTGCCAGCTACCTGAAAGACCTGGGGCTAAAAGCAGACACCACCAGACAAATGATCCCGAGCTATTTTGGAGATCCCATTGGCTTGAATGAAAAGTCTTCCGCTATGCTGCTGGAAATGCTTAACCAATTGCCAGTGTCTCCTTTCATAGGCAGCAACGGTTGGGTATTGGGGCCGTCAAAGACAAAGTCTGGCAAGGTGCTTTTTGCCAATGACCCTCATATTGGGTTCTCTCAGCCTTCTGTGTGGTACGAGGCGTATCTGGAAACGCCCGATTTTCAGCTTTACGGTTACCACCTGGCTGGCTACCCCTTCGCAATTTTGGGACACAATCGTCAGGTGGCCGTCGGCCTGACCATGCTCGAAAATGATGATGTTGACTTTTTCAGAGAAACGGAAAACGAAGCCGATAGCAATCAGTACCTGTACAAAGGAGAATGGAAAAGCTTTGACTATCGGGACGAAATAATCAAAGTTAAAGACGAGGAAGACATAGTTTTTCAAGTGAAAACCTCCCTCCACGGCCCCGTTGTCAATGGAGTGTTGGGCGAGATAGTTGGGCCTGATCCGGTAGCCATGTGGTGGACATATAACAAACTCCCCAATCAGGTGCTGGACGCCACACGCAAGCTAAACAATGCGCAGTCACCTGAAGATGTTACCGACGCTCTCAAGCTTATACATGCCCCAGGCCTCAATGTGATGTACGGAGATGCCAAAGGAAATGTGGCCTGGTGGGCAACTGCACGTTTGATAAAACGGCCAGAGCACGTCAACTCCTTCACTATTCTTAACGGATCCACAGGGGAAGATGACCCGCTTGGCTATTTCGACTTTTCCTCGAACCCCCATTCTGTCAACCCTCCGGCAGGCTATGTATTTTCTGCTAACAACCAGCCTGACAGCGTAAATGGCTACTATTACCCGGGCTACTATTTGCCGGAGGACAGGGCCAGAAGGATAAAGCAAATGATTGACAGCAAAAACGATTGGGATAGCGAGGATGTAAAAAAAATGCTGATGGATGAGACTTCGCCAGCTGTGACTCAAAATATTGGCGTGCTGCTAACGGCAATGGAGAACGCATCCTTAGCAGGAAATGATCAAAAAGCACTCGAGCTGCTGCGAGCCTGGGATGGCAAGTTTGGTGGGCAAACTGCTGCGCCGATTATCTACACCAGGTGGCTGTACACCATTTTGGAAAAAGCAATGAAGGATGAGCTTGGCCAGGACAAGTTTGACCTCTTCATGTCAACTACTGACCTCAGGAAGCGAACCTTTCCACTTCTCATAGCCAATGATAGTTCCTCCTGGTGGTACAATGCCGACAAGAAAACTGTTGAACCCCGGCAGGATGTGATTTACGGAGCGCTCATAAGTGCAGTGGCCTCGCTGGAAGACGACCTGGGGAAGAACATCGACAAATGGAAATGGGAGAATATCCATACGCTAACACATAACCATGCCCTGGGTGTGGTGCCACTGCTTGGAAAGGTTTTAAACGTAGGCGATTTCCATGTTTCTTCAGGCGAGGAGGTGATCAACAACTGGGGCTATCCTGTCACAAGCGAAAACAAGTACAGGGTGTCGTTTGGGCCAAGCACACGGCGAGTTGTCGATTTTTCAGACATAGAAAACTCGGAGAGCATTTTGCCCACTGGCCAGAGCGGCGTTTTTCACAGCAGACATTACGATGACCAGGCCCAAATGTATGTAGAGGGGAAGTTCAGGAAGATGACCATCAACAAAAAAGAGCTCACCACTAGTGGCAAGCTCCTTATGCTACTTCCCGACAAATAATAGGTCGGTAACCGTTCGGTTTACTTCATTTGAGAGTAAACCTTTGCCTGAGATTGTGGAGTCTCCTTAACATTGATGGCTAAAGACACGATTAGTACTCCTAAAAGAATAGCCACAAGGGCCGAAACATTTTTTCTGGAACCAAACATTTTAATAACTCCCTTCGTCTTCTTATTTCCTGTTGACAGTTGCCAACCATTGTTGTTTAGCGTTGCGCCAAAATTCATAAACACCTCACTCTTAATATTACAGTTACCATAACGAAACAACACATCGTTTTGTTTCAGTGCAAAATTACTAATACAAACAGAATAATTATAAATAATGTAAGAAATATTCAAAACAATTCATTGCAATCGTTTGCTTCAACTTATAAGAGGCGTAGCTGAGACAAAATAATTTATCCACCTCTTTTTCAGAAGGTTGCATAAGGCTGGTTAAAGCATGACAAACCTCCGATTTAAAGATTTTTGCCATAAATCATCTGACCAAAGCACCCAGCTCGTGTTGGAATGTAAGGTTTCATCAACCAGGGTCGTTTTAAGGACAACTGCCTCCATAGGGAGCCGGTCTATTCGTACCTCAAACTGTCAACCGGATTTTTCCTTGCCGCAGCAAAAACTCTCAAAAAGGAGGTAGATCCTGCAACAGCCAGAATGATAAGAAACGGCACAAGAAAGCTGACCGGCCCAATTGGTTTATAGAACTTAAAAATGGATTCGATCAACATGTCGGTGAGATAGTAGCCGCCTACTGCACCCAAGGCGCTGGCTACCACCACCATTAAAAGAAAGCTTTTGCTTATGAGCCAAAGAATCTGCGGAATTTCGGCTCCCATCACCTTTCTTATGCCAATTTCTTTCACCCGCTTGATCACATTAAGTGATATGAGGGTAAATAGGCCAATCACCGACAGCAACACGCTGACGACGCCAAGAAAAACGAAGATGATGACAATATTTGCATTGACTTCATGGGCTTCTTTGAGAGTATCCTCCTGGTAAAAGCCGTTGAAGGGCTTGTCTGGAAACAGGTCCAGCCAGTTTTGTTCCATGGCCTTGTAACTCTCTACAATTTTGTCTCCTGCTACCCGAGCGATGAGAAAGTTGACATTATCTTCTCTGGAAAGCCTGAAGGCATAGGGCTCAATAGGGGAAAAGAAGTTGTCGGAATAAAAATTTTTGATCACGCCAACCACAGTTAAGTGGAGCGTATCGCTGATGGATACTCTTTGGCCGACAGCTTCCTTCCAACCAAACGCCTCCACAAACTTTTCGTTAACAATGATGGAACCAAGTCTGTCGCTTTCGGCAAGGTCTTTTCCAAAAGGCCTCCCTTCAGCCATTTCCAAATCCATGGTTTCGAAGTACTCGGGGCCAAAGTCCATCATCATCACTTCCCGTTCCACATCACCCGATTTGATAGTTCTGCCGTAGTTCCAAAAACCAATATGACTGGCAGAGGCCGCCAGGCTAACGATGTCGGGGTTCTTTTCCATCGCCGATCTTAGCGTGGTGTATTCCTGCAGCGAACTCACCCTGGCGCCTATTACGCTTTCCTTTTCAAACCCCATGTCGGCATTCTCCTGAAAAATGGCATTTTGATAAAAGGCCATACTTGCCACCAGGGCCATAATAGTGAAGGCAAATTGCATCATCAACAGCCCTCGTGAAAGAGAACTTGTGGTACCTAGTTTCAGGTTGCCTCTCAAGATCTTCACCGGTTCGTAGCGGCTCACATAAATCGATGGGTAGGCTCCAGCGATAATCGCTGTCAATATCATAAGGCCAACCAGAAACAGGTAAATCTCGGTGTTTTGAGAGAGGTCGAGTGTCAGCGTCATGCCTTCCCACATAGCACTGTAGGCAGGCACAAGAAACGAAGCAAGGCCCAGAGCAACTACAATGGCCAATAAGCACAGAACAAGGTTTTCGGCCATAAATTGCATAATAAGCTGCTGCCTGTTGCCGCCAATTACTTTTCTGATACCGATCTCCTTAAGTCGCTTGCTGGAGGTGGCAATGGAGGTGTTAGTAAAATTGAAGCATGCGATGAGAAGTATGAGTGCCGACATCACAATGGGAGCAATAATGGCCGCCGGGTGCATGGCTTGAGGAAACCAGTACGAATAGATATCCCGGCCGGAGAAAGGCATGTCTGGCATGTGCTCCAAATAAAACGACCCTATCAGCCAATCGGGCCTGGCCTGATTTTGTTCCGGCACATATTTGGTAAGAAAGGAAGCTACTTCGTCAGGAGCAAAGCCATTTTTTGAGAAAAGAAACGTGCCGCCGACAAAACTAGTCCAGCTATTATTGGCTATTTTGTTGAGATCCAGGAAGTTTTCAAAAACAGTGATAGCGTCAAACCGAAAGGTTGAGTTCTCAGGCATGCTTTCGAGTACTCCACCCACAATAAACTCCCTGGTTTTTTCATCGGATGTCACCAGGGTAATAATCTTACCAGTGGCGCTTTCGTCACCAAAATAGGCTGTGGCCATTTCTTCAGAAAGGAGGAGCTGCGACTTATTATGAAAACTGTCGAAAGAACCCTCCTTCATTTTGAAAGAGAAAACGTCAAAGAAGTTGGGGTCTGCAAATGTTATGTACCTGTTGAAAACCTTTCGGTCGACCTTTAATATATAAGAATCGCCAGTAACCCTCACTACTTCATCTACCTGGGGGACGTCCTGAGTTATTCTTGGCCCCAATGCAACAGGTGTGATGCCATAGGGAACAGGCTGCCCTTGCACGTCTTTGTTGATTTGCACTTTGTAGATGTTTTCCCTGTTAACATGCTGTTTGTCAAAATCATAGGCAAACCGGGTATTCAGGTAGGCGATGATGCAGCAGGCCATGGAGATTCCGAGCCCCAGCACGTTGATGAAAACGTAAAGCTTGTTGCGACGCAGGTTTCGGACGGTGAGTTTGAGGTAGTTCTTAAACATGATGAGTCTTTGATGGAAATAAATTAATGACGCCAAAATATGCCCGGGGTTGCATTGGCGCCTTGTATTTACTTTTTCGACCTTAGACGAAAGTGCTATTTTTTGGTGCGGCTTTTCCTGCTTATTTTATCCAATCAATTAAACCTATCACTATGAAGAGGATTCTACCAGTCGTTTTTCTTTTGTCGTTAGCCGTAACAGGCTTTGCCCAAAAAGACAAGGATAATATCATGCGCAACATTGATCAGAAAGAGGATTTATATAGCAAAACTGCTCTCGAAATCTGGTCGTACGCTGAAGTTGGCTATCAGGAATACAAGAGCTCAGAGGCTTTGCAAAAAGTGTTGGCAGACGCAGGCTTTAAGGTCGAAAGCGGCGTTGCCGGCATTCCAACTGCTTTCACGGCTAGTTTCGGAAATGGCAAGCCCGTGATAGCCATACTTGGCGAATTTGATGCCCTGCCAGGACTTAGCCAGGCGGCTGTACCGGAGAAGTCTCCGATAGAAGGGGGAATAGCTGGCCATGCATGCGGGCATCATTTGTTTGGGGTGGCATCTGCAGCTGCCGCTATTTCTCTTAAAGATTGGCTGGCTTCCTCCAAAACTTCCGGAACCATCAGATTTTATGGCACGCCAGCCGAGGAGGGCGGATCTGGAAAGGTGTACATGGTGAGAGAAGGCTTATTCAACGATGTGGATGCCGTCATTAACTGGCACCCTGCAAGTGTGAACAGCGCCAGCCCTGGTACATCATTGGCCAACAAAACTGGCAAGTTCAGGTTCTATGGAATTGCCTCTCATGCGGCGGCGGCTCCCGAAAGAGGACGGTCGGCGTTGGACGCCGTGGAAGCTATGGACATGATGGTGAACATGATGAGAGAGCACATTAAAGAGGACGCAAGGATACATTACGTGATTACCAATGGTGGCACAGCACCGAATGTTGTTCCTGACTTTGCAGAGGCCTACTACTATGTTCGCCATAAAGACAACGATGAGGTGAAGGACATGTGGAACCGCCTGGAAAACGCCGCTAAAGGGGCTGCCCTCGGCACAGATACAAAGGTCGAAATAGAAGTAACGGGAGGTGTATACAGCCTGCTGCCCAACGAAACGCTGGCCAAAATCATGCAGACTAACCTGGAAAAAGTAGGAGGCTACACTTACACTGCTGAGGAAAAGGCTTTTGCTGAAAAACTATCTACTACGCTTGGCAAGAGTGCCATGTCGCTTGATTACACACAAAAAATTATGCCCTATGAGATGAGGGCTGGAAGTGCTTCTACCGATGTAGGCGATGTTAGCTGGAACGTGCCCACCGTAGGCCTTGCCGCAGCTACCTGGGTGCCGGGCACTGCGGCTCATAGTTGGCAGGCGGTTGCCAGTGGCGGCACGTCAATCGGTGTTAAGGGAATGATGGTGGCTGCAAAGGCGATGGCCATAACAGGCTACGATCTGTTCAAATCCCCTAAAGTACTTGAGCAGGCCAAGGCAGAGTTTAACACTAAAAGAGGCACTGACTTTGTTTACGACCCTTTGTTGGGCAACAGGCCGCCAGCCCTTGATTACAGAAAATAACTCTTGAATGGGTCGTTTTTCCTATCGATTATTACCTCTTCTCACTTCCTGAGAATTAGCAAAGATGAAAGGGAAATGGAACGGAGAATCTTCCTGAAGAAACTGAATGGCGTCGGCTACAGTTTCCTCAGGAATTTCTTCCATAGGAACGTGACCGGCATTCTCATAAATCTTTACAACTGAGTGAGAAATACTTGTAGCAAAGGAGTCAGCAACGTTGTACGGAATCCATTTGTCGTGCTTTCCCCATTGAATCAAGGTTTTCTGTTTTATTTTCGAAAGCTCATCGCTTCTGTCTATATGTGCAGTATTCATTCGGTATATGAAAGCCCGGCGATTGCCTTCTCTGCGGCAAAGGGATTGGTACCTTTCCACAAGGTCTTCATCAATTTTCGAGTCGTCATAGTACACCTCTTCGAGGTTGTTTCTCACCATAAACCTTGGCGTTGAAAACCTCAGAAATGTATTGAAGCCTGGTGCCTTGGCGAGCCTGAAAATAAATGGTGGGGGGGCATCATTTGGATAGCCGGCTGCATCGATCAGAATCAGCTTTTCAACTCTTTCGGGATAATCGATGGTAAAATTCCACGCAATTTCCCCGCCGAGAGAGTTACCAGCAATATAGCAACGACCCAACCCCACAGTGCTAATGAATTTCTCCAGAAACTCACTGTAGTGTTTCATGGAATAGTCATTGTCCGGGAATGGGCCTGTTAGTCCAAAACCAGGGAGATCGATGCGCACCACCTGATAATACTGCGAAAGCTCCTGCGACCACTTGTCCCAGGTTTGCAGCGATGAGGCAGTGCCATGAAGAAGAATGATTGGAAATCCTTTTCCTTCCGATTTATAGTGAATAGGCTGGCCATCAATTTTCACGAATCGGGACGTTCTTCCTGCATACTTTATCGATAGGTCTTCAAGCGACAAGTCGGCACGGAAAAGCGCCATGAAAACGCCTATCGTGAATAGTACCAGCGAAACTAAGGTCTTTTTAAACATACCGTGATCCTTTACTTATCCCTCTCTGCACTAATAATGCCAAATTAATTCATTCGAAAACGAATCGTAGGAAGCAGGTAGATTTTCATCAAAAATACTCGAAAACAAGTATAGCTGGTCAAATATTGGTTCAAATGTAATCAAAAATATAATGCTGCTAACGGTTAAAACTTAATCATACCCTGTTTGTACTGGTAATTAGGGTGTTTTTCATGACCTAAAAGCCACTCTTTTCTCCACAGCCCGCCGCCAAATCCAACCAACTTTTGATCTGTTCCAATCACCCTATGGCAAGGAATAACGATTGGCAAAGGGTTTTTTCCGTTGGCACTTGCTGCTGCTCTGATACACTTCGCATCTCCCAAAAAAGTAGCTTGCTGAAGATAAGACCAGCTGGTACCGTAAGGTATCTTTCCCAATGCCTCCCAAACCCGCAACTGAAAATCAGTTCCGATAGGCTTCAGCGGCAGATCAAAAAACTCAAGCTTACCATTAAAATAGGCTTGAAGCTGCTTAACAGACTCTTTTAACAGAGAATCGGTTGGAAGAGAACAAACTTCCTGCTCATTAATAAAGTCAATCCGCAATAGGTAACCCCCAGAAGCAGAAAGCTTTAGTTGACCAACCGGGCTTTGAATGACGCATTGATTCAATAAACTACAGGATTATTGGGCTAAACTCAGTGAATGACCCTTCCGGAACAGTCTCCAAAACGCTTATCTCAGTGATTTGTCGCTGACCTCTGTCACCGGATAGAAGAATTTTACCATAGGGCTTGTAGTTGACCCATGGAAGCACAAAGTTAGGCTCGTCCTGATAGGCATCTTTGTAGTAAGCCCATTGAGTTATCAGGCTTTGTTCCATATCAACATATACTTTGTAGCCGTTGTCGGGCGTCACACCCACTCCTTTAAACAGCAGGCTTAGCACATGGGCGTTGCGGCCATCCATTGTTGTGTCTTCGCCAATGTATTGCAGAGTTACGCCGCTGTCTTTTAGCTTAAATGGCATGAAAAGCCAGTAGGAGTCATTGATCCACCAGGACTTGCCTCTCTCAAGATATTTTGAAAGGGAGTCGGGGCTGGTAAACTCCTGGCCTTTCTTCATTACCCGGCCTGTCATGGTATTGATGTTCATCAAAATAATGGTGGAGTCTCTTGGTGCCTCAATTCTCACATCACCAGTTTGCTTGTCCCATAGGTGCTTGCGGGCACCAAAGAAATTCCATGCAAGAAACCGGGTGGCGTCCCAGTTGTTTCGCCCTCCCATGCTGGTCATCACATCATCGGCAAGTTTAATGGCAACAGGATCTGAGTTTTTTTCATCGAAGCCTTCAGCAGGTGGGTTCTCGACAAACTCACTTTGGCCGTCATTGGTCTCTTTTGTTGAAGGAGTGCAGCTGGTGATGTACCCAATGACAACAGCTGAAAATAAGGCAAGCTTAATTGTGTTTTTCATTTCGTGACGTGCTTAGTCGGTGGTTCGAATTCCTAAATTTCATTTAAGATAGCCCAAAATCCAATGGCACTGAAAACTTTGATATAAAAATGAATAATCGAATTGAACGGTTGGCTACAAACATTCTCCGGTTGGCTACATAGCCGTTTACTTTCGTCGGTCATTTACCGTTCATTGTATCATCAACTCAAAATGAATTTCCAAGAATTGCTTCCTGTCAGAACGTTTGGATAGTGAAGCTTAAAAAGGACAAACTTATGAAAACGCTAATGATGAAAATTTTTGCAACGGTGGCAGTATTCTGCTTTGCTGTTGTGGCGGTCCAGGCTGCCGGGGAGGACTCCCTCAAAACGAAGACCTACAGAAATGATTTCAAAATTGTTGGTAATGCTTCCAGCCTGGAGATAAAAGTAAGGGGCTCAGTCAAAGTAAATGATGCCGATACCGAAGTGACGGCCATTACGCCCGGTGGCTATCTAACAATAAGAAAAACAACTTTTGGCAACAAAAAGGAACTCACGATCAGCAGCAACGATGCAGGGCAGCTGTCTTACGAGTTTTATGATAACAGAACCCAAATCAACTTCGAGCCGGAAGGAAGAAAATGGCTGGCTGATGTTCTCCTCGATGTGATTCACTCCACCGGCGTGGCGGCTGAAGACAGGGTAAGGAGGTTCTACAGGAAGGGCGGCGTTGATGCTGTGATTGACGAAATAGAGGAGATCAACAGCTCAAGCGGTAAGGGAGAATACTTTTCGTTCCTGTTGGAAACCAATGGGCTCTCTGAAGCCGGGCTGTCTAAAATTGCTCTCGCCATTGGCAGAGATATTCCCTCCAGTTCAACCAGAGGCGAGCTGCTCAGGGAATATGACTACAAGTTTTTTTCGAACAGCAAGAGTGCCGCCGCTTATTTCGAGGCAGTTAACAATATCCCGTCGAGTTCAGAGTCGGCCTATACGCTGCGCCATGCGTTACAAAAGCATAAACTGGAAACGTCTACCAAAATTGCATTGCTCGATGCGGTGGATCACATTCCATCGAGCTCAGAACGGGGGTCTGTGTTAAGACTGTACAACAGGCAGTTTGATAAGGATCAGCGCATACAGGAAAAATACTTTGACGTGCTCGATGATATTCCTTCCAGCTCGGAAAGGGGAAGTGTTTTGAGAGATCTGATGAGGGACGAGAACCTGGAAGTTTATACTTTTAGCAAAGTGCTGTCATCTGTCAGGCAGATTCCTTCCAGCTCCGAACAGGGAGAAGTGCTTAAATACGCTATTGATAACTCCAGCCAACTTTCAAATGAGCTGTTTGGTGAACTCGCTTCTACCATCAGCCGAATTGCCAGTAGCTCCACACAGGGCGAAGTTTTGAAGTTCGCTATTATCGAAAAAGAACCAACACCGTCGCAGCTGGTGCCATTGATCAAAGCCGTGCAGAGCATTGCCAGCAGTTCTACTCAGGGCGAGGTTTTAAGAGCTGCGTCGGCCAAAATGCGCAACGACCCCCAGCTCAGCGATCTTATTTTTGAAACAGTCACAAGGATACCAAGCTCTTCGGAACAAGGAAATGTTTTGCTAACTTTCATGAAAGACGGTAACGTACATCCCGATTTTCTTATGAAAGTAATTGACGCATCTGAACATATCGCTTCCTCGTCGTCGAGAGGAGAAGTGCTGGTGAAAGTAGCTGAAGTTATGCCAAGAAATGACACATTCAGAAAAGCTGTGTCGGAAGCTGCCTCTAAAATACCTTCGAGCAGCGAGTACCGCAGGGTGATGGAGAAACTTTATTAAGCACCATAGCCAGCCATGAGAAAATGGTTATTGAAATCATCAGGAATGGCATTTATCGCAGTAGGGATATTCAACTATCTCTACTACGGTAAAACCGGAGAGCTTCCCGACCTTACAGCCCACCTTGCTACCTATTTGTTGGTAGTGGCCATGGGCGCTGTGGCTGGCATTTCAATAGTCTACTCCAACATCAGGTTAAATGCAGTCATTTCCTGGAGGAAGTCGCTGGGCGTCCGGTTTCTTGCAGGTTCACTTGTGCAGGCTGCAATATTGGCTGGTATTGTCCTGCTGGGCCTTGAGCTGTCCAAAGGGCTTTTTCCTGAACCGGTTTCTTTCGAAACGCTGAAGCCTGAAATGATCAAATTAGCGCTGCTTCTTTTTGTCCTGATCATCGTCAATGGAGTTTTTGACCTGTCGTACTTTAGTTTCAGCGAATACTCTAAAGGTCGGCTCAACCAGCTCAAGCACGAAAGAGAGCAGCTTGAGCTTCAGTACGAGCTTCTGAAAACACAGCTTAGTCCCCACTATCTGTTTAACAGTCTCAACACCATCTCTTCCCTGCTCGACGGCTCTTCAGAACAAGCCGAGCAGTTCATTCGACGGCTGGTGCAGTCTTACCAGTATCTTATTGCTTCTCAGGATAAAAAGCTGGTAACTGTAGAGGAGGAACTGGCTTTTGTAAGGGCCTATCTGTTTCTCCAAAAAGTACGATTCGGCAATGCGCTTACCCACACAATTTCAATCGGGGCCAATAAGTTTTCGGCTAACATACCGCCGCTTATGATACAACTGCTGGTCGAAAACGCTATCAAACACAACGACTTTTCGGAGCTGGATCCGATGGAGATAGTGATTCAGGAAGAGGAGGGTAACTACATCTGTGTGACCAATGAAAACCGGGGCATCGTGGATGAAGCAGAGTCGCTACAGGTGGGTTTGGCCAATATCCAAAAGCGATATGTTTTTTTTACCGATTTACCAGTTCGGATTGTAAACGACAAGCTGTTTAGCGTCTCCGTTCCTTTACTTCCTCATTTATGAAGCGTAAACTTTTTTATAATCACTTGATATCACGATTGTTTGCCCCTCTCCCATTGGGTATGCTTATTTACATGCTTGTGCTGCTAGTGTTTGATAACCTGGGCTCACTTGGTGAGGTGTTTTTCGAAAAGGAAGCTTTGTTGTGCATAGGAATTACCTATTTGGTTGCTGAATTGCTGCGGGCGATTGCCAATGGCTTTGTGCCACGAATTGAAAGCAGTGACTTTATTAAGCTCTCGTTTGGCTTATTATTTCTTGCAGGATTGCTGGTGACCCTGCTTGTGGTGTTCGGCAGCATCAGCGCTTACTTTGTGGGGGTGATAGGCTATAGCTTTGGTACCTTCACCACCGAATTATCCACCTTTCTATCCATCTACGGCTTTATTTATGCTCTCTACTTTATAGTGCTCGCCTCTGTCATCTTGTTTACACTTGAAACAAATAGGGCATTAGATAAAGAAGGGGTATTGAAAAAGAATATAGACCTGAAGCTGAGAATCTTTAGTAGGGTCATTAACCCGGAATTTCTTTACAAATCGCTCGAAACCCTGATTTCTATTCTTTATAAAAAGGACAAAGCCGCCGACAAGTTTATCCAGAAGCTTTCGCATGTGTATAGAAGTGTGCTTGACAGCCGGCACGAAGATCTTTCGGAAATGAAGGCTGAATTGACGATCGCTGAAAGCATAGTGTATCTTTATAATCAGCAGTACGATGGCAATATTCATTGGCAGCCGGAGAGCGAAGCTATCGAAGAAGAGGCGTACCTTTTGCCCGGAAGTATGATGATTGTGATGGAGTGGATCATCGCCTCGAACATGATCAACCAAAGTCGGCCTTTGAAGATATTTGTCAGGCGAGAGGAGGACTATTTAACCATTGAATACTCCCTGTGGGAAAGGCTGATGCCAACGGTGGAGGGCAAAGAAAAAATGATGGAATTGCTCCAGTCGTTTGAGCACTTCACCGAGAGGCCCCTGCTGATAGTGAAAGCCGACAATAAGGGATTTGTAAAACTACCTCTTCTAAAACTCGAGAAAGCAGCATGAAAGCCATTATTATAGAAGACGAAAAACCAGCATCAGACAAGCTCAAGAAAATATTGGCGGAAATAGCTCCGGAAATTGAACTGATAGGCGAAGCGACTACTGTGGTGGCTATGTTGGAGTTGCTCGAAGCCAAAGAAGACGAGATAGAACTGATATTAACGGATATTAAGTTGAAAGACGGGTTAAGCCTGGAGGCATTCAAAAAGCACCCCGTCAATGTACCGGTCATTTTCATCACCGCCTACGACAATTATGCTTTGGAGGCTTTTCGCTCGAACGGAGTGGACTACCTGCTCAAGCCCATCGACAGAGGTGCAGTGGAGCAAAGCATTGAGAAGTTAAGGCTCCTGAAGAAAGGGGCCGCCGTGCAGCCTGCAAATGCCATTGAAAACGTACTCAAAAGCTACCTTCAAAAAGACTTCAAAAACAGGTTTATGGTGAAGGTTGGCGAACATATCCGATCCGTGAAAACCGAAGACGTGGCCTTCTTTTACGCCGAGGGGAGAAATGGCTTTATCGTTACCAATACCAAGGCGAGATATGTGATCGACTATAAAATGGAGACCTTGGAGGAGATACTTAACCCGAAATCCTTCTTCCGGGCCAACCGCACTTATATCATCAATATCGATGCCATCAAAGATGTGCTGATCTACTCCGTTACCAGGCTTAGAATAGTGCCGACGGTGGATTGGCCTGAAGAGATTGTGGTGAGCCGGGAGAAGGTAAGTGCTTTCAAAGACTGGTTCAATGATGCTAGCTGATCCGGCTCCAGTTTGTCACTGATTTTTTGAGCGAAGAAATGTGTGATTTGATCACCCGGTGTTTGTCCAGAGCCAGCTTAGGGTCATTGTCAATGATTTGCTGTGCTTCCTCCCTTGCTGCCTGAAGTATTTTCCCGTCTTGCACCAGGTCAGCCACCAAAAGATCCATCACACCACTTTGTTGGGTGCCCATTAAGTCGCCAGGGCCTCTCAGTTTTAAATCGACCCTGGCAATTTCAAACCCGTCGTTGGTGCCCACCATGGTTTGAATACGGGTTCTGGCCTCCTGGCTTAGCTTGTCTTTTGTCATCAGAATGCAATACGACTGGTCGGCACCCCGGCCTACTCTGCCCCTGAGCTGATGCAGCTGGGCCAGCCCAAATCTCTCCGCATTTTCTATCACCATCATACTGGCATTGGGCACGTTGATGCCTACCTCAATCACAGTTGTTGCCACCATTATATGTGTAACGCCCTCCACAAACCGCTGCATCTCAAAGTCTTTGGCCTCGGGTTTCATTTTGCCGTGCACAATGCTGAGCTGGAAGTCCGGAAAAGCCCTGGCAATGCTTTCGTAGCCATCCATCAGGTCTTTGAGGTCGAGCGATGCCGACTCCTCTATGAGCGGATAAACAATGTAAGCTTGCCGCCCCAACTGAATTTGTTCCCTGATGAACCCAAACACTTGCAGCCTGGCGGCGTCAGTTCTATGAATCGTTTTGATGGGCTTCCGGCCGGCGGGCATTTCATCAATCGTGCTGGTATCCAGGTCGCCGTATACCGTCATGGCCAGCGTGCGGGGAATGGGTGTGGCTGTCATCACCAGCACGTGAGGATAAAACTCTTCGTTTTTCTGCCAAAGCTGGGCCCGTTGTGCTACGCCAAAGCGGTGTTGCTCATCGGTGATGGCCAGTCCGAGGCTTTTGAATTGCACAGGCTCTTCCAGTAGCGCATGAGTGCCCACCAATATGTGAATATCACCGGAAAGCAGTTCTGCCAGAATCCTTGTCCTCTCCTTCTTTTTGGTGGAGCCGGTAAGTTTGGCAATGTTTAGACCCATTTTGTCGGCGTACTCTTTGAGCCCGGTGTAGTGCTGACCGGCCAGAATTTCAGTCGGTGCCATAAGTGTTGCCTGGGTGCCACTGCCAATGGCCAGCAGCATGCAAATAAAGGCCACCATGGTTTTTCCACTTCCCACATCGCCCTGCAAAAGGCGGTTCATTTGCTTGCCCGACCGCATGTCGAGGTAAATTTCCCTGATCACCCTTTTTTGGGCGCCAGTCAGCTCAAACGGCAAATGGTCATTGTAAAAAGTGGTGAGCAGAGAGGCGTCTGCCAGCACTAGGCCTTTGTACAAGTCTTTTCGGGAGCCCTTAAGGCTTACCAGCCTGAGTTGAATGTAGAAAAGCTCTTCAAACTTCAACCGCTTTCTCGCCCTTTCTAACCATTCACTACTCTTCGGGAAGTGGGCATTTACCATGGCCTCTTTTTTGCTCACCAGGCCAAATTTCTGCAGCAAAAAGTCAGGAAGGGTTTCGTGGATATACGGCAAAGCAACCAGCAATAGCTGCTCCTGAAACTTTGAGATCACTTTGCTGTCGATAAAGCGGGCCTTAAGCTTTTCGCTGGTGTGGTAAATGGGTTGCAGATACCCACCTTTTCTGTTATCAACCGTCAGTGGTTCAATTTCCGGGTGGGCGATGTTGAACTTGCTGCCAAAAGCGGACGGCTTGCCATAAACAAGGTAGGGTGTATTTACCCGGAGCTTCTTAGAAATCCAGGCAGCCCCCTGGAACCAAACCAACTCCATTTCTCCGGTTTCGTCATAGAAATGAGCCACAAGCCTCTTCTTTCCGCCAATACCAACAGTTTCCATTGATCGGATTTTCCCCATCACCTGCACAAAAGATTCCTCGTCTCTTATGTCTCTGATTTTGTGAAAGGTTGTCCGGTCTTCGTACCTGAACGGATAGTGCTGGAGTAGGTCGCCGTAGGTGAAAATAGACAGCTCTTTGTTTAGCAGCTCCGCTCTTTGAGGGCCAACACCTTTAAGGAACTCTATTCTGGTTTCAAAAAAGCCGGACATGCTGTGGGTACTGTTTCTCTACTGTGTGCCTTTCCACTCAAGGGTGTTGAGCATGTGGATGATATCGAACTTAATGTACTCAATAACAGGCTTTAAAGAATCGTTTTTTGTGGAGGTCTCAAAATAGAGTGCTCCCCGAATAAAGTGATTGGCGGAATCAGTGGCGTGAAACTGAAATTGGCTGGGCACTTCTCCGGTCAACTCCGATACTACAGCCCACCCACCATTTGGTATAACCAAATCCATCTGCTCAATGGAATACGCTTTGATATTGTGCTTGGAAGTGAGTTTGTAGGAGTCTTCAAAATACTCTCCGAGCAAGGTGGTGTCGTGCTTCACAGGCTTATAGGTCACCTGCACCAATGCCTCCATTGTCGGGTAGTACAAATCAATCCAATACCTTTCGGCCATCCACGAAGAGTCCTTTAGAAGCTTTGCGTGAGCAGAATACTGAAACTGATAAGGAAAGGAGTCTGGCAGAGCAACATACTCACTTGGCGGAAGGTCGATACGGTTGTATCCTTTCGGCTTGGGCAGGTAAGTACCTTCGCAGGCAACACTCAAAGCAAGAATGACCGGGAAGAATAAGAGAAAGAATTTAAGCTTCATGCCCTTAAATTACTTATCCTTTTGGAGACTTTCCGCCTGGAACGAGGGGTTTATGAAAACCCGCACTCTTTTGATCCGCTTGTTGTCTGCCGACACTACTGTGAAAACGAACCGCTCAAAGCGAATTTTCTCGCCAACATTGGGAAGCTTAGAATTAATCTCGAGAATCAGCCCGCCAAGGGATTCACTGTCGCCTCTCACAGTGTCAAAGATGTTGCCTTCAACACTCACTACTTTGCAAAAGTCGTTCAGCGAGATCTTGCCTTCAAACACGTAAGTATTGCTGTCGAGTTTGTTGTAAGCGATCTCGTCTTCGTTGTCAAACTCATCGTTAATCTCCCCAACGATTTCTTCGATCAAATCTTCCAGGGTCACAAGCCCGGAGGTGCCACCATATTCGTCGACAACGATGGCCATATGCACCCGCTTCTCCTGAAAGTCTTTAAATAGCGCATCAACTCTTTTGCTTTCGGGCACAAAAAACGCCGGGCGCATCAGGTTCTGCCACAGAAAGTTTTCGTCTTTGTCCACAAAAGGAAGCAGATCCTTGATGTAAAGAACTCCTTCTATCTTGTCGACAGTTTCTTTATATATGGGAATTCTGGAGTAACCCGTTTTATTGATCTGATCCATCAGCTCATGGAAGTCGGTCTCAAAATCAATAGCGGTGATGTCTACCCTGGATCGCATTACCTGGGTCACTGTGAGTGTGCCGAAATTTACAATACCCTTTAATATGCCCTTTTCCTCCTCCGTGGCTTCAGTTTCAGCAGTCAGCTCCAATGCATGATTGAGCTCATCAATAGACACGTTGTAGCCCTTTCTTTCTACTCTTTTTTCAACGATTGAGCTGATCGACAGCAGCAACCACGACACCGGCCTGAAAATAGTATCGGCTACATTCAGCAAACCCGACGTGCTCCTGGCAAAGCTCAGGTTGTTTTGATTGGCATATACTTTTGGCACCACCTCTCCAAAAAAGACAATAGCCAGCGTAGTGATTACAGTCAGCACGGCCACAATGTACCCGTCAGCTGATTTCGAACCAACGATTTCCCAGGTGACATAGGTCGCCAATGTCACAATGGTGATGTTGACCAGGTTGTTCATGATCAAAATGGTGGCCAAAAGGCGCTGCGGCCCCTGGAGCAGGCTTATAATTCGCTTGTCCTGAGAATTGGCCGAAGTGCGGCACGTGGCAAGATCACCGTGATTTAGGGAAAAGAAAGCTACTTCCGACCCTGAAATAAGGGCAGAAAGATAGAGCAGCAGCGCAAATAGAACGCCGCTAAAAATGTAAAAGGAGACATAAGTGATACCTAAGTCTCCAATTAATGTCAAGTATATACTGGGGTATGGGTCTTCCATTGATGGATAAAAGCTGCAATATAGTGCTAAAACGGCAAATCATCCAGATCGGTTGGCTCTGCTGCCACTGGAGCTGGCTGAGCGGATCCAATACTTTGTTGTTCGGACGGGCCGCCACCGCCGTCTGGCCTTCCTCCAACAAGGGTCATTTCCCTTCCCACCACTTCCGTAATGTATCGCTTGTTTCCGTCTTTGTCGTCGTAGGAACGGGTTGTGATTTTTCCTTCGATATAAACCTGATTCCCCTTTTCAGATACTTTTCAGCCACTTCTGCCAACGGGGTCCATAAAACAACATTGTGCCATTCCGTATTAGTTACCTTGTTGCCTTCCTTGTTTTTGTAAACCTCGCTGGTAGCCAAAGTGAAGTTTGTCACGGCCCGTCCGTTCTCGAGGTGCCGTATTTCCGGGTCTTTTCCAAGGTTTCCAAGCAGAATCACTTTATTTACTCCTGACATAAAGATTTGTTTTTTGTGATGTTTTGATAGATAGGGATATTAAAAATAATTTAAAATAAGGTATCATTCAAATAATTGGTGATTAAGACTGGTTTAGAGATACCAGCTGTGTCACTAATACTGATTGTATTCAACCCCAGCCTCTCGCTCAATAGCCTAAAGTCTTCATGCATCAAAATCCTCACCCTGAAAAAACGGGCATAAATGATGCGATGAGTCAACACATGTTTATAAGTTGCTGAAATATCTATTAGTTCCCAACTTTCCGGCGAAATCAAACGCTTGACTTCCCCCAGCGCCGCATCCTCATCCAGCAATTCGTCTTTTTCCCGGATGAAGAAGTCGTGAAGGCCGAGCCAGATATCCTTATCTTTTCTTGACCCCATAAGTACCTCCTCACCGAATTGGAAAACAAAGTAGTTAAAATACCGGTTGAGCACCTTCACTTTTTTTGTCTTTACTGGTAAGTTGGCCACCTCGTTGTTTCTGAATGCGAAACACGAGTGACTGAAAACACAATTTTTGCAGTCGGGTGCAGATGGTGTGCAATGAAGCGCACCAAACTCCATGATGGCCTGGTTGAATTCGCCCGGCGTATCGGATGGAATGAGAGAAACGAGCCGCCCCTCAAATACCTTTCTAGTGGAAGCATTAGAAATATCGTCGTGTAACCCAAACACTCTGGAAACCACCCGATAAACGTTTCCATCGACTACGGGTACTGCTTCGTTAAAGGCGAAGGAGGCAATGGCGGCGGCAGTGTAGGCACCTACGCCTTTCAGTTGCAGAAGCTCTTTGTAGGTGTTCGGGAACTTGCCGTCGTATTGCGAAGCCACCATTTGAGCACATGCATGGAGGTTTCTTGCTCTTGAGTAATAGCCTAGCCCCTGCCATAAGGCCAGCACTTCTTCCTGGCTTGCTTGAGCCAGTGAGCCGACAGCGGGAAACCTGGCAATAAATTTCTGAAAATAAGGAAGGCCCTGAGCAACACGTGTTTGCTGAAGGATGATCTCCGAAAGCCAGATAGCATACGGGTCTTTCGTTTCACGCCACGGAAGATCCCTTTTATGCCTTTCGTACCATCTTATTAAAATGTTTGA
Organism: Imperialibacter roseus; assembly: GCF_032999765.1. Lineage (GTDB taxonomy): Bacteria > Bacteroidota > Bacteroidia > Cytophagales > Cyclobacteriaceae > Imperialibacter > Imperialibacter roseus. The sequence continues at coordinate 5,985,354 of NZ_CP136051.1, read as the reverse complement.
AAATGCCTGATTACTTTCGGCCACGATGAGAGAAATACTTTCGTTGAGGGCACAAAATAAGCGCTTTTATTTAACTCTTTCTTTTTTATTTCTACCCCGCTCATTTAAATTTGTGCCCATTAAAAAAATCGAGTAGCAAAGCATAATTAAAATATAGAAGAGGTGACTAAAGCAGACGTAATAAACGAAATTGCAGAGAAAACGGGGATTGATAAAGCAGATGTGCAAACTAGCGTAGAAGCTTTTTTCACTGTGGTAAAAAGTTCGATGGCAGATGGCAGTAATATTTACGTTCGTGGTTTCGGAAGTTTTGTAAACAAGAAAAGAGCCAAGAAGATTGCCAGAAATATTTCTAAGAACACGGCTATCGTCATCGATGAGCACTATGTGCCTAGCTTTAAGCCGTCGAAGGTTTTTATTGAGAAGGTAAAAAGCAGCAACAAACTGAAATAGGAAGTCCTATTTCCAGCAAACAAACTTCATGTCAAAACAGCAAATTGTCTTAACCATATTAGGGGTTGGGCTGATCGTCGTTCTTTTCAGTCTTCCCAAGGTAGTCGTAGACAATGACGGTGATATGGCTGAAGTACCATCAGCCACGCAGGAAGAAAATGCAGGAGCTGAAGAAATACCAGGAGCCCACGAGGTAGAACTGTCTGATTCTGACCAGCAAAAGATACAATATTTCAAGGAGCAGTTAAAAAATCCAAACAATTCAGCTATCTTTGCAGACTCTTTGGCAAACACCTTCCTTTTGGTACAACAATTGGACAGTGTTGCTAAGTACGCTGACATCCTTGCGGAGGTCGATCCGTCGATAGAGGCAAAGGAGAAAGCGGGTAATTATTATTACGAAGCGTTCGGTTTTGCGGCGGATGATGCCAGGGCCAGAAAGCTCGGAACTAAGGTTCAGGAATTGCTTGGGGAGGTTTTAAAAGCTGATCCCGACAATTTAAGTGCTAAGTCAAAAATAGCCATGACCTACATCTCTTCACCGAATCCCATGCAGGGAATTCTGATGTTGAGAGAAATTCTGGAGAAGGATCCTGACAACAAAGAGGCCCTGTACAACATGGGCATTCTTTCGATGCAGTCGGCACAGTACGATAAGGCGGTGGAGAGACTTGAAAAGCTCTTGACAATTGACCCTGAGAACATCCAGGCCATGTTTTATCTTGGTGTTAGTTATAAGGAGTTGGGCGACAAGCAGAAAGCTAAAGCCTGGCTTATCAAAGCGAAGGAAACGGAAAACGATCCGGCAGTAAGCGCCGCTGTTGACTCTTACCTTCAGGAATTGAATTAAAAAAATTGTTTAACAAATAAAGACATTCGCATATGCCTTGCGGAAAGAAAAGAAAGAGACATAAGATCGCTACTCACAAGAGAAAGAAAAGACTCAGAAAGAACAGGCACAAGAAGAAGTAATTTACTTTTTAAAACGGAATCAGTGTGAGCAATGAATTAATAATAAATTCGACTCCACAGGGATCCCGGATTGCCTTACTAAGAGACAAGCGATTGGTAGAGTATCATCAGGAAAGTGATGATCATCAATTTAATGTTGGAGATATATATTTAGGCACTGTAAAGAAAATCGTACAGGGCCTAAATGCTGCTTTTATTGATGTCGGCTACGAGAAAGATGCGTTTTTGCACTATCTCGATTTAGGCCCGCAAGTGCAGTCGTTGAATAAGTTCACACGGCTTGTACTTACAAACAAAAATATAAGCCACAAACTGGCAGGCTTTAAACCCGAAAAAGATATTGATAAGCTTGGCAAAATCAGCCAGGTGCTCGTCAAGGGTCAAAAGATACTTGTACAGGTTGTAAAAGAACCAATCTCCACAAAAGGCCCCCGGCTTTCTTGTGAATTGTCCCTGGCGGGACGGTACTTAGTTCTTGTACCATTCTCAAATACTGTCAATGTTTCTAAGAAAATTGACAGCAGCGATGAGCGCAAACGACTTGTTCGTTTGGTGTCGTCTATTAAATCCGAAAACTTTGGTGTTATCATCAGGACTGTCGCTCAGGGCAAAGATGTTGCTGAGCTCGACAAGGACTTAAGAAACCTTGTTTCCATTTGGGAGGAAGGGATGAAAAACCTGAAGACAGCACAATCGAAGGACAAGATCATCGGCGAAATGAGCCGGACAAACTCTATTCTGAGAGATGTCCTCAACGAGTCGTTCGATGCTATCCACATCGATGACAAAAAGACCTTTGCAGATGTCCGAGCCTACGTTAACAAGATAGCTCCCGACAAAGAAAAAATCCTCAGACAATACACCGGTAAGGTTAAAATATTTGAGCATTTCCATGTAGAAAAACAGCTCAAGATGTCATTTGGCCGTTCCGTAAGTGTAGCCGGAGGAGGCTATTTGATCATTGAGCATACCGAAGCGCTTCACGTAATTGACGTTAACAGCGGCAACAAGTCGAACGCCGAAGAAGACCAGGAGTCGACGGCTTTGCGTGTAAACATGGACGCTGCATCGGAAATAGCCAGACAGCTCCGGCTGAGGGACATGGGTGGTATCATCGTAATCGACTTCATTGACCTCAAAAAGCAGGACAATCGTAAGAAGGTTTATGAACGGATGAAGCAGGAGATGAGCACCGATCGCTCAAAGTATACAGTGCTTCCCCTATCAAAGTTTGGGCTGATGCAAATTACCCGGCAGCGGGTAAGGCCTGAGATGAATATAGCTACCAGGGAGGTTTGCCCTACCTGCAACGGGACGGGTAAAATTACCGCTTCAGTGATTGTAGCTGACCAAATAGAAAAGAATATCGAACACATTTTTGGCAAGCAAAATGAGAAGAAGCTTACCATAAGTCTTCATCCTTATTTGTTTGCGTACTTCACTAAAGGCATTTACTCGAAGAGAGTGCAGTGGTTCATGAAGTACTATAAATGGGTTCATTTGATTGAGGACTCATCACTAGGCCTGACGGATTTCCACTTTGTTAATTCTACAGGAGAAGAAATAGAGCTGGTCTAAAACTTTAGGCCGAGCTCCAATTGGAAGTAATCGCTCTTGACAATAGGTTTTGCGTCAAGAGCGATTGTTTTTGAGGCCATGTTGGTCAGCCCCCGGTTGTAGCTCAAGCCCCCAAACACAATAGTGGATATTCCAAGTTCCACTTCTGTACCAACCCCCAGCACTGCCGACGCATCCACTGGCAGAAACTTTTCCACAAAAATGTAGTCATTGTTTTCAGGCGAGTCAAATATCTTGACGTCGATCATGGCCCCCACATGAAAGTAAATTCTACTGCCCGGCAGGTAGTCATCCGTGTACAATTTCAGCAATGCAGGAATCTGGAGATATTGTGTTTTATATTCTTCGGTGGTATTGGCATATGAGCCGCCGTTTTCTCCGGCAAAATTGATTCCAACACTTTTTGGTGCAAAAGCGAGCCCTGTTGTGAAACTGTAGGTATCCGTAAAGGCAAACTCTGTTACCACACCCAGCACCATTTTGAAACTCCCTTGCTGTGGCGACAGAATCAAAGTGTCGGACAGGCTGGATGCCCTGTTAATATTATAAGAGGGAGAAAACCTGAGCCCGATTTTTACCTGGGAAAAGGCAACGCCAGAAATGAGGCAAAAAATGGAAAGGATAAAAATTCTTTTCATAAATGATCGTTTCTTTACGCAAAGGGGCAAAGCCGCTGACCTTGCTGAAAAATAGTTTTATTCAATGTATCCCAGTTTTTTCAAAGAGGGATAATCTATAGTTTTAGTCCAAAGTTGATACTATGAATCGAAATTATGCATTTCTACTCATTTTCTTTGCCTTCGCTGCTTGCGAAAACAAGGAATGTGAGATCGATCCTGAAATAGCTGCGATACCCATGGAGGTTTCTATTGAAAGGAAGGAAGTTCCACTTTTTAAGTCGACTACTTCTGGTGATGTGAGGGCGTTTCTTGAAGACAATCCAACGTTAGCAGACTACTTTTTGGATGCCAATCAGTATCCGTCCGACAGCGTGCTGGCCAATCAAATGATCAACCTAATTCCTCACCTCGATTCATTGCAAATGGAGGTAGACGGGAAATTTGGGGATATAAGTTGGCTGGAGTCGCAGTATGCTTCTGCGTTTCAGCACCTCAAGTATTACTACCCAACCGCTAAAACGCCGAAGGTACAAACCATGGTCACGGGTTTTTATAGGGACATCTATTTTTCGGACAGCCTACTGGTCATCGGGCTGGACTTCTTCATCGGCGAAGACTCGAAGTACAAACCCAATAATGTACCAGCCTACATTGCCCGTCGCTTTAAGCCTGATTATATCGTGCCAGCTTCTTTCTTCTTTTTGTCCGACTATTACAACAAAGTTGACTACGGCGATAACACGCTGCTGAATGAGATGATAACCGCTGGTAAGACTTACTATTTTACAGAGCGAATGGTGCCTTGCGCACCCGATTCTATTATCATAGGGTTTTCTGAGGAAGAGCTGAGAGAAGTGCACAAGAATGAGGACGTGGTCTGGGCGAATTTTGTACAAAACCAGTTGTTGTATGAAACTGAGCCCAAGCTCATCAACAAGTTCATGGGCGAGCGACCAAATGTGTATGAGATAGGAGAGAAATGCCCCGGACGGATTGGCGCTTGGGTGGGTTGGGAAATAGTAAGGTCTTATATGGAGAACAACCCGAAGGTCACCCTGCAGGAACTAATGGAGGAAGATGACCCGAAGAAGATTTTCACGCTGTCTAAATACAGGCCGAACCCACATTAGCGGCAAAGAAACGTTAGCCACTTCGGGATTTGTTTGGCAAGCGTGTAGCTCCCTTTCGCAAGGGTTAGCGCATTTTGACCCATGCTTTCAAGTATATCTTCCGTTTGTAGTGATGGCCAGTGCTTGTCAAAAAACGATTGAGGATTAAAAGGGCTGTAAACAACTCCGCATTTTTTGTCTGTGATTTCATCACCGATCCATCCGCCGAAATTGCAGAGAATGGGTTTTCCAATCGCCAGCGCATCAAAATACTTGTTCGGACTGCCCGTCCATAGCTTGTCATATGGTCCAAAAGACAAATAGGCCATCGAAGCACTTTTGAGCACACTGATGGCCGCCTCCTTACTGGAGTGTGGCAAAAGCGAAACATTAGAAAGCCCTTTTTCGGCGATCATTTTTTTGAGCAAGGGCTCCTCCGCACCTTCCCCCATAAGAATGCACCGGAAATTCTTCAAGCCCCTTTTTTGAGCTTCCTCAGCCAAATCAATCAGATAGCTGAGATGGTTTGCTTTGCCCAAAGTGCCCACGTAGGCTACAGTAAAACGGTCTGTCGGTTCTCTCTCATGCGAGGGGGTGCTGGAAAGAGAAAGGTCAGAAAAATTGGTAACGCAAGTGGTTTTACTGCCGTAGCCCAGGTCATTGAAATAGTCTACCATCGCAGGACTCATGGCCACAATGCCCTTCGCTGATTTGTAGATGGAAAGCTCCAGGCTCTTAAGGATTCGAATCAATAGCGGATTGCGCAAATACCCCATTTGTGCTGGCACGTCGGGCCAAAGGTCGCCGACTTCAAAGAAATACGGAATGCTTTTTCTCCATCGGATCCACTTGGCCAGCCCACCAATACTCAAAGGGGTGCTGATAGCGTAAATGAAGTCCGGTCGGGATAATGAGTTCACTTTCTTGTAGGCAGCAATAAAGAAGGCAGTGAAGGACCGAATCCGCCTAAAAAAACCCAAGTCGTTAGAGTAATGGACGGAAAGGTAGTGAACAGGGTAGCCGTCGATCAACAGCGTTTTGTGCTCTTTTTTATTCCAGGCAGTCACTACCTCCACCTCATGACCTGCTTCTGTTAAGGCCCGGCACAGGTACCACGAACGAATGCCTCCGCCTTCTTCTGGCGTTTTATAGTACTGATGAAGAAGGATCACCCTCATGGATCAACGCTGCTTCAGCGAGTTTTCATAGTAGCTGCAAAAGGACGTAATAGCACACACTTCGCATTTCGGAGTGCGTGCCAGGCATGTATACCTGCCATGCAGGATCAGCCAATGGTGGGCTTTGGGTATATGCTCCTCGGGGATGTATTTTACAAGCTGTTTTTCTACCTCCAGCGGTGTATTGGCGGTTTTTGTTACCAACCCAAGCCGTTTCGATACCCGAAAAACATGGGTGTCTACGGCCATTGTCGGCTGATTGTATATCACCGATGCAATTACGTTGGCAGTCTTTCTCCCCACGCCGGGCAGGGTTTGAAGATCCTCAATTGTGCCCGGAACTTCGGAATTGAAGTTTTCTACCAGCTTTTTGCCCAGCCCAATCAGGTGCTTGGTCTTGTTATTGGGGTAAGACACACTTCTGATATACGGAAAAAGCACATCGAAAGTGGTAGCCGCCAAATGAGCAGGGGTCGGGAAATCCTTGAATAGAGCGGGTGTTACCAGGTTGATCCTTTTATCAGTGCACTGGGCACTCAGAACCACCGCAACCAGCAATTCAAAAGGGTTGCCATAGTGCAACTCTGTTTCTGGTTCAGGAAAGTGCTCAGTAAAGAAATTTATAAAAGCCTCGTAGCGCTCTTTGCGTGTCATCAGTCTCTCACTATTTAGCGATAGACTGCAAATTTAGTTCTTTGGCTTTATCAAGGATATTTTTCACCGAGTTTTCAGAAGGAAAATAGTCGACGCAGCTAAGCTGCTGAGTGATCTCAATCAGCTGAGCAAACTGCTCCTGCACTTCGCTATCGCATAGCAAAGCACTTTCGATTTCGTTATTTTCTATTTCTGAAGTCTCTCCATATACATACCGTATCAGGTCATTTTCTGTAAATGTTTTTGTCATAGGCTATACTTGTTTGCTGCATTCTCTTCCTCAGATTAATGAGAGCATACCGCATTCGGCCCAGAGCGGTGTTGATACTAACACCTGTTGAATCAGCAATGTCCTGAAAGCTCATCTGCATGTAGTGACGCATAATCAATACTTCCTTCTGAGCCTCGGGCAACTCCTGTATCAACTGCCTGAGCATTTGATGGGTTTCCATCTTAATCTGTTTATTCTCGATCGGATCTTCAGCAAACTCAAGGGTGTTGAATACCTTGGAGCCATCCTCCATCACTACCACAGGGTAGCGCTTCTCCTTTCGAAAATAATCTATGGCCAAATTATGGGCTATTCGAAGTATCCATGGCAGGAACTTTCCTTCTTCATTATACCGGCCAGACTTAATCGTCTTAACGGCCTTTATAAATGAATCCTGCAATAAATCTTCAGCCACATAACGGTCTTTTACAATTAAATAAATCGTTGTATAAACTCTGTTCTTGTGCCTGTTTAACAGTGTACTAAAGGCTTCTTCGTCCCCGTTTCTGTACAGCGTTACTAATTGGCTGTCACTAATTTCATTCTTGCTCATCAAACTTCACTTTTAGTAACGTAGAGGTTTATGCCATATTGTAACAGTTAGAGGTTTAAAGTGGTTAATTCTATGTGCTTCGTGCACTATTATTTCTATGTTAAGATGTGAATTTTAGTCATTCATTTCCGCACATAAAAATTTTTCGCACAAAAGTTTTGTATAGATAATAATGTGTGGATAACCTTCGTTTATCTTGGTTTACCTTAAATGAAACAATTGAACTGCAATTCACCATTATAGACTTAAGTTTGCGTTGTAATACCCCCCGGAATAAATGGAAGTAAGCATATTGAATGACAAGGCAGTGGCCTTTGATGACCTTGACCCACGTAAGTATATCATCATAAAGGGTGCCAAAGTAAATAACCTGAAGAATGTTAGCGTCGCCATTCCGAGAAACAAGCTCGTGGTGATCACAGGCCTGTCCGGCTCGGGCAAGTCTTCTCTGGCATTTGATACCCTTTTTGCAGAAGGTCAAAGAAAATACGTGGAGAGCCTTAGTTCCTATGCCCGTCAGTTTCTGGGGCGCATGGAGAAACCCGAAGTGGAGTACATAAAAGGAGTTTCCCCGGCGATTGCTATCGAACAAAAGGTAAATACCCGTAATCCAAGGTCGACTGTTGGCACAACAACAGAAATTTACGACTACATGAAACTGTTGTTCGCCAGGATAGGTGTGACCTATTCGCCGGTAAGTGGTGAGGTGGTTCGAAGAGATTCGGTTACCGACGTAGTGGACTGGATATATAGTCACAAGGCCGGGGCGAAGCTGGTAGTCACTTGCCCGCTGCGTTTGAAAACTGAGAGGACGCTGGACGATGAATTTCGGATTTTGCTTAGCAAAGGGTATACCCGATTAGTTCTCGATGGAGAGATACTTCAAATAGAAGATTTGGTGGAGAAAAAAGAAGGTCTGGAAAAACCCGAGAATCTTGAAATACTTATAGACCGGGCATCGGCACAGCCCGAAGATGAAGATAACCAGTACAGGCTTTCAGATTCAATACAAACAGCTTTTTTCGAAGGAGAAGGCACCTGCTATGTGGATGTGCTGGGAGTGGGGAGGCGTGAATTTTCAGATAAGTTTGAGCTTGATGGTATCCGATTTGAAGAACCTAGTGTTAATCTGTTCAGCTTCAATAACCCATACGGAGCCTGTAGAACCTGCGAAGGTTTCGGGAAAATCCTTGGCATCGACGAAGACCTGGTAATTCCAGACAAAAGTCTGTCTGTGTATGAAGGGGCGGTGGCCCCGTGGCGTGGCGAAACCATGCAAGCCTGGGCACAACCCCTTTTAAAAAATGGAATTAGGTTTGACTACCCCATCCATAGGGCCGTTAACGAGTTGACGCCCGAGCAGTATCAGTTGCTGTGGACCGGCAACAAATACTTTGAAGGCCTTCATGCTTTTTTTAAATACCTGGAGGGCCAGACTCACAAGATTCAGTACAGGGTGATGCTCAGCCGCTACAGAGGCAGAACTGTGTGTCCTGACTGCAGAGGTACTAGGTTGCGGAAAGATGCGGCCTATGTGAGAATCGACGGCCACTCTATCACCGACCTCGTGCTAATGCCTGTTTCTCAGGTGCTGCAGGTTTTGCAGGGCCTTGAGCTTACCGAGCACGACAGAAAGGTGAGCAAGCGCATATTAACGGAGATAATCAACAGGCTAACGTATCTCGATCAGGTAGGCCTTGGTTATTTGACTCTAAACCGCTTAACCAGCACACTTTCGGGGGGCGAATTTCAACGAATAAAGCTGGCCACCTCACTCGGCAGTGCACTGGTGGGTTCCATGTATATTTTGGATGAACCGAGCATCGGCCTGCACCCCAGAGACACCTCAAGGCTTATTGAAGTGCTGCTAACCCTTCGTAATCTGGGCAATTCGGTAATAGTAGTAGAACACGAGGAGGAGGTGATGAAAGCCGCCGACCAGATCATTGATATTGGGCCCGGAGCTGGCAGCCATGGAGGCGAGCTTGTGTTTCAGGGCGACTGGGCTCAGATACTTACGGAAGATGTGTCTCATACCGCCCGCTTTCTGAACGGCAGAGATGTGATTGAGGTGCCCAAGAAGAGACGAAAGTGGAATGAGTCGGTATTGATTTCCGGAGCCAGAGAGAATAACCTCAAGAATGTGAAGATGGAGCTGCCGCTGGGCGTGATGACGGTGGTGACTGGCGTCAGCGGCTCAGGCAAGTCTACGCTGGTAAAAAGGATTCTTTACCCTGCGATAGGGAAGATACTCGGAACCGTGAATGAGGCCACCGGCAAGTTCGATAAGCTCGAAGGAGATTACAAACGGATCACACAAATAGAGTTCGTAGACCAGAACCCCATCGGCAAGTCGTCACGATCCAATCCGGTGACTTACGTGAAAGCGTACGACGTGATCCGACAATTGTTCTCAGAGCAACCACTGGCTAAGCAACGAGGTCTGAAGCCAGCAAGCTTCTCTTTCAATGTGGAAGGTGGCCGTTGCGAAACCTGCCAGGGTGAGGGTGAAGTAAAAATTGAAATGCAGTTTATGGCAGATATCCGACTATTGTGTGATACCTGCCATGGCAAGCGCTTCAAAGACGAGGTGCTGGAAGTAAAATATAAAGACAAGGACATCGCCGAAGTGCTTGACCTGACGGTGGAAGAAAGCATAGGTTTTTTCTCAGACAAACCAGGAATAATTAACAAAATGAAACCATTGCTCGAGGTTGGGCTTGGGTATGTGAAGCTTGGGCAATCGTCGAACTCTTTGTCTGGCGGTGAAGCACAGCGAGTGAAACTTGCCTCTTTTATCGGAAAGCGAAATGCCGGCAGTAGCGAGCATATTCTCTTCATTTTTGACGAACCCACCACTGGCCTTCACTTTCATGACATCAAAAAACTACTGGATGCTCTCAATGCTTTGGTGAACCAGGGGAATTCAGTGTTGATTATCGAGCACAACATGGAGATTGTGAAAAATGCCGATTGGATCATAGATATTGGCCCGGAGGGTGGAATTGATGGAGGCACCATTGGCTTCGCTGGTTTGCCGGAAGACATGGTAAAGCTGAAGGGGAACCACACAGCTCAATATTTGAAGGAAAAGCTTAACTAAGAGTCTGATGAAAGCTATCACATTTCAGGGAAAGGAGAAGCTGAGCTTTGAAACGGTTACGGATCCATCGATCATTCAACCAACAGATGTGATTGTAAAAGTAGTGCTCACTGCTATTTGTGGATCCGATTTACACGTTTATCGGGAACATGAAAAGGGGCTGGACTACGGAACTGTCATGGGCCATGAGTTTTTTGGGGAGGTGGTGGAGATTGGAAGTGCTGTCACTGGCCTTAAAAAAGGCGACAGGGTGGTAAGCCCTTTCACAACGAGTTGCGGTGTATGTTATTTCTGCAAAATCGGTCTTACATGCAGATGTCAGCAAGGGCAGCTTTATGGTTGGGTAGAGCATGGCCATGGTCTTCATGGCGCACAGGCTGAGTACGTTAGAGTGCCACTTGCCGATAGTACGTTGGTTAAGTCCCCCGAAGGTCTTAGCGAAGAACAGGTACTGCTCACCGGTGACATCTTCAGTACAGGTTATTTTTGTGCTGAAAACGCTGGCGTCAGGCCAGGTGGAAGATATGTGGTGCTGGGGTGTGGCCCGGTTGGGCTGATGGCTATTCTGGCAGCAAAAATACAGGGAGCTGACGAAATTTGGGCGGTGGACAGCGTGCCCGAGCGCATGGCTATCGCTCAAAGGTATGGCGCCGTAGCGGTGGACTTGTCAAAAACGGATGCTAAGCAGTTTATTCTTGAGCAAACCAATGGAATTGGTGCCGACGCTGTGATGGAAGTCGTAGGAAATCCCTCTGCGCAACAATTGGCTTTCGATGTGGTGCGCCCCGGCGGAATTATTTCATCCGTGGGTGTGCATACCGCTAACAACTTCACCTTTTCGCCCGTTGATGCTTACAACAAGAACATCACGTATAAAACCGGAAGATGCCCTGCCAGGCACTACATGTCAAAACTGCTTCCTTTGCTTGGCGATCAGCAAATTGACCTGTCAGCAATTATCTCTCACAGGCTCCCCTTAGCGCAAGGCGTGGAAGGATATAGAATTTTTGATCAGAAGCTGGATAAGAGCTTAAAGATCATTCTGCACAATTGATTATCTGGTGAGATCCAGAAAAATGTCACCCATCAGTACCAACTGGATATGGTCATCGGACTTCTCTTTCATTAAGTAGGCAATGCCGTGTACGTCGCCTTCATTCAACAGCTCCAGCGTATCGTTTCTTATAGCCCATTTTTGCGAGTGCTCAAGTGTGTCGGCCGAAAATATGCAGCCAGGGTAACCATAGGCCGTGATAGTTACTTCGTCAGCATTGAATTCAATCCACCCTTCCATGGTCATGGCGATGTCATCGCTAACATCAGGGAAGGCTTCTTTGCTCGTTGTCCAGTTAGCTTTCCATTTTCCCTGAAGTGCCTTTTGGGTTTTGTCACCTTCAGAGCAGAAGGTAAGGGTAAGGGCAACAAGTACGACAGAGCATTTTAAAAGAGTGCGCATATAGTTTTGGTCACAATTGGATGAACGAAATTATAAAAATGGAATTGCTTTTGCACGCATCTATTTTAGTCCCTGGGCAGTGTGATGGGCAAGAGCCATGATGCTCAGCATGGGGTTCACGCCACTAGCCGACGGGAAAGCTGACCCATCGCCGATGTAGATGTTGGGCACTTCATAAAGGCTACCGTCAGGTGCTGTTGGGTGCGTCTTTTTATCTTCCCCCATTCGGCAGGTGCCCATTTGATGCGCACTGTACAGCGAAAATTGATTTGGGCGCCATCCCCAGACCGGCAGGTTGTGGATAAACTTCTCAAGATCGGCTCTTTTGCCGGTGTTATTAAAGCGATGATTACCGAAATGCGGATAGATAATCTGCTCGCAATCATTGACAAAATGGAGCCGGCTCGCTTCTTCCATCCCGTTAATGAGGTGCTTCAAGTCGAATCCGTGAAGTTTGTAATGCACAATGGGTTGGCCTTCCTTGTCGATAGTGATGTATCCCGGAAACTTGTCTCTTACAATGGCTATGAAAGAAGCAATGTGCGATGCCTTCAACATGTCTTCTTTGAATTGGCGGGCACCGGACCAGGGAAGAGACATGGCAATGAGGCCGGGATGTGTGGGCGGCGTTTCAAGCTTGAAACCGTAGTTGCCATCCAACCGGGCGAATTGATCATTGACAACAGACATCATTGGCCCAAACCAGGCTTCTGATTTTTGAATGTAGGTGGCGCTAATACCTACGGTAGGGTGAAGGTGGAGGTGTTTTCCTATGTGGTCATGCTTGAGTCCACTTCTTTTCAGCAACGCTGGTGTCTGAATAGCCCCAGCGGCTACGACGATTTTTTCTGCTTGTATAAAAACCTTTTTCTTGTGGCCCTTTGGTGAATAGCAAACCGCTTCGGCACCTGTTGCTCTTCCATTTTTAATGGCTATCTTTTCAATTTGGCACTGCGAAAGAAGGCGAGCACCAGCAGTTGTCGCTTTTCGAATATACGTTTGAGCAGTGCCTTGTTTGATCCCATACCTGTCGCCCAGGCTGCTGAAGCCCAGCTTTTGAAAGTCTTCTGCGCCAGGCTTTCGTTCATTTCTTGGAATGAGTTCAACTTGCTGACCTAGTTTCCTGGAGCCGTCCAACAGAAGTTGATTTTGCAGGTTGTGAAGCGAGTAGTTGGTGTTGACACCTATTTCTGCAACTACAGCATTTAAGCTGTCCTGAAATGATTGGGAAGCTAGGAAAGGCACGCCATGTTCGCTGGCCCATTCCTGAAGAACATAGTCGGGCGTTCTGAAGCTACCAGCCCAGTTGACTGTGGTGCCGCCACCTACGCAGCTACCAGCAAAAATGCTCACCTGCCCGTCGGAAGACGTGATAGCGCCCTTTCCGTCATACAACGTCTCAATCATCTTTCCTTCTTCCTGAGTGAAGTCAGCGCCGTGGAGGTAAGGGCCTTTGTCGGCGATGATAACGTCTTTGCCTGAGCCTGCCAGCTCACCGGCTATCACACCACCCCCCGCACCGCTACCGATCACGAGTACTTCGCAGCTAAAGACACTATCGTTGTCAATCTGCAATTCAGAAAGTCGGGGGAGTTTGTCCGCATCGCCCAACAGTGGGCCGGGATACTGAATGGCCTTGAAGTCGGGGTGGTAACCGCCTTCAGTCGAGCTGAAATAGATGAAAGTTGAAAGTTTTTTGAGAGACGAGAATGCCTTCCGGAGCTTTTTTACCGGGCTATTGGACCAGGTGACGAAAAGTTTTTCTCTTTGTTGAAAAGTCAGATCCAGAAACTTCTTCATAGGCCCCGCCCAGGTCATGCCGAGCAGGTTGCTGTCCAATATTTTCAGCAGTTGGGTAAATTCCTCACGTGCAGGCCGGGGCTGGGAGGCAATCACCTCTGCAACTTTGACTGGGGCAACCCTGTCAGCTCCTTTCGAGGCCCAAAAACCTTTGTGCTCGCCATTGGTGGTGTCGGGAGCGATGAAAGTGTTGGCCACTTCCTCCAAAATGTTGCACTGTCTTTCTGTAAGCTTCATTTCAGAAATACTTCATAAGGATATTGAGAATCCGTTTTTTTGCGGCACTATAAGGCGGGTAAAGCAATTTGGCTGAGGTGAAACCGACCCTTTGTTTCAACCAGGCTTTTTCATTTGAAAAGGCCAGAAACCCAAAATGTCCATGAGACTTACCGATGCCACTTTCGTTCACTCCACCGAAGGGAAGGTGTGGCTGCTGGAATTGGACTACCACGTCATTCACACAGGCTGTTCCTGACGAGGTTTCCAGTCGGTATCTTTTTTGAATGCGCTTATCGTTCGAAAACAGATAAAGCGATAAGGCCTTGGGTTGTCCGTTTATGTATTGGATGACCTCGTCGTGGTTTTTAAACGTATTAACCGGAAGTATCGGGCCGAAAATTTCTTCTTTCATTAGGGTGGTGTGGAGAGGCACGTTGTCGAGGACTGTGGGAGAAATGAAGTTTTCGGTTTCATCAACGTCGCCACCGTAAACCAGGCTGGCACCGTCTTCTATGGCCGTGCTCAAAGCCTGACAGAGCCGCTGATAGTGCTTTTTATTGATGATCCGGGCGTAGTTAGGCGTTTCTTTAAAATTTTCGCCTGGCTGTTTGAATAGCGTCTCCAGAAAGTATTTCAGGTGTTCCATAAATGACTCTCTCACACTTTCGTGAATGAACAGGTAGTCAGGTGACACACACGTCTGGCCACAATTAAGAAGTTTTCCCCAGACGATTTTTTCAGCAGCATCTTTCAAGTTTGCCGTTTTGTCGATAATGACGGGCGACTTGCCCCCAAGTTCAAGGGTAACGGAGCTTAGGTTTTTGGCTGCTGCCTCCATCACTATTTTGCCTACTGCCGAGCTTCCTGTAAAGAAAATGTGGTTAAAGGGAAGCTGAAGCAGTCGTTGGGTTATTTCAGGCCCACCCTGATACACGGCTACCTCCTCCTGCGGAAACAGCTCGCCTACCATTTGCGCAATAACCTGCGAGGTGTTGGGAGTCAATTCAGATGGTTTTATGATGGCGGTGTTGCCCGCAGCAATAGCTGAAACCAACGGCCCTATGCATAAATTGAAAGGATAATTCCAGGGAGAGATAATCAGGCAAACGCCTTTCGGCTCATAGTGAACAAAAGCAGAGGAACCAAAATAAGTAAGCCCGGCGGGCACCGATTTCGGTTTCGTCCATTTTTTTAGGCTTTTCAGGGCGAGATTGATGTCTGCCAACACAACAAAGGTTTCGGAGAGGTCGGCTTCAAACTCAGGCTTTTTGAAGTCGCTGTATACGGCGTCACGAATTTTCGTCGTGTTGGCAAGAACCCAGGCCTTGAGTTTTTTGAGTCGCTCAATTCTCAGCCCGTAGCTTTCCTGCCTGAGCAAAAGGGCCTTCTGTGATTGTCGCAAAAAGAGTTCGGACAGATCAGCGTCAAGTGCCTTTGTTTGTTGTTTCTCGTCTATCAATTTCGGGCGTTCTTAATCCTTAATAACAAATTACCACAAATAAGCCTCATTATCTACCGGAAGATAATCAAAAACTGTTTGTGGTAACATTAGGGTAACATTGAGTGATGTGTGGCATCAGATCAAAGCACATATACCCGCTAAAGGCACGAATTCGTCGAAAAAGACTGAGAGAGGCATACGTTATATTAATTTAATGTTAACTTTATGTTACGCAACTTCGTAAAGTAGATAGCACTAGTAAGCAAGCGGCAGATGATAAACAGAATTTACATATTGATTTTTCTTACTGCAAAGGCTTTTTTAGGCTTTGGGCAGGAGGTCAATATGTCTGATTTGCGTTTTCATTCTGAGCTCGAAAAAGCGGTTCTAGTTAACACTTCCAGTCAACCAACTTTGAGTTTATTGCTGGTAGCTGATGAGTCGCTTGACCAGGAGCGAGCCAAATCGGCCTTGAGTACCTATCAGGCCAACCTTGCTTTCTATCAAAACCAACAGAGTAAGTACAGGAGCGAAGAACAATTCTTGAAATTCTTCTTCTACAGGGTTCACAGAAAGGAGTTGAAAAGTTATGAGCAGTATGTTAGTCTGGCGAGCCAGTTCGAGACGGGACAATATGATTGTCTCACTGCTACATCGCTCTACTACTTGTACCTCACTGATTTGGGCTATAAGGTGAATCTGGTAGAAACAGACTATCACATTTACTTGAAGGTTAATGCGGGCGAAAGAAGCTTCTTGTTTGAGTCTACCGACCCTATCGCAGGATTCATCTCTTCGGAGATTGAAATTTCCGAGAAGGAAAAAGAATACCTCAGTGCACAGCGCCAGAACTTATCGGGCATTTCTTCAAACACGACTGACGGGCAGAAAAGCTATATCCTGAACGACAAGTTAACCAAAAGGGAACTGGCCGGACTTAACTACTACAACCGGGCTATCGCCGCCTGGAATGCCAAAGACATCCTTAAGGCGGTTGCCCTCGTAGACAAGTCGTATTTTCTTTACCCGTCTGATCGTATTTCGAATGTAAGAGATTACTTTCGGGGCCAAAGCGAATTGCTTGCTAGTAAGTAACCTGCCCTTGCAAAGCTGAGCACCCCTGCTTTAGTCGACCCCCCTTTATTGCCTCTTAAGCCTCCCTGCATTAGGAAATTTCGCCCTTCTCTATCGGGACAATGTGCGTCTATGGCCGCATTTTTTAAAACGGCCAAGTCTTGGATCAAGCGAAAAATCTGGGGGATTACCCTTCAACCCCAATGTTCCGAGCGGTCATAAAAAAGCAAAAGGTCCAAGCCTAACCGACTGGAGAAGCCCGGCCGGGCGAGACGCATTGAACCAGTTTTGCTTTTTTATTTAACCACAAACGAAACATTCAATCCCGAGAAATACAGATTGATCCGAAGTCTTGGTAGGATTTGAAGAGCTCCCAGAAGCAGGTTTGCGGAAAGGTAGACTTCAGGTTGGGTCCCAGCGAAGATGCTTTTCACCATTGCGGCTTTTGCCAGAGTTTGCGGGAGGTGTTAAATAAAAATGCCCGGACAAAGCCGGGCACTTCTTATTTTTTAAAGTTGGGCAAAAAACTGATTTACTCCATGATCTTAAACTCTACCCTTCTGTTCTTTTCACGGTTCTCTCTTGTGTCGTTGGGTAATTTGGGCTTCGTCTCACCATAGCCTATAACTGTCAACCGTGCCTTATCAATACCATTGTTGATAAAGTAATTATAAACCGCTCTGGCACGAAGTTCGGATAGTCGCTGATTGTAATCTTCCGGGCCTGAAGTGTCGGTGTGTCCAGAAATTTCAATCTTTCCAATTTTTTGAGCTTCAAGCATTTCTTTTATTCTTTCGAGCTCGGGGTAAGAAGCGGTCTTCAGCTCGTATTTTTCAAGATCGAAAAAGATGTTGTTGAACGATATTTCCGCACCTTTTTCCAGCTTAACCATATAAAGATCAAGTTGCCTTGCTTTTTCTTCAGGGTTTGGTTGATTAAGGTCAAGGTTTCTATCGAGAGAAATATAACCGGCAGCCTCAGTGATTACACCATAGTGGGCACCGCCCCTTAGGCTAAAGTGAAACTCACCTGTTTCAGGATTGGTCTTCACTGCGCCAATGTCTACACCATCAGGGAGCCTTTCTATCATAATAGTAGCGATAACAGGCTTTTGTGTTTTCTCATCAAGCACTCTACCATTCAATGCAATGACAACATCCCTTGGATTTATTTTGAGGTTTTTATTCTTAGCACCATCTAGGTCGGTAGTAGCCAAAAGCTTGTCGGATTCGATGAAAAACTCCTGTATTTCGAACCTGTAAATATCAGTATCCTCATTTTCAACTCCTCTGGAGAAATAGGCATGCTTGCCTGAGGTGGGCATATTGAAATAGATGTCGTCACTTGCTGTGTTTATGCCAGCACCAAGGTTTTCGGGCTCCGACCAGTTTTGCCATGTGTCATCCAGCCTTGTAGTCACAAAGATGTCGGCACCACCATATCCACTTATGCCTTTTGTAGAGAAGTAGAGTGTTTTATTGTCGTTGGTAAGGAAAGGGGCCTGCTCATCTGAAGCGTTGTTGATATCACCACCAAGGTTTTTGGGCTCTGACCAGGTGCCATTCCCTTTTTTGAATGATACATAGAGATCTCTCCCGCCGTAGGTGTCGTCCCTCTCTGATGAGATAATCATTGCTTTACCGTCTGCTGAGAGCGAATAGTCTACTCTGGAATTGTAATTATAGTCATTCTCAATCTCGATGTTTTCAGGTTCAGCCCATTCACCATTGACAAGCTTGCTCATTGAAGCGCCGGCAAACATTTTGCCCTTTTTACCATATTGGTTGCCCAATAAAAGTATCATCTCTCCATTTTCCTGAGTAATCGAAGAAACAAAGTTTGGGCCTTTTGTATTCAACGGAGGGCCCGCATTCTTAGCAATATTCCATTCTTGCTTTTCCTCATTCCATTCCGAATACCAGATGTCTTCGGCATCATCCACGCCTCCAACATTTTGTGGGTGGTACTGACGACTAAAAAAGAGGTATTTTCCGTCGGGAGATATAATCGGACTGTGTTCTACGTAGGAGCTGTTTACGTTTTCGCCCAATTTCTCCACCGTTTCCAGGTTTTGGTTTACATTCTGAGCGATGTTGACCAATACTGTAATAGGAATGTTTGAGTCGCTTATTCCGATGGCGTCAATACTATTTGGCCCTTTAATAGAACGACCATCAATTACTAGTCTGATACCAGCAATTTCATAACTCGTTCTTTCGAAGAAAAGGTTAAGCAGTCTGCTCTCTATGGGAATCGCTCTGGGGGTCAACTCAAACAACAGAAACTCATTGAAAGACGCATCGTAGGCATATACCTGTGAAATGGCGCCCGGGTTTTGCGACTCTGCAATTGCAATTTGTTGTGCTCTAATGGGCTTCTCGAAAGCTACAGTGATAAATTCAGTTCTATCGGCCTTATTGGGAGTCCAGGCATTGGGATTATCGCCTCCATTGGGCAACACATTGGGCTTGTGAAGCACCTGCATTGCCGAGTATTCCAGTGGGGACATCTCAGACGAAACTTCAATGACTCTACTGGCCCAGCTAACAGATTCTTGTGCTTTCAGGCTTATGCCTATTGCAAAAGAACATAATACAAGTAGAATTCTTTTCATATCAAGCCGATTCAATAAGGTTTAGGATTAGGGATAAATTATTCTCGAATGACTCGTACCTCAACACGGCGATTCCTTCGTTTATCTTCATCAGTTCTTTCAAGCGTAAGCGGTTGAGTGCCCCCGAAAGCCTTTGTTTGCACTCTGTTCTTTTTTATGTTTTTAGAAACAAGATAATCTTTTACTGCATTTACTCTTTCTAACGACAGCTCCATATTGGCGGCATCGCTTCCCTCAAAGTCTGTGTGGCCTTCAAGCTGAATAACCATGTTGGGCCTCTCGTTGAGCCAGTCCACTAAACGATCCAACTCTTCAAAAGAGCTTGAGCTGATCTTTGATCTGCCTCTTTCAAAAATAAGATTTTCGAGAGTGATCATTTGATTAGCCCGGTCAGGGGTAAGACGGAACTCCAAATTAAAGGCAGAATCGCCTGGTTGAAGTTCAACCTTGAATTCTCTATCAACAGCATCATACCCATTTGCCTTAATTTTCATGGTGTAGGAAGTGTTGTTGAATAGGAATAGCTCAAAGGAGCCATCTTGCTGCTTGCTCTTATTTGATCCCATATCATCATAGTACGGGAGCTTTTCATAGAAAACAGAGGCGACAATAGGTTCTCCGGTTTTATCATCCACAACTTTTCCGGATACTTTGACTAAGGAATCCTTCTGCTGATAAAACCCTGCTGTTGGTAAAAAACTAGCATTAGCTTTAAGCTGCCACGCACTTGCTATAAAAAACAGGGCAAGATATGCTGCCGATGTTATTTTCATGGTAAGGTCGATAGTAATTTTTCCAATAAAAGTAAGCTTTTTCGAAGCTAATAAAAAAAATTATTGAATTAATCAAAGGCTCGCTGATTGAACAGCAAGTAGCCCAAATGAAACAAGACTCCCCATTTTTGTTCTTCGTCATCATAGTAGTTAGCGGCGAAAGCAATAGGACCTATTGGGCTTTGAAAGACTACTCCGGCTGATGCAGCAAAAAATATCTTCTTCGTGTTCTGCTGGTATACGGGCATTTCATCTGGTGATTTCTCAAGCAGCTGCAATGGGGCAAAAAAATGACCCTCCATTCTGAAATGAAGGTTGTCACGAACAAAAAACATCTGTTTCAAACCGCCGGCGGCAAACTTATTGGATCTGAAGTTTTCCAAAATGAGTGTGCGGCTGTCCTGAAATGGATAATATCCACCACCAGCAATTTGTGTTCCCCGGTAGCTGCTCAGGAGAGGAAATGTTGAGAAATGACCAACTATCTGGTAGCCAATACCATACCAGTTAAGCAATCTGTTGTATTTTTCGTAGGAAACCTTCGCTGTCAGCCAGGAGTGGCTGGCCTCTCTGTAAGCAAGCTCGGAAGTGCTTCCCGGAAAATATTTTTCTGACCCATGGTATCCGCCAACAGAGGCCTCGAAGGCCTCGCCTTTGGTTGGATACTGATAGAAGTTGAGATTGCTTTGACTCACCTTTATTTTCGCCGCAAATCCTTTTAACCGTAGTTCGTCGAGTACATCGCTGGTATTTACTTCAGGTATAGCGGCAAAATTATCTCGGGTATAGAACAGGCCAGGGCTGAATGTCAGTTTGTGGTGAGTGCCCAGGGGTGTGCTGACGTTGAATGTGAAATTTCTGTCTACCTGATTGACTATAGTGGGAGCCTTGTCTTTCAACAGTATTTCAGTAGAATTGATGAAGTCCCACTTGTTGAAAACATATTTAGGCTCCAGGTAGAAGGGGATATACGTTGGAAAGTAGAGCCTGGCACTGGCTTTGGCCGATTGGTAAAACCTGCCTGCATTGACCGCACCGTCGAAGTGAGTGAAGACCTGGCCAAGCCGCTTGTATTGTGCGCCAACCAGCAGGTTAGAGGTACTTCGGCTGGTCATTGTTCCCCCCAAAACCATTTTCACCTTCCTGTAAGGTGATCCTGTCAGCTTTAGTTTGTAGTTCTCACTTGTTTCGCTCTTTGTGATTTGAGGGTACATACTTCTGAAGTAATCTTCAGAAACGATTTTGTAATAGCCTGATTTTATCTTTTCCAGCTCAACGATTTTGTTCTTTTTCTCCAGTAGGTTATCGAGGTACTTTGTTTGCCTGGAATTAAATCCCTCTACATCCACTTCACTAAAGTCGAGTGGAACAAAATCTGATTGGAATAGACTTCTGGCAGCGGTGACTTCCTCCTCCCCAACTCGACGTCCTATTTTCGATTTGATAAACTCCATTTGCCTCATTGCTGCCACATAGCCGCTATCGGTGATGCTTTTGGCTCTGGCAAAATCGGTGGAACTGAGCCCCTCCAGATTGGGCTCGATGTAGATGTTACCTTCAAGCCTGGTTGGGTCAGACTTATCAAGCATAAGAAAGAGCAATTGCTCATTTACAAGGTGGTCTGCTTCTTTGGTCGGGTACTCTTTGTACACTTTTGAGGCTACGTTGACGCCAATGATGATGTCAGGCTTAAACTCCTCAATGGCAATGTCCACGGGAAAGTTGTTATAAATGCCTCCATCGAAAAGGTACTTTCCATCAAACTTTATAGGGCGGAAAAAGAAGGGGACAGTCATTGAAGCCCTGAGTGCATCCGACAAGTTTCCATCTTTCAGCAGTACTGCCTGCTGAGTGAATACCTCGGCCGCAGTGGCCCTGAACGGCACGAAAAGGCTGTCAAAATTGTAAACTGACTTTCGGGATGCCTGTGCCAGGTGTTCGGCGAGGGCGAAGTTAAGCGCATGATCCTCAGCTATATTGGCGTTAAAAGAAGCAGTGAAGGAAGAGTCAAGTGACAATTCGACTGACATCCATCGGGAGTCAGGGTCTTTCTGGGTGTAGTAGTAATTATAGTCATCCCTAATCACTCCCTTTACCCAATCTTGAATGTCCTGAGAAAGAGCTATTTCCATGATTTGGTCTGCACTGTATCCGGCGGCATAGAACCCACCAACAATACTGCCCATGGAAGTGCCCACTATGTAGTCGATTGGGATGTTGTTCTCCTCGAGAGCTTTGATTACCCCAGCATGTGCCAGCCCCTTGGCTCCGCCACCGCTTAATACAAGCGCCACTTTTTGGGAAAAGCTGCAACAGTAAATAAATGACATTGAAAGGAGCAAAGTCAGCCGCTTCCTCATATTTGTCTGTTTTGAAAAAATTTTGCGAGAATATACTTCCTAAACTGTTGCCAACAAATTAAAGTATTCCCGGAGAGTGCGTCAATCTACAGAAGCATTAAGAACCGGCTTTTCGGTTAGGAAAGTGATGGTGTCTATAGCCGAAAGGATTTTGTCCCTTTCTTTGAAATAGGCCTCTTTGTGTGCGTCAGCAATCGGCTGAGAAGGTGGAATTTCTACTGAGAAAGGGTCTACCTGAACGCCATTGCGCCAGAACCGGAAGCAGACATGAGGCCCCGTAGCCAGACCGGTGCTTCCTACGTAACCAATAACCTCCCCCTGCTTAACAGCCTTGCCAGGCCGCATGCCGCTGGCTATTTTGCTCATGTGCAGGTACTGGGTTGTATAAGTAGCGTTGTGCCGTATTTTCACATAGTTCCCGTTTCCTGAATTGTAGGTGGCCTCAGTAACGACACCGTCTCCAACGGTATAAATCGGTGTGCCTTTTTGTGCTACGTAGTCTGTTCCAAGGTGAGACCTGTACCTTTTCAGCACGGGATGAAAGCGCCTACCAGAATATCGGGAGCTTATCCGACTAAAATTAACCGGGGCTTTAAGAAAAGCTTTTCGGAGACTATTTCCCTCCTCATCGAAGTAATCCAGCCCGTCTCCCTGATTGTAGTAAACCGAGTAAAAATCACGGCCAGCGTGATAGAAATAAGCTCCCACTACCCTTGGGATGTTTACCACCTCTCCGTCGATTACCTCTTCTTCAAATATGACTTTGAAGTAATCGTTGGCATCGATATGAAAAAAATCGATTTGCCAGGCGTACATATCAACCAGCTTCGAAACCAGCATGGGGGAAACATTGGCGTTGATGAGCGTTTCATAAAGTGAAGACTCGATTTTAGCGGCAATAGCCCGAACCTGAAGCACTTTTTCCTTTTGCACTCGTTCTGTATAAACGGAGTCGGACATGTGGAAGACCACAAATTCAGTTTTGTCCGGCTCGTAAGCCATGGCTACTACGCTAGCCGCTGAGTCTTTTGTGGTGAAAACGGTGTAGTTTTTTCTGTAGCCAATTTTTCTTACATCGAAGACTTTTCTTGAGCTAGTGGCCACCTCATAAATTTTGGCGGGATCAATATTATAGGTCTTGAGAATATCTGACAGTGTTTGATTTCTTTTAACAATGTCTTCATGAACGTTAAAAGAATCCAAATTAAAACCGTAAAGTCTTTCGGGTTCGTAGACGGTGGTAACTGTGTCTACTGTCACCAATTCGGTTTCGCCGGTATACTCGGGTTGGTAGGTAGCTTGCTGGTGTTTATATGCGAGGAAAAATAAACAAGAGATAATTACTAAGATGGTTCCTGCCAGAACGTATTTCTTCATCAAGTCGAATCAGGGATTTATGGTCGAAAAAAAGGGTTTGTTCTTCTTCATAGAAGAACTCGCCTCATCCAGAAACGTTACAAAGTTAGCAATATTGAGGTCATAGGCCTTCGGATCGGTCAAAAGGTTCTCATTTGGATCCAAAATCACGTAAAAAGGTTGCGCATTGTTGTTAAACCTGGTGATTTGTAGGTCAGCATTTTGCTTCCCGATAGTTTTTTTGACTTTCCCATCATATTCCGACTCATACCACTGTGATTCGGGCAGCTCGGTCTTTTCGTCTACGTAAAGCGCCACTAATACAAAGTCATTTCTAAGCCTTTCGAGCACCTTGGGATCCGACCACACCCTTGCCTCCATTTCCCTGCAGTTCACGCAGCCATGTCCGGTAAAATCAATAAAAAGCGGCTTCTGTTGTTCACGTGCGCAGGCAATGGCCTGGTCATAGTCGAAATAGCCAGTGAGACCATGAGGGAAGTGAAGCATGTCGGCGTATTTTGGCGGTTCGCAGATGCTGTTGGATGCTGTGCCTGAATTGGAAGAAGCTCCCTGCTGACGAACAATGCCAGGTAAGTCAAAATCCATCGTGGATTGCGGAGGTAAATATCCGGCAAGGGCTTTCAGGGGGGCACCGAACATCCCTGGGATCATATACACTACGAATGTAAAAGTGATTACTGCGAGAATTAGCCTTGGCACCGGCAGTTTCTCCATTTTGCTGTCGCCAGGCAGCTGTATTTTGCCTAGCAGATAAAAACCCAATAAGGTAAACACCACAATCCAGATAGCCAGGTAGATTTCTCTGTCGAGGATATTCCAGTGATAGGCCTGGTCGGCAATGCTCAAAAATTTGAATGCCAAAGCGAGTTCCAGAAAACCCAGCACCACTTTAACGGAATTGAGCCACCCGCCGGACTTTGGCAATGTGCTCAGCCAGTTCGGGAAAAAGGCAAACAACGTAAATGGCACTGCAAAAGCCATTGAAAACGCCGCCATACCCAAAATCGGTTTCAAGATCATTCCTCCGGCAGACTCGACAAGGATACTTCCGACTATGGGGCCGGTGCAGGAGAAAGAAACCAACACCAGCGTAAAGGCCATGAAAAACACGCCAATCATACCGCCCTTGTCGGCGTTTCGATCCATGGCATTGACCCACTTATGCGGCAGGGTGATTTCAAAAAGCCCGAGAAAGGACAGGGCAAAAACAATGAAGACCAAAAAGAAAATGACATTGGGCACCCAGCCGGTGGCCAGGTCATTAGCAATTTCCGGCCCCATAAACGGCGCAACCAGCGATCCAATAAGGGTATAAATAAGCACGATACTGAAGCCATAAAACAAGGCCATTCCCTTACCACTTTTCTTATCACCTTTTCCAGTGAAAAAGGTGACGGTCATGGGAATCATTGGAAACACACAGGGCGTAAGCAGCGCCGCCAGTCCGGCTAAAAAGGCAACTACCATAAAACCCCAGAGCGAATAGGCATCTGTGGAATCTCTTTTGTTCAGGACAGCCGTTTCGGTATCATTTGATCCTTTTTTTACTTCAACAGCGCTTTTCTTAGAATCACCAGAGAAGGTGGCGTATGTGAAGTCTTCATCTAAGTTGATGCACTTGCCATCTACATCGGTGCAAACCTGATAGAAAAAGCTGCCTGAAAGGTTAACCGGCAGGCTATTGACGAGAATGGTCTGACGAAATTCAGCATGCTCTCTAAAATAGGTGTATTCCCCTTCCCACAGGTCGTCGTATTTTCTTTTTGCGCCAATAGGTCTTATGCTATCAATTGCTTCGTAAGAAGGATCGCCCACGAAGTCAAACTCTGCCACAATAGGGCCCAGATCAGGGTCAAAATCTGACGAATACAGATACCAGGTGTTATCTATTTTAGCTTTGAAAACGAGGCTAAGGGTATCGCCTACTTTGGGGTCTTTTTTACTTAATTCGTAAGTCCATGATATTGGTCTTTGCACCTGCCCATGGGAAACAAAAATGGTAAAAACTCCAAACAGACCTAGTAGTATTTTTTTCATCAGTTTCTTCTTTTTCTGGAAAGAGAAAGGGCCAAATTTGACTCCTTAACGTATTCCCTTCGCAGAGAGTTTGTATGCTTGTTTTTATTTCGCTTTGCTCAAAGTGGCAAAGTGTTTATAAAATAGCGTGATGGTTTCAATTCCTTTGATGTAGTTAAATATGCCATAACTCTCATTGGGAGAATGGATGGCGTCTTCATCAAGCCCGAAACCCATTAGCAAAGAGTCGAGGCCTAATACTTTTTGAAACAGTGCCACGATCGGGATGCTCCCCCCTTCCCTGGTGGGTATCGGGGCTTTTCCCCAGGCTTCTTCCACCGCCAATGCCGCAGCCTGGTAGGCCGTGGATTTGGTAGATACCATCGCAGGTTCGCCGCCATGATGGGGCGTTACTTTGACCTTAACTGTTTTAGGGGCCACGCTCAGAAAATAGTCGGTAAACATTTTTGTGATTTCATCAGAGTTCTGATTTGGCACCAGTCTCATGCTTATTTTGGCGTAGGCTTTGGAGGGGAGCACCGTTTTGGCACCCTCACCAATGTATCCACCCCAAATGCCGTTGACGTCGAAGGTCGGCCGAATCCCTGTCCTTTCTATCGTGGAAAAGCCTTTTTCTCCAAATACATCGGCTATGTCGAGGTCTTTTTTATATTTCTCCAGAGAAAAGGGCTGCTTCGCCATTGCCTCCCGGTCTGCATTTGACAGTTCGACGACTTTGTCGTAAAACCCAGGAATAGTGATGTGACCATTTTCATCCTTCATTTTATGAATCATCTCACAGAGCACATTGATGGGGTTTTCTACAGCGCCACCGTACATGCCGGAATGAAGGTCTCTGTTGGGCCCTGTCACTTCTACCTCCACGTAGGTGAGCCCACGCAAGCCCACCGTGATCGAGGGATGTTCGTTGCTGATGATGCCTGTGTCAGAAATCATGATCATGTCGGCCTTCAGCTTCTCTTTGTTGGCTTCAGTGAAAATGCCCAGATTGTTGGAGCCCACCTCTTCCTCACCTTCGATCATGAACTTTACATTGCAGGTGAGTGAGTTGGTCTGCATCATTGTTTCAAAGGCCTTAATGTGCATGTACATTTGGCCTTTGTCGTCGGCAGATCCCCTGGCATAGATTTTCTCGTTTCTGATAGTAGGTTCAAACGGAGGTGTTTCCCAAAGCTCGTACGGATCGGCAGGCTGCACATCGTAGTGCCCGTATACAAGAACAGTTGGAAGTGCGGGGTCAATTATTTTTTCTCCATAAACAATGGGATGACCAGCGGTACGGCAGATTTCAGCTTTATCGACACCGGCTTCAACTAGTTTTGCTTTTATAAACTCCGCCGCTTTTTTTACATCATCCCTGAACTTCTTGTCGGCACTCACCGATGGAATTCTCAACAGCTCAAAAAGCTCATCTAAAAACCGTTGTTGGTTTTGCTCGATGTACGGAATCTTGGTTTTTACACTCATGAAATTTTAATTTATCAGGCTAATGTTTTCCTGGATGCTATCCTGTATTTCTTCGGAAAGAAGCACCCGTGGTTTCATCGGGTAAAAGTAAGGAATATTACCAAGACGCTGCAAAGGCAAATCTGCTATGTATCAATGGCATTTGTCAATGGTGGCGTGGAAAAGACGTTGCAACCAGATCGAACTTTAGGAATAGGCTTGCTTATCTTGACAGTTGTAGGTACTAGAAGCCGTCCTTGTCTTTTTCTATCGTATCGAAGCTGTCCTTCCCAAAGGCAGGGTCAGTAGCGAACTGTAACTTGAACGGCTTGTCAATGTTGTAATAGTTTTTGCGAAAGTTGTTGATGAAAGTCATCGTTTCAGCCTCTTCTCCAAGCCCAAGAGCAAAAGCACCAAGCCCAGCTTTTTCTAATGTGGATGAACCTCTTATGGCCTCATTAAACGGCTGGTTGGAAGAGAGAATCAGGAGCCTGTTTTGGTCGAACCTGAAGTGATACCACGTGGCCTCTGAAAACATGATGAAAATATTTACAATGTCTCCGAGGGGATCTCTCTTGATTTCAACAAAGCCGTCAGCTACTGCGTTTATGTCATTTCTGAAAATGTTTGAAATGCCAATCTTGCCATCGTTGTACCAGGCCTTGTGAGTAGCATTCCACTGCAAGTTTACCTCCGAGAGAGACAGCGCTTTTTGAAGCTCTGGTGAAATAGACACCAATGGCACGTAATTTTTCAAAGAGTTGTTTTCATAGCTCTTGGCAATTTGATCACTGGTGAGATTGGCGAGGAGATAAACCAAGTCACCCTGTATGCTATTGGCTTGTGGAGCCCCGAGGCGCTCAATAATGTCAACCAGATCCTTTGTCATTATGTCGGTTGCGGCAGGGCTAATTTTGAAATCGGCCGTTAAAAAAGCCGTCATTTTAAAGTAAGAGGAGTCGAGTCGGCCAATACCTTTTGCAGATGCCTTTAATGTAAAATCCGGGCTGTTCTTTATAAAGGTTACGGGGCCTTCAAAGATCACGCTGTTGGTGCTTTCGGAGTAAATGAACGTGCTACCAGCGTAGGAATTCCCGTCTGACTTGGCTTTGTCCTCTATTTTGTAGAAATCGCCTTCGAGATTATAAGAAAGGATGCCATGAGGCGTGAAAAGGTCAAAGTCCGCCGGGTCGTTTTTGTCGTTAATGTAGGTCAGGTATATAATGTCATCAAATGAATCGTAGTGTAGACCGGCGACTAGCTTTTGGCCCGCTTCAGCCGTCGAGGCATCAAAGTTAACAAGCACTTCAGGATTTTCAGTTTTGTTAGTATAGCTGATCCACTGAGAGTCCCTTTCTTTTTTCCAGTCGAGCTTCACCCCGCCAATCAGCTCAAGCGCCCTCCTGTCTGCATACATTTTAGCCCGACCTTTGTACAGGAACCCTGGCGACATCACAAAATCCTGGTCTTCCAGCACTTCGCCTTCCGACACCGTCATCGTCTTGAACCTGTTCTTGGCTATGGGCACATTCTGAAGCTCAAATTGATTGAACTTGATCGTAAAAGTGTCCTGCGCCGCATTGACGAGCTGATACAGAGCGCTGCCAGTGAATTTATTTCTGTCGACAATGGTGATGAGTCCGTTGGTCAGGGTATGGTAACGATTGGCAGTGTCAATCCTGACAATAGCATTTTTAAGCTCCTGCAGTGTTGAGTTCTCAAGGATCGTAATCTCTTCGTTTTCCGGCGTGATTTCCGCATCCGCCACTGTGATGTACGGAATGCCTTGCAGGTTCAACTCGTAGCGGTTGATGTCGTAAATACCCGCTGTTGCGTTAAACGCCAGCGAATCCAGATCTGGTCGGGTTGAGTAGAAGTAGGAGTCTTCGATGGCAACATTAGCCGGCTTGCTCATCGTAATCTTTTGGTCGTTTAGGTTCCAAATAGCGTTGGTAATTGACGTTTTCATTTGTGCATAAGGGAAGCCAATAGCCGCCACACCAGCCTTTTCAGGGTGAACGTCTGCCACATTTGCTGCAAGGTCAAAATTCAACGCAATGTCCTCGCCAGCCATGGCTGGTTTCTCAGGGTTGTCAGTCAAAATTTCAAACGCTCCGTGGCGGGCGCTGAATTTTGTTTCCGAAAAACTAAACTGCTTCGACTTTACCCTCGATCCTCGTGTCTCCAGCGTACCAAGCCCAAAGGCCCCTTTGGCAGTAATGTTCGCAGCCCCCTGAAGCTTGGCCGTGCCATTGTACAGCTCAATGGGGTCACCGATGTTTTTGAGAAACATGCTGTCTTTTTTGGGCAGCCATTTCATTCTCAGGGCTCCCATTATACCTTGTGGGAAGGAGGCCGACCCTAAGTTGCCCGGTCTGATTTCGCCATTTTGAGCGATGGCTGAAGTAGAATCTAAGTAGAAAATAAAGTCGTTGGAGTATACGGTGGTCGTTAAGTAGTCAATCTTTCCATTTGACCTCAAGCCCTGGTAGCTCAGGCTTAGGTTGTTGTAGAGTGTTCCGGTGCCCCCATACAGCTTGTAACCGCTCTCAGGTATTTTATGCTCAAAGCCCAGCGACTTATCAGGTTGAATAACAAGCTTCTCCTCAAACGGCTCCAATATGTCTCCTGCATAGAAGGTGCCCTCAAAACTTATACTTGCTCCATCACTTCTGTTGGAGCTGTCTATTTCGAATGGCGGTATCACAAACCTGACTGTCTTGTTATAAGCCCCTTTAAGAATCTCCTTAGAGTCGAAGAAAACAACGGCTTCGGAATCGGAAGTAAAGTAAGGATACTGGAGGTTTTGCTTTTTTCCTGACTTGTTATCGGGGCTTTCTACAAAGAGGGTTCCGGAGGTGAGTTCGAGATGGTTGTGCAAGGCTGTCTTTTCTTCACCGCCTTCAACCTTGAGTGAGTCAGGCACCGGAATCTGAATCCTGATAGAGTCAATAGTCGGCATGGCGAAGAGGTTGTCGGCATACTGAAACTGAAAGTCCTTTCCTTTGTAAACGAAATCTCCGGCATTCACCATTCCATTAAATAACAAATCTCTACCCTCGAGAATTTTTACCACGCCACTGTCTGGCTCCATGTAAACCTTCAGGTCAGTAGTGATATACACCCTGTCTACACCTCTAACCGTGAGCTCTTTGGTGCCAAAGTTGAGGGTGCCGTTCGGATACCGCTCAGTAAGAGAAGGCACGATTAGATTATCGTAGTCTTTCTTATTCTGATTAGATAGAATATAGTGAAAAGATTTGTCCTTCACCTTTATGAAGCCTGTTTCAGGCTGGAAATTGATGAAGCCATTTTGGTAAAGGAAATTCATTGCTGCCAGCGCCTGGTTGTAGTCGAGCTTATAGGCAGTTGTCATGTCGCGGAGGTAAAACTCACTTGCTCCTGAATTCCTTGCATACCGAACCACAGCCATGATGGGGTGATAACCAAACAAACCCGGGTACATTGAGAACCGCTTTTCACTAAAATAGTCTTGAGACTCGAAAACCGCAGGAATACGGTTTCGGGCATTCATAATAGAGATATCGAGGCTGTCGGTCTTCAAATCCCAACTGATTTTATCAGCACTGAAGTCCATCAGGAAAAACGATGACGAATAGGGTGTGCCTTTGAATTTATTCTGGTCTCTGTATAAGGTGAGCAGGTTTTTGCCCTCGTCAAAAACCAGTTTATTCTGAGGGTGGAAGATCGAATCACCGTTGTGGTAAATGGTGACCATTGCCCTGTCCGACGTTATCAGGGAGTCCTCGAAGGCGTACTTGACGCCCCTTGCTGTGAAAGAACGACCGAAGTCGTCTCTGATATTGAGCACGGACTGTCGCTTAAGGGCGGACGTGCCGTAAAATTTGTTTCCTATGATGGAAAATCCTCCAGTATACGTAGCATTTGGTGCTTTAAGCTTTAAAGTGATGTCGTTATAGTAGGAGGTAAATTGGGGAAAATACAGCTCCTCTTTGTCTGTCCTCTGATAGCTCTTGAAGTCGAAAATTCCCTCTGCTTCTCCATCAAACCAGGCAGGGAAGCTGAGGCTGACCTTCTCCGCACTTATTCTTGGTTTCGTGATTTCAAAGCTGTAATCAGTAAAGGTAACTGAGGCGGCTTCCGCACCATTTGCTTCGCCGGGCCAGTTAAATTTACCCCCGGTGCCCACAAACACTTTGTCGTGGATGACAACCGAGCCCGACGTGTTTTGGATGCCGACGGAGTCATAGGGTGTTACTAACCTGAAATTCACATTGTTGAGTTTTATCACAGGCCCACTCACTTCGGGAAGTAGTGCTTGACTAACTACCTCTGCCACAAAAGCATCAGCAACCGGCTCAGGCTCGGCTACCGGGTCGTTGCCCCATCCTGAGTCATTGCCCCATCCGCTATTAGAGGGTGTGCCCCAACCATCGTTGCTGCTGTCGGACGTTCCCCAGCCGCTATCTGCCGGGATTTCCTCTTCGATCGGGGGCTCCTCAGCAGGCAATACATAGGCCGGCTCTGCCTCGTCCAATTCAAAGCCATAAGTGCCTCCCTCGGCATATAGTTTGAAGTATTTGGTGTAGTACAAAGCCCTTCGGGCAAAAAATTGATTGAGCATGAGCAAAAACTCGCTGTACTCCTTGTTGCGATAGGTGTCGACTACCTGATTGTTGATCTTGAGAAGATTTGTGAGCTCGGTGGAGCTGATATTTTCCTTTTGAATGGCGTAGGCTATGTAGGCACCGAAGAACTCGAAATATGGGTAGGTGCGCATTCTCCGATCCCGCATTTTGACGGCGATATCAATAATAATTTTCTTCTGGTCGGCATTGATCTGACCCGAATTCCACACGGTGACAAAGTCAGCGGCGATCTTGGCCGCACCTTCATTGTCAATCTGTCTTATACCGTTTGATAAATCTTGCCCGAATGTGTTAGGGTCAGTGGAAAAGGTAAACTGTTGAGCCCATAGATGTGAGGACAGCAATAGCAATATTGCTAAGAATCTCATTTTTAGAGATAACCGTTCCCTTAAAAACACCTGCATAACTTCAAAGGTAACGAAAAATGAGGGCCTGTTACTATCTATTCAACCGCCTTTTTTTCGAAAGCAGCAGCCACCCACTTCTCTCGCACCCTATGGGTGGTCTTGCTGAGGCCAAGTGACGAGGCTTTTTCCTCAATTACTGGTAGGTCAGTTTCGTAGAAGCCGCTTAGGTACAGCTTGCTGCCTTCCGGAAGCACAGCGGCATAGTCTGACATTTCTTCCAGCAACACATTTCGATTGATATTGGCGATGGCCAGGTCGTAAGAAGGGTTCTTTTTTACTTCCTTTACAGTGC
Source organism: Imperialibacter roseus (assembly GCF_032999765.1). GTDB lineage: Bacteria > Bacteroidota > Bacteroidia > Cytophagales > Cyclobacteriaceae > Imperialibacter > Imperialibacter roseus. The sequence goes on along the minus strand of NZ_CP136051.1, from coordinate 5,952,936 downwards.
CTAGCTGGATTTTGATATTACTGCAATCGTTAATAGCGATGTTTTCCATGCCGTTTTCTATACACCATTCGTCGATGTCGCTGGCGTCGATGTGCGCAGCACCGAGTTTGGCCGCTAAAATGGCCAATATGCCGGTGCCAGTACCAAAATCAAACACCGACTTTCCCTTTAGGTCGCTATCAAGAAGCAACTCCATCATGAGATAGGTGGTGGAATGGTGCCCTGTGCCGAACGACATTTTTGGGTTGATAACGATTTCCAACGGAAAAGATGGGTCGGGTTTATGAAAAGAAGCCCTGACCCTGCAGCGACTTGGGATTTCGATGGGGTGGTAGTTTGTTTCCCAGCTTTGGTTCCAATTTTCCTTTGGAATCTTTACAGTTTCGTAGCTGGCGATGCCAAGGAAAGAATACTTCTGAATAATTTCTTTGACATCAGCCTCTTTGAAGCTCCCTTCCAAAATATAGGCATTAAACCCCTCGTCAGTTTCCTCAAAGGTGTCAAAGCCAATTTCTCCCAGCTCGGCTATGAGGATATCTGCAAGATCCCTGGAGGTCTTAATTTGCAATTCGATAAAGTCCATAGTTGACCTGGATTAGGGTGGTTAACTGCCTATCTGCAGCCGGCAAATGACTCGGTATCAGTGAAATTAACAGAAAAGTGTTGCTGGCCTTTTTCTTTGACATAATATATCGTGAAGTCGGCCAGGCCCCGGTTTTTGGTGAAGTACCAAATCCCCTGCCTGTCAGCAAAAACCCTGCTGCTCTCCTTGAAAATCAACATGTCGGCAAAAGCTTCGTTTTCATCTTCAAAAACCAGGTAGTCAGCCCTTCTTCTGTCTGTTTCCACGTATATGGCACCATAAACACCACAGAAATCCTGATCTGCAGCAACCATTGGTTCGTCAACGGAAGAAAGGCTTAGACTAATTAAACCGAGGAAAACGAAAATGTTCATTTACTTCATTGCTTTTACAATGTCGACAAAGTCACGTGACTTCAGAGAAGCGCCACCGATCAGTCCGCCATCCACGTCGGGCTGGGCAAAAATCTCGACTGCATTGTCCGGCTTCACACTGCCGCCGTATTGTATAGTAATCTCTTCGGCAACATTCTTGCCATATTTTCCAGCCAGGTGAGCCCTGATTTCAGCATGCATTTCCTGCGCTTGTGCAGAGGAGGCTGTTTTACCGGTTCCGATAGCCCAAACAGGCTCATAGGCAATCACTACTTTTTGAAGAGCATCTGCTGAAAGATGAAAAAGCGCTTCTGATACCTGCGCAGTTACCAATTTAATATGATCGTTGGCTTCACGCACTTCCAGCTTCTCTCCGCAGCAGTAAATAGGAGTCATGCCAGCTGCAAGCACCGCATCAACCTTTTTTGCAAAAAGAGCATCTGTTTCTCCAAAGTATTCTCTTCGCTCGCTGTGGCCTATGATGACAAACTGAGTGCCGACAGACTTGAGCATCGAAACAGACGTTTCGCCTGTGTAAGCACCTGACGCATGTTCGCTACAGTTTTGGGCACCAAGCATTACGTTTTTACTTCCTGCCAAAAGTTTGCTGATAGAGTTTAAATGAACAAAAGGGGTACATAAAACCACCTGCACGTCGCTGGTCACTTCATCCTTCACCATGTTAACCACCTCGGAAGTTAGCTGATGTCCTTCTTCCAGGTTCTTATTCATTTTCCAGTTTCCTGCTACAATCTTCTTTCTCATGATTTTCATTTTAATCGGGCCCAAATATAGCTGAATATGAATATTTAGAAGGCCGCATTTGAGTTAATTGTCAGGAGAGCACAAAATAAAATGCTTCATTTTCGAGACAATACCTCCAAAATCGGCGCTCAGGAAATTTTCTACAAAATGTTTGGAAACATAATTCGGCATATCTACGTTTGTGCCTTCAAGTCAATTCTTAGCAATTGATTTATAAAGAAGCGTGGAGAGACAGGCTCTATGAAGCGCTAGCAACCGGCCACTCAAGGTGGTAAGGTGCTAAATCCTGATCCGCCGGTTGGCGGAGAATATAAATTGAGAGCAAAATGAAAAATCAGGAATCTCTTCTAGCGACAGTCGCTATCTCATCGCACGGCCGGTCATCGGCTCACACATTTCATGTATTAAATTTTTCAATCAGGGCGGCTTTTGCCTGCTGTTGTTGCTGTATGTGCTGCTAGGCGCTTTTGCCTTTGTCGCTTAGCAGCAAACGACGGACTATTGGCCAGGGAGCCAACCCGTTACAGGCAATTTTTTAATTCAACTTCAATTTAAAAACACCATATAATATGTCACAATTAAGATTTGAAACACTGCAATTACATGCAGGGCAGGAAGTAGATTCAGCCACACAGTCGAGGGCGGTGCCTATTTATCAAACCACTTCCTATACATTCAAAAACTCTGAGCATGGTGCCAACCTGTTTGCCCTGAAAGAATTTGGGAACATCTACACACGGATCATGAATCCGACAACGGATGTTTTCGAGAAGAGAATAGCGGCCCTCGAAGGTGGTGTTGCTGCAGTGGCAACAGCATCGGGCCAGGCCGCACAGCTTTTGGCCTTGCACAACATTTTGGAAGCAGGCCAAAACCTGGTATCTACCAACCACTTGTACGGAGGCACCTATAATCAGTTCAAAGTTGCCTTCAAGAGGTTGGGGATTGACGTGAGGTTTGTAGAAAATGACTCACCGGCCGAGTTTGAAAAGCTAATCGACAAAAATACCAGAGCCCTCTACCTTGAAACGATAGGCAATCCGGAATTCAATATTCCCGATTTTGAAGCGATAGCAGCAGTAGCGAAGAAGCATAATATTCCTTTGGTGGTTGACAATACCTTTGGTGCGGGCGGCTACCTGTTTCGCCCGCTGGAGCATGGGGCCAATGTGGTGGTTGAATCTGCCACGAAGTGGATTGGTGGTCATGGCACAAGTATAGGAGGAATCATCGTTGACGGTGGAAACTTCAACTGGGGCAATGGAAAATTCAAGCAGTTTTCGGAGCCATCTGAAGGATACCATGGTTTGAACTTCTGGGAAGTGTTTGGTGAAGGAAATCCACTGGGGCTGCCCAACATTGCCTTTGCTATCCGAACCAGGGTGGAAGGTTTGCGTGACCTTGGCCCGGCCATAAGTCCGTTCAATTCTTTCCTTCTACTCCAGGGCATTGAGACACTTTCTCTCAGACTAGACAGAACTGTGCAGAACGCCCTTGAGTTGGCGCAATGGCTGGAGAAACATCCTCTGGTTGAAAGCGTGAACTACCCAGGACTTGCTAGCAGCAAATACCACGCATTGGCCAAGAAATACCTGAAAAGAGGCTTTGGTGGTGTGTTGTCATTCAAAGTCAAAGGAGGTAAGGCCAACGCAGAAAAGTTTGTCGATTCATTGAAACTCGTGAGCCACCTGGCCAACGTGGGTGACTCGAAAACCCTGATTATTCACCCGGCGTCGACGACGCACCAACAGTTGAGCGAGCAGGAGCAGCTAAAAGCTGGGGTTGACCCTAATTTGTTGCGACTGTCGGCTGGTACCGAGCATGTAGATGACATTAAAGCAGACTTGATACAGGCTTTTGACCAGCTTAAAAAGTAAATTTTAGTTAATTATATATACAGGTTAATTGATGACTTACCTCCCGGCTATACATCCAATGGCCGGGAGGAATTTTAACCCAAAAGAAGAGGACTTAGTGAAAATAACCGAGGAATTATACAGATCGACCCAGCCATTGAAACTTGAGTCCGGTCGGGAATTGACAGAGTACCATTTGCACTATACGACATTTGGTAAGCTAAACCCCGAAAGGAACAATGTTGTGTGGGTGTGTCATGCACTTACGGGCAATTCTAATCCTTCAGAGTGGTGGCCAGGGTTGTTTGGGCCCGGCAAAGTGTATGATCCTGAGAAGTTTTTTGTGATATGTGCCAACATGCTGGGGAGTTGCTACGGCTCAACCAATGCACTCGATAAAAACCCTTCGACAGCCAAGCCCTACTTTCACGATTTTCCCACGCCCACCAATAGAGACATAGTTGGCGCTTTTATTCAATTAAGAAAATCCCTCGGCTTTGAAAAGGTCCACACCCTCATTGGCGGCTCTATGGGAGGGCAGCAAGCACTGGAGTGGGCCATTATTGAGCCTGACGTGTTCGAGAACCTCATCGGGGTTTCCACCAACGCCCACCATTCACCCTGGGGCATTGCTTTCAACGAGTCGCAGAGGATGGCGATTGCGAACGACGCTACCTTTAAAGAAAGTAAACCGGATGCAGGACTTGAGGGAATGAAGACTGCCAGAACAATCGCCCTGCTTTCTTACAGGCACTACCTCACCTACCAAAGAACCCAGGAGGAGGACACAACAGAGAAAACGGACGACTATTTGGCGTCGAGTTATCAGCAGTACCAGGGAGAAAAGCTGAAGAAGCGTTTCAATGCCTATAGCTACTGGAGGCTATCAAAAGCGATGGATTCACATAACGTAGGCAGAGGCAGAGGCAGCATAGAGAAAGCACTTTCGCAGATAAAAGCCAACTCACACTTTGTTGGCATCAGGTCCGACATTTTGTTTCCCATAGATGAGCAGGTGTTTTTGGCCTCTCATGTCGACGATGCCTCGCTGGATATCATCGATTCGCTCTATGGGCACGATGGCTTTCTTATAGAATGGGAAGCCATTGGCGCTTCTATTGAGAAGTTTTATAAGAGGGTGATGGTGGCGGTGTAGCTATGCTTCTCCTGCCTCTATCAAAAGCTGCCTGACGACGTGTGTGGAAAATCGGAATTTGTGTTCTGAAAGCTGATCCACCATCTCACGCACACTTGGAATAATCTTTTTATCTTTTGCGAGGAGGAGGACTCTTATTGATCCTATAATTTCCAGGCCCAGGTCGGTGGCAACTTTCCTTCCTTTCCGCTCGTCAAGGATTAGAATTGAACCAGGTGTTTTTAGAGCAGGCGAAATTGAACTTGCTTCTCCCAAATCGAGCGTTTCAAGAATGCTATGACCAAACGGGGGCGGCGCTGATTTGACCTTTATCCATTCAGGTACAGCATAGCCAAACTCTGAGAGAACCTGCTCAGTAATGATCACCTCATGAAATAACTTTTGAAGGATGTCTAGCCTGTCAATTCGTTGATAAGCAATTAGACAGCTTGTGTCGGAGATAATAATCTCAGCCATTGGGAAACGGCTTCTTCAGGTCATCTGCTGTTTCTCCGAAAATCGACACTCCGTAGTTGCCAACGGTTTCAATAAATTCTCGTTTGGAGATGCCAACAAAGGTGGCAGCCTGGCCAGATGACAATATCCCTTTTTCGAAGAGTGATGAAGCAACGATCATTTTGACTTCTTTCTCGTCGGTTTCTTCCGGAAGATTGAGCGTAATTGTTTTCATGTAAGACAAATATAATGCAAAATCGACTAAACGGATCTCAACAGTGCCTTCTCCCCCAATTCTCTCAGTACCATCAGTAAAAAGTCAATATCGGCTTTTGTCCTTCTGTAATTATTGCAGTTGATGCGCAAAGCGGGCCTGTTATCAATACGGGTTCCAGCAAAAAAGATACGCCCATCTTCTTCAATCAGTTCAAGTATCCGCTCGTTTACTGCGTCAACTCTTGCCTGGTTACTTTTTATTCCATCGTTCTCCGACACATAACGGAAGGTAGCTATTGACAAATTGGCTGGCCCCAGCATTTCGAAATCTTCGGAGGCATTCACTAGCCCCTGGAAATACCTCACTACCGCAATATCATTCTCGATTGCTAGCCGCAATTTTTTCGCCCCGTAGGCTTTGAACGTCATCCATACCTTGAGCGCTTTAAAGTCTTTGGTGAGCTGTAGCGTCAAATCCATCAGGTCTTCTCGCTCCGTTTTTTTCGAACCGCCCCGAAGGTAGTCGGGCACCAGGCTGAAGGTGTTTTTGAGGTGCTCTTTTTTTCTCACAATAACAGCGGCCACCTGGAAGGGCACATAGAGCCATTTATGTGGGTTCACAAGAACGGCATCAGCCTCGCTCATGCCCCTGAAAAGATGACCAGCAACAGCGGTGCCAGCCGCAGGGCCGCCGTAGGCAGCGTCTACCATGTACCACAATTTATATTTTTTGGCAAGTGTTGCGAGTTCATTGAGCTTGTCGATGGCGCCATTGTTGGTGGAGCCCGCAATGCCAATTACACCAATAGGCAATAAGCCTTCGTTCAGGTCTTTCTGAACGGCTTCTTCCATCAAATCAACCCTTACCTGAAACTGATCGTCGACGGGGATTTTCCGAAGGTATTCTTTTCCCATGCCCAGCAGGTCCATGGCCTTGTCGAAGCTGGAGTGACCCTGATTAGAAACATAGACCGTCATAGGTTTTTGGCCATAAAGGCCCTTCTCAGAAAGAGAAGCAGGCCCCATCACTTTTCGCATCACAGCCAGGTGCAGGAAGTTACCTTCCGAACCTCCACTCACCAGCACGCCTGCGCTGTCATCAGGATAACCCATGAACTGGCAGAGCCATTTGATGACTATTTTCTCCATTTCGGAGTTGGCGGGGGCGTTGTGCCACTTCAGGTTGTTTTGGTTCAACCCAGCTTTTAGAAATTCAGCAAGCATGCCAACCTGATTGCCTCCGCCTGTGATGTACCCGTAGTAGTTGGGGCTCGGGTTGAAGTTCGACATCTCGAAAACGTCGGAGCCAACACTGGCCAGCAGCGACTCCATAGGCGTTTCTTCCTCTGGCAGCGTTTCATTGAATCGCTCCTGAATTTGCGCTGGCGTATAGTTGTGATAGATTTTGGAACCTCGGAGGTGCTTTAACCAGTCGAAGTAAATGGATACCGCTTGCTCGGTGTATTGGCGAAATTCTTTTTCCTGAAAGTCTAGATTCATTTGATGTAGAGAGTTTTCAACGAGCTTAGTTTAAGCGGATAACGTCCTCCTCTTTGAAATAAATGATTACAGGCCGGGACGCAACTTTATTGAGAAGCGGCAAGAGAATTTTGTAAGCCATTTCCTCTGCCTCCTCAAGGATACCACCCTCGAGGGCAGATTTCATCATCTGAGCCTCTGCCTGAGCGTAAGCAGTGTCAATAAACTGGTTGAACTCTTTGTCTTCCAGACCAATGCCCCTTTTTAAGTCGTAAAACCTGCTTTTGCTGTGGTCAATTTTGTGGTAGCAAAGCTCCGGTTTTGGTAGTTGAATCACCAGCGTGTCTCCGTCGATAATGTCCGATGTCGTCACTTTCAAAAGATCGATGCATGCTACTGCCTCTCCGGCGGCAATCAGCACCGCCCTTGAGTCGCCACCGTCCTGAATCCTGAAAATGCCCAGATCCAGGTAGCGCTTGCTAAGCCTCTCTATTTCCACCACATCCTGCATCCGGTACTTCACCAGCTCCAGCTTGCCCAAAGCTTCGATTTCTTTCAGCAGTACCTGGTGTCGCTGGTTCACTGTGGTTGGCTCAACAAACAACCCACTGTTGAACCACAGTACTACCCCGCCGACCAGCAAGAGCGCCCATAGCAGTATTCTGAAGATTATTTTGGGTGTAAAGATCATTGTTTGCGAAAATTATAAAATCAATAGATGCTGATGCATAAACATCATAAATAAATCATCCCCTCGTTATTATCATTCAGCATTCTAAATTGTTAATTTGCATCTAATTACTTCAAACGAAAACGTAATATATACGGGTAATTGTCCTTTCCGAATTTAAAATCACTCAGCCATGAAAAAGTTTCTATTGATTGTTGGTGGATTCATTGTAGTCGTGCTTTTGGCGGCAGCCATACTGCCGGTCATCTATAAAGATGATATTAAGGCGGCGCTCGACGATGCAATTGCAGAGAATGTTAACGCCAAAGTGTATTTTGATGAGTCACGGTTCGGCCTTACACTTTTTAAAAACTTTCCCAATTTAACTGTAACACTCGGTGGCCTGGGGGTGGTTGGCATTGATGAGTTTAAGAAGGACACTCTTGCTGCAGTTGACCAGGTCGACGTGGTGGTCAACATCATGTCTGTGATCAACGGCAACTACCGTATCAGCGGCTTGTACCTCAACGAGCCAAATATTTACGTGAAGGTGCTGGCCAATGGCAAAGCCAATTATGATATCGCCAAGCCCTCTGAGGAACCAGTTGCCGAAGAAGCTCCAACAGAAAGTGGCGATGTTCAGTTTGGCATCGACAAATGGGAAATCAAAAATGGCAACATCGTTTATGATGACGCCACGATACCGTTCTACATGGCAATGAAAGGAATGAACCACACTGGAAGCGGCGACTTTACGCTAGAGGTGTTTGATATGGACACCTACACAGAAATAGAAAATTTAGTTGTTTCCTACGACGGCGTAGAATATATGTCTGATAAAAGGCTCAAAGCCGACATGGCGCTGAATATGGACTTGGGCCAAATGAAATTTACCTTCAAAGACAACGTGGTGTCGCTCAACGATTTCGGACTCAACTTTGACGGGTATTTTGCCATGCCAGAGGAGGGATACGACATGGACATTAGTTTTTCGTCGCCTGAGAACAGCTTCAAGTCGTTGTTGTCGCTTGTGCCTGGTATGTACAGTGATAGCTTCACCGGGCTGACAGCCTCTGGCGACACCCAGTTCAGCGGGTTTGTTAAAGGCATCTACAACGACACTCAAATGCCAGCATTCAACTTCGGCATGAAGGTAATCGACGGTAATTTCAAATATCCCGAACTGCCCTCAGCAGTCAGCAATGTGAATGTTGATATGTTGATCGACTGTGCTGATGGCAACATAGACAATACGCTGGTTGACATCAAGCAATTTCATCTTGACTTCGGCAATAATCCCGTTGATGCTAAACTGACTATCAAAAACCTGGTGAACTATGACATGGTAGCCGACATTCAGGCAAAACTGAATCTAGGTGAGCTGGCCACTATGTTCCCTATGGAAGGTCTTGAGATGAAGGGTATTTTTAGTATGAATGCCAAATCTCAGGGCGTTTATGACAGCATTGCCAACACGATTCCGACAATTGATATGGAAATGGGGCTGGCCGATGGTTTCATCAAATATGCGGAGTATCCGATACCGATGGAACAGATGAATATGCATACTACCATCAAAAACGAAAGCGGCAAGATGGCTGAAACGGTGGTGCTGATGGACAAATTCACTATGTTGGTAGATGGCGAAAAGCTTGAATCAACACTAAGGTTTGAAAACCTGGATGACTATAGCTGGGATTTGGCAGTAAATGGCGGTATTGACCTAGAGAAAATCATGCAAATCTTCCCAATGGAGGGCATGGAGCTGAAAGGCAAAATCGCTGCCAACATGCAGACGAAAGGCAAAATGTCGGATGTAGATGCCGAGAGATACGACAAGCTGGCCACCAGCGGAGGGATGACCGTAAGCAACTTCTACTATGCCGACGCTGACCTGCCCCAGGGCTTTGCCATTTCTGAGTCTGAACTGAGCTTCAATCCAAAAGAAGTTCGCCTGAGTAAGTTCAACGCTACGCTTGGTCGCAGCGACATGGCCATGACCGGCGCCATTACCAACTACATGGCCTATACGCTGAACGATGAAACCATCAAAGGCGAGCTGAACTTTTCTTCAAACTCGTTTGACCTGAACGAGTGGATGACCGACGAAGACACCACTGCCACTGTGGAGGCCGACACGGCTGCACTTGAAGTAGTGGAAGTGCCAAAGAATATCGACTTCATTCTTAGGTCAAGTATTACCAGTCTGTTGTATGACAACATGGAGATCAAAAACATGAAGGGCAATATCATTGTGAAAGATGGTGTGGTAAAACTTGACAATGGTAAGTTCAATTTGATGGATGGTCTGTTTGCTATGGACGGGGAGTACGATAGCCGTGACCTGGAAAAGCCAATGTTTGCTTTCGACTTTTCAATCACCGATATGTCAATCAAAGCAGCGTATAATACATTCACAACAGTTCAACAACTGGCGCCAATAGCTGAGAAGATGGAAGGCAAGTTCTCAACAGACTTTGTTATGGCGGGCGCTTTGGGTCAGGATATGATGCCTGTGATGGAGTCTATCCTGGGCCAGGGTGTGGTGAAAGTCGCTGAGGGCAAAGTAAATGACCTTAAAGTGCTGACCGCTTTGTCGTCTGTTTCAAAACTTGGTGATGACTCAGGGACATTGAGTTTGAAAGACGTGATTATGCAAGCCGAAATTAGGGACGGAAGAGTGTGGCTGAAGCCTTTCGATGTGAATGTAGGCAAATACAAAACCACGATTGCCGGAAGTAATGGTATAGATGGCACAATTGACTACGTAATGGCCATGAACGTGCCTGCCGGTGCCGCATCTGCCGCAGCCAATCAGGCCATAGCGTCTGTCACAGGAGTGAGTTCTGCTATCTCCTCCAATATTGTGATGAACTTCGGCGTTGGTGGCACTTATGATGATCCAAAAGTGACACTGAAAAGCGTAGATGCGGGCGAGGGTGGCAAATCCGCCACAGATGCTGCCAAGGCTAAGATAGCTTCAGAAATGGATGCGAAGAAACAAGAAGCTGCAAAAAAAGCAGAGGAGGCAAAAGCAGAGGCTGTCAAAGCGGCTGAAGAAAAGAAAGAAGCCGTTGTAAAAGAGGTAGAGGAGAAAAAAGAGGCAGCTAAGGAAGAAGTGAAAGAACAAGTCGAAGAGAAAAAAGAAGAAGTGAAAGAGGAGGCTGCCGACAAACTGAAGGGGCTGCTTAAAAAGAAAAAAGGAGGAGGAGAATAATTCCCACCCTCACGAGACGTTTCAAACCCTCGGGATGTTTATTGTCCTGAGGGTTTTTTTGTATAATTATATCCAATTAAACAGCCCCAGATATGGCAAAGCAATCATATGTCGGAAGAAAAGTAGTAGTAGTTGACGGCACCCGAACGCCTTTTCTGAAGTCGGGCACAGGCTATCGGGATCTTATGGCCTATCAACTGGGCGCTGTGGCAATTTCGGGTCTTTTGAAAAAAACATCTCTCGATGCGGCTCAGGTTGAACGGGTGATCATGGGTACAGTGGTGCATAATATTGTGACATCCAATGTGGCCAGAGAGTGCGCCCTCACAGGAGGTATTCCTTTTACTACACCGGCACATACCGTTTCCCAGGCCTGCATTTCTGCCAACCAGGCTATTGCTCAGGGAGCTGATCTGATCAGGCTTGGTCATGCCGATGTGGTTGTTGCAGGCGGGACCGACTGCGTGTCGGATATTCCGATAGGCTTTCCCAAGAAAATGAGAACCAAGCTCTTCGCTTCTCAGAAGATTCGCTCGACCGGTGAATGGCTGAAGTTTGTGTTGTCTCTCCGTCCGTCAGATTTCAAACCAGAGGTACCCCAAATCGCAGAATACTCCACCGGGCGCACTATGGGTCAGGACTGCGAACTGATGGGCACCCGATTTGGTGTTACCCGGGAAGAGCAGGATGAATTTGCAGCCCGGTCGCACCAGTTAGCTGCAAGAGCCGCTGAGGAAGGGATATTGGCCAGTGAGATTACTCCCGCAGAGTTTCCGCCATCGTTTGAGGCAATTAAGGAAGACAATACCTATCGGGCAGATACAACGGTTGAGAAGCTAGCAAAGCTGCGACCAGCTTTCGACAAAAAGAACGGAACAATAACGGCCGGCAATGCTTCCTTCCTCACAGATGGTGCCGCAGTTGTGTTGCTCATGAGCGAAGAAAAAGCCAAAGCCCTGGGCTACGACACATCGGTTCAAATCAGAGACTATGTGTTCACTGGTCAGGACCCCAATGAAGAGCTTCTGCTTGGCCCGGCATATGCCACCTACAAACTGCTGCACCGACAGAACCTCACCTTGAAAGACTTGGATGTTATAGAGTTTCACGAGGCCTTTGCGTCTCAGGTTGTCACCAATCTCAAAGCATTGAATTCCGACCAATTTGCAATGGAGAAGATGGGGTTGACTGCAAAAGCTGGCGAGATAAACATGGATAAACTTAATATTCACGGAGGCTCACTATCTTTGGGTCACCCTTTTGGTGCCACTGGAGCGAGATTGGTAACTACTGCCATGAACAGATTGAAGAGGGAGGAAGGCAAACTGGCCTTGCTGGCGGCATGCGCTGCCGGAGCGCATGGTCATGGGATGATTCTAGAGAAGATCTAATGGATATCTTAAAATGCCTCGCCGTTACCGTCGCTTTGGCTTTGGCCCTTGCTTCCTGCAAGAAAGCAAAAACCGACGCTCCGGAAAGAACAACACTCGACTCAACGCTTGCTCCGCCGGTTTCAAGACTGACCATCCCTCTCAGCTTTAGCCTGGATAAGGTAGAAGCCCTTATCAACGAAAAAATCGATGGCACCTTTCTGAGAAAGAGGGTAGCGGTCAATACAAACGACAGTCTTTACTTTGAGCTTACTAAGCAACAGCCTATAATATTGACCTGGAAAGCACCAGACCTTCGCTATCGGGCTCATCTGAAAGTTTCAGGTCAATACATGAAGAATATTTTGGGTGTGAAAATCCAAAATCAAACGCCGATAGAATTTGAATTGGAACTACTCTTTAAGACGGAGCTTGGTTTTGAAAAAGACTGGAGCATCAGGCCCAAAACTGTTATTGACGAGATAGTCTGGAAAAGCGACCCAGTGATGAATCTCGGGATTGCGACCATCAATTTCCGAAAACCTGTCGAGAAAGCGCTGAACGACCACCAAGACAGCCTTACACTGAAGCTGGATGGTTTTATGAAAGAGACCATTGACACAAGGAAAATCATTGAAAAAATCTGGAGCGACTTGCAGCAACCGATCCGACTAAAAAAGGATGAGCCAAGGATTTGGCTGCTGGCCAAAGCCGAGACGCTGAAAGCAAGGTGGACCCGTGGCCCTGAACGACAAATTACTGCCCAAGCGGAATTAACGGCTCAAATATCAACCCTCGTGGAAGGAGATGACCTAACAGTTTCGCCTGTGCCATTACCTGAGTTTAGTTTTCAAACAGACCATCAGGATAGCCTGGTGGCAAGCGTACTGTGTACACTTCCGTTTGACCTGGTCAACAAATACAGCAGAAAAAAGCTGCTGGGGCTGAGGATCGATTCGGCAGGTTATTCTGCGCAAATCAAGGATGTAGAGGTATACGGCACGAAGGATGGCTTGGCCGTGAAGCTGGGGTTGACAGGCGATGTGAGGGGCGATGTCTATCTTCAGGGAAAGCCAGTGATTGACAGAACATCGAAAAGTTTTAAGATAGAAGACTTTGACTTTGTGGTAGATTCTGATGACGCCGTTCTGGCTTCTGCTGATTGGCTTCTCCATAGCTCCATAAAGACGATGGTTGAAAAGCAGCTTACCTATGAACTCCAGCCCTATGCCGACATGATCCCCATGCTCATCACAAGCGGGATAGAAAAGGGAAAGCTGGCAGAAAAACTGGAGGTATATATTGATTCATGGGAGATTATGCCAATAGCTACTCTTATCACTTCCAAAGACCTTCAAATGATTATTCAGGTGAGGGGCATGGCCGAAATAAGGCTGCAGGAAATACGAAAAGATAGCACGCAACAAAAGGCGATCAGCCAATAGAGAACTTCGTGTTTATTTGCCTTACATAATCCTAAATAATCGCCTATATTTACTCTGCATGCATACTAAAGCTCTGGGAGCGTTTCCAGGAGATTATTAATTCACTTTATCATGGCCTCAAAAGCACAAAACTCCTTTCTGACTTTTGAAAAACACGACGAAGTAGGCGTGATCTGGATGGATTTGCCCGGAGAAGAGTGGAACAAGATATCGATTGACACTGAAGCGCAGTTTCGGGAGGTAATGCAGCAGATTGAGGCAAACACAGAGCTTAAAGCCTCTGTGCTGATAAGCCGGAAGAAGGGTTTTATGGCTGGTGCTGATATAGAGAAGTTTTTGCAAATGAAGCCTGGTGAATCGAAAGCAACAGCGCAGGCAGGCCATGCTATGCTGCGTGATCTGGAAGACTCCAAAAAACCTTGTGTGGCTGCCATTCATGGTGCATGCATGGGTGGGGGCCTGGAAATCAGCCTGGCTTGCGCCGGACGAGTGGCAAGTAATCACAGCAGCACTATGATGGCTTTGCCAGAAGTGAAGCTAGGATTGCTTCCCGGCCTGGGAGGCACTTACCGACTCCCAAAACTCGTAGGTGTGCAGAATGCCCTTAGTATCATTCTGACAGGAAGAAATGTCTACGCCTTTCCGGCATTGAAAATGGGACTGGTTGATGAGCTGGTCTTTCAACCGAAGCTGCTGGATGCGGCGATCAAACTCGCAAGAAAGTTGGCTGCAGGCCAGTTCAGGAGGAAAATCAAAGTGCCCCTGGCTTCCAAAATTCTGGAAAGCAATCCGCTGACCAGGGGCATCATTTTCAGCCAGGCAACAAAAATGATGCTTCGCCAAACTAACGGCAACTACCCTGCTCCTTATAAAATACTCGAGGCAGTTAAATACGGATTGAGCCATACCCGGGAGCAGGCTGCCGAAAAAGAGACTGAACTGTTTGATCAACTGCTTCAGTCGCCCGAGGCATTTCAGCTGATCAACATTTTCTTTGCCATGAATGCGCTGCGCAAAAACCCGATGAAAGAGCTTGCCAGGCCAGTTAAAACTTTAGGAGTTTTGGGCGCTGGCCTCATGGGCGAAGGCATAGCGGAAGTCACCGTTCAAAACGGCACCGATATTTTGTTGAAAGACTTACAGGAGCCAGCATTGGCCCAGGCCAAAAAGAACATCTGGTTGGTGCTGATGAAAAAGGTGAAAACAAGAGCCATCACCAAAGCGGACGCCGAAACTATCATCAACAAAGTACACACCACGACTACTTACGAGGGTTTCCACAAGGCGGATGTGATCATTGAGGCGGTTTTTGAAGACATTAACATTAAACACAAAGTACTGAAAGAGACTGAAGCCACTCTGCGCAAGGATTGTGTCTTCGCTTCGAATACGTCGGCATTGCCTATTACTAAAATCGCAGAAGCCTCCTCCCGGCCGGAGACAGTCATTGGCATGCATTATTTCTCGCCAGTGCCCAAAATGCCCCTACTGGAGATAGTTGTTACGGGTAAAACAGCTGATTGGGTAACTGCCACAGCGCTGGAAGTAGGTGTGAAGCAGGGCAAAACCTGTATCGTAGTGAAAGACGGCCCGGGCTTCTACACTACCCGAATCCTGGCGCCATTCATCAATGAAGCGCTGTTGCTCATGCAGGAAGGGGCCGATCCTTTGCAGATGGACAAGGCAATGAAGAAATTCGGCTTCCCCGTCGGGCCGATCACCTTGATTGATGAAGTAGGTATTGACGTTGGCGCTCATATCAATAAAGGAGATTTGGAAGCTTTCTTCAACAAGCGGGGAGCGAAGAGCTCCAACCTACTGAACAAACTTGCCGAAGCAGGCTTTAAGGGCCGCAAGAACCGAAAGGGTTTTTTACAGTACGATGAAAAGACAGGTAAGAAACTGAGGGGCAAAGTGAATGAGGAGGCGTTGCGGTTCATAGAAAGCCGGGGAAGCAAAACTTTTACTGATTCCGAAATACAGGACAGGCTGTCACTAATCATGATCAACGAAGCAGTCTACTGCCTGCAAGATGGTATATTGAAAGAGCCACGAGATGGAGACATCGGGGCGGTGTTCGGGTTGGGTTTCCCTCCTTTTCTGGGTGGACCGTTTCGCTATAGCGACTCCGAGGGAGCGAAAACCATTGTCGATAAAATGGCTCAGCTCGAGAAAGAAATTGGCAGCAGGTTTAAGCCAGCCGATTTGCTGGTGGAGCTGGCTGAGAAAGGGAAGAAGTTTTATTGAAATAGATGAGTTGGATCCAAGCGGACGCTTGAATCAGAGAGTTGGAGAGAAAAAGTAAAAATTACAGAAATAGCATTATACACCTACAAGAAACCATGGAAACCAAACCAGAGATAGCACGGGAAATAGTTTTGTCATTGCAGGATCGCTTCAGGCCTGAAAAATTGGAGGAAGGATTTGAAACGATATTTCATTTTGATATAGAAGGAAAGAACGGCGGGCAATTTACCGCTGTGATCGAGAAAGGTTCCTGCCGTGTAAGTCAGGGATTGGAGGGCGAGGCAAAATGCACAATAAAAACAAGCGACGTAGTGTATGAAGAAATTGAGCTGGGCAAACGTAGCGCCGAAATGGCCTTTATGATGGGCAAAATCAAAGTGAGCGACCTGAACGAGATGCTGAAGTTTACGAAGTTGTTTAAGAGGCTGTTTTAGAGCATAGTAACTGAGTTTGAAAATTGAGAACTTCTTAATCGATAAACTGACTCATATATAATAATGAAGTTATCGTTGTAATTTAGAAATGGCATCTATGTTATTGAACGGCATCAAAGCCACATTTTTCTTCTTGATCTTAATTCTGTTGGTTAAATGTCAACCCAAGGAAGAACTGACAGAAGTGATATACGCCAACCAGTTTGACCAATCTGAACTGGCTAATATCGAAGGAGGCAAGCTTTTTGACTTCAACGGAGATTGGGTAATTGGCCCGTATAACAGAGGTGGTTTTAATCTTGACCTTTCAGATATTCCCAAGCACGATTTTCTGGAAGTTACCTTTACTCTGTTGTTACACGATTCGTGGGATGGCAACGCTGGCGGAGATGATGGGCCGGATCGCTGGTATATGGAACTGCACGACGCTCGAATCATGGATGTCACTTTTTCGAATAGCCCTTGCGTAAGCACTTATTGCCTCTTCCAGTCTTATCCTGATCAGTTTCCTGACTTCAACGATCCGAAGACCGGTGCCAGCTATTTTTTACCGGGTTTATGCCATAGGGCCGACTTGCCTGATGGAACCAGTGTGTACCAAATAACAAAGACAATAGCACACACTAGTAAGGCAGCCTTCTTTCGGTTTTATGATCGTTTGGTGCAAACTAACTCAGGTGCGCCTGCGTGCGACGAAAGCTGGTCAATGAGCAGCTTGCAAGTAAAGGCTGTTAGACTGAAGTGAAAACAATAGGCTTGAATGAAACCAAACTAAACATAAAGGTCTCCTTTCACACCGGCTTAAGTTAAGGCAATTGACATCTTATCGAAGCCGGTGTTTTGAAACGATTTGAAGATATTCCACTAAACCACGTTTGCGTATTTCTTGCGCCAAATTTATCCATTCCGTTTTTTCTTGGGGCTGTGTTGGTTCAGCGTTCCCATCATTTCCCAAATAAATCTTTTTCCCTCCTGTAACCTTCCGTACCTTTTTTGGTAACCAAACCAAATCGATCGGAAAAGCTTGCAAAATCGCCTGACCAAAACTGTGGAGATGATAACGGATGAGTGGCTGATGATTCAGGTGCAAAACGACGACCTGGACTATCTGAAGGACCTGTTTGAGCGGTATCAGGTGAGGCTGTACAATTTCTTTCTCCGCATGACCTTCGATCAGGATGTAAGTGACGATTTGGTGCAGAACGTGTTCATGCGGCTGATGAAATACCGCAAGTCGTTTAACCCCGAGTACAAATTCAAAACCTGGGTGTATCAAATGGCCCGCAATGTGCACCACGATCACTACCGGAAGAACAAGCAGCTCACCGACGACTTTAAGAAAGTGGAGAATGTCGCCGACCTGCATCATAGCGATGAGGAAGACGAAATAACCAGGGAGCGGGAGTCGGTGCTTTTCCAGGCGCTCGACAAAATGCCGGAGGAAAAGAGGGAGCTGATTGTGCTTGGTAAACTGGAAGGAATGAAGTACGAAGAGATAGCAGAAATAAGGAATACGACCGTTGGCAACATCAAAGTGCAAATGCACCGGGCCATCCAGCAACTGAGAGAAATATATTTTGATCATGCAGAAAACTAACAGACATATCGAGGAGCTTTTGCCGGAGTACATCGGCGGAATGCTTTCAAAAAATCAGGAGGAGGCAGTGAAGCTTCACCTTGATGAGTGTGCAAGTTGTAGACAGGCCTATGAGCAGGAATTGCAGCTGGAACAAGCGTTTTCTCTGGTGAAGCCAGCTCAACCAGGCCAAAAACTCAAAAAGGATGTGTTTGCCATGATTGAGGAGGAGAAGAAAGGCTTGCATTCAAGTCCGAAAGCAAGGCAGGTCTTTTTCTTCTCCTGGCAAGCCATGTCGAGGGTAGCGGCGGCGGTAATGCTGCTGGCAGTGGGCTACTGGTGGGGAAACAAAGACGATGCACCGGTTGCCGACAACAACCAGGTAGCTGAAATGAAGGAGGAGATTAGCGAAATAAAAGAAATGCTCATGCTGGCGAACCTGAAGGCGCAATATCCAAGCGAGCGGATACAAGCCGTAAGCCAGGTGGAAAGCTACAACAAAGTTGACCCGAAGCTGATTGAAGCGCTGGTAACCACACTGAATACTGATGCCAGCCCCAATGTGCGGCTTGCGGCAGCCAATGCTTTGCAGAAGTTTGCGACTGTCAACAGCACCGTGAGAGCCGAGCTGGTGCGCTCCCTGGAATTTCAGACGGAGCCGATTGTTCAAATTTCACTCATCAACATGATGGTGGAACTCGAAGAAAAGAGTGCGGTGAACAAGTTGAAATCGCTGATTGACAACACAGAGACGCTACCTGAAGTGAGAAAACAAGCCCAGTTGGGCATAGAAGTTTTGATATAAAGCATTCAATAATTGATAAGCATAAAACATAAAGGACAATGAAAACAATCAAATTATTTACAGCAGCACTGGCTCTGACGATGGTTAGCCAGCTTCCGGCAAAATCTCAGGAACTGGCGAGGTTAGCCAAGGTTGACAGAAGAGACATGAATCGATTCGGTGAAAGGGAAGGCCAAACCAAGGAATTCAAATTTAAGGTTCCAGGCTCTCCGGAGCAGTACACCCTAAAAGTGTCAAACCTTCAAACCGATATTACTTTTGAGGCTTATTCCGGCACGGAACTGGTCATTACAGCCCTTGACTACGAAGGGATTCCTGAAAAAGCGAAAGGACTGAAGCCGCTTTCAGCTACCGGGCCAGACAACACGGAGATAGGGTTAAATATCAAGACAGAAGGAAATGTTATCTCGCTTTCAGGGGCAGGCAAGGCGGCCAGCGACTCTGATTACATCATAAAAATGCCAACGGCGATGGGGCTCTCCTATGAGCAAGAATCATGGCACGGAGGAGGTGACTTTGTAGTCAAAGGCCTTAGTGGCGAAATCAACGTACAGTCGAAAAACTCCGACATTATCCTGAGTGATGTGTCAGGCCCCATTGTAGCAAATACGGTAAGTGGTGACATAAACGTTGTTTTCGGCAAGCTGAATGCCACCAAACCCACTTCACTGGCAGCCACGAGCGGCGATATTGATATTACCATGCCCTCGGATGCCAAAGTTAACTTTAAGCTAAGCGTGGTTTCCGGTGAAATCTATACTGACCTTGATTTAAAGTTTGCTGAAAAGGAAGGCCTTAAGTCGTGGGGAGGCATGAATGCCAACCCAACCTTCAACGGTGGTGGCGTGGAGATATCGCTCAGGGCTGTAAGTGGTGATATTTTCCTAAGGAAAAAATAATTCAGCCATGAAAGCCATAGCAATGGGTTTGGTCATGCTTCTGGGAAGCGTGACCTCCCTCCTGGCCCAATACACCACCGAGGCAAGTAGCCCGGTGAAGGCTGGCCAGAAGATATACCTGGAGTTTGATTTCTCGTCGGTGATCAAGATTAATCACTGGGATCAACAGGAGGCAAAAGCAGTTTTGAGCGTGGAGGAAAAAGAAGACTGGCCCGCTCCTGAGTTTACTATCAGCGTAGACAATACTACCTCGGCACTGAGCATCTACATGAAGAAACAACAGTTTGAAGACTACTGGAAAAAGCAAAGAGGCGGTCGTGAAAACTGCTACTGCTCCACCCCCACTATGACAGTGGAGGTGTGGTTACCAAAAGGGGTCGATATTGGTGTGAAAAGCATCAGCGCCGACATTGAAACCACTTTCGACGGTGGTGAGCTGTCTCTTGAGACTATTTCCGGCGATGTGGACATTAAGCTGCCAGCGTCTCAAAACATTTCGTTGAAGGCGTCAACCATTTCTGGCGACATCTATAGCGACCTGACGTTCGAATACCTTGATGGTGGGAAAGGGTTGAAAGAGATTGTCGGCGTAAAGCTGGACGCCAAATTGAACAACGGAGGGAAGAATCTTCAGCTCAAGTCGATCAGTGGAGACATACTTCTTCGAAGATTGTAACACATTTACATTGATAAGCATTGATAGAGGGCCTTCATGGCCCTTTATTGGTTTATGGGGGTTTTCATCTTGTTTTCGGGAAACCTTCAATTATCTTTGTGCCTCAATTCTATACTAACCCAATAGAGAATATAGTTAATTCATTTTTCCGGCTTCAAATATGTCTGCTGATTCCGTTTCAGAAAATATAATTCCGCACAAGCACAGTATCACTCATGTTGACAGAGTAGAGCGAAATGGCTACCGACCCGTGCTGGTTTGGTTGACTGGTTTGTCAGGTTCCGGCAAATCAACGCTGGCAAGTGAGGTAGAGAAGGCCTTATTTACCCAGGGGCTCAACACTTATATTCTCGACGGTGACAATATTCGGTCGGGTCTCAACAAAGACCTGGATTTTGGTGATGAGGCTCGGAAGGAGAACATCCGCCGCATTGGTGAGGTGTCGAAGCTTTTCATCGATTCGGGCACTATTGTACTCACGGCATTCATCTCGCCGTTTATTGATGACCGAAAGCAAGCCAAAGACCTGGCTGGGGCGGATAACTTTATAGAAGTGTTTGTCGACTGCCCTCTGGAAGTGTGTGAGCAAAGAGATGTGAAAGGGCTTTACAAAAAGGCCAGAGAAGGGAAGATTAAAAATTTTACCGGGATCGACTCGCCTTTCGAGCAACCCAAAAATGCAGATGTAGTAGTAAAAACCAACGAAGAGTCGTTGGAAGTGTGCACAAAAAAGATTTTGGAAGTAGTTTTGAAAAAAATTAAAAATTAATGGCGAGGTACAATCTTACTCACCTGAAGGAACTGGAAGCAGAATCCATCTTTATCATCAGAGAGGTTTTTGCTCAATTTGAAAACCCCGGGATACTTTTCTCCGGAGGGAAAGACTCCATAGTGGTTACCCATTTGGCCAGGAAGGCTTTCTGGCCGGCCAAAATCCCATTTCCCCTCGTTCACATCGACACGGGTCACAATTTCCCAGAAACGATTGACTTTAGGGACAACCTTGTAAAAGAGCTGGGGGTCAATTTAGTTGTGGCTTCAGTGCAAAAGTCTATAGATGCTGGTCGGGTTCGTGAAGAAACCGGAAAAAATGCTAGCCGCAACTGGCTGCAGATTACAACTCTGCTGGACTCCATCGAGGAAAATAAGTTTGATGCCCTGATGGGAGGTGCCAGAAGAGATGAGGAAAAGGCCCGTGCCAAGGAGCGTTTCTTCTCACATAGAGATGAATTTGGTCAGTGGGATCCGAAAAATCAACGCCCGGAACTTTGGAACCTCTTCAACGGCAAGAAAAACCAGGGAGAGCATTTCAGGGTGTTCCCGATAAGCAACTGGACTGAGATGGACGTTTGGCAATATATTTTGTCAGAAAACATCGATATACCGTCGCTCTACATTGCCCATGAAAGAGAGGTAATCAGGCGAGACGGCACATGGCTGCCCAAGTCAGAGTTCACGCAGCTTCGTGAAGGGGAAAAAATTGAAAAGAAGAAGATCAGGTTCAGAACGCTGGGCGATATCACTATCACCGGCGGCATAGAATCTGATGCTGACACGCTGGAGAAGATCGTATTTGAGGTGTCGGCGCTAAGGCAAACTGAAAGAGGCAACAGATCGGATGACAAACGATCTGAAACCGCTATGGAAGACAGAAAGAAAGAAGGCTATTTTTAATTAGAAGATAATGTCAGACGGATATTTGGACATGGAACTGCTCCGGTTTACTACAGCCGGAAGTGTGGACGACGGGAAAAGTACCTTGATCGGAAGGCTGCTTTTTGACTCAAAATCAATTTTTGAAGACCAGCTGCTTTCAGTGGAGAACTCCAGCAGGAAAAAGGGACTTGGTCACGTGGATCTTTCGCTTTTGACCGACGGCTTGAAGGACGAAAGAGAGCAGGGAATCACGATAGACGTAGCCTACAGGTACTTTGCTACGCCAAAAAGGAAATTTATTATTGCCGACACACCTGGGCATATTCAGTACACCCGTAACATGGTGACTGGTGCGTCTACCGCCAACCTGGCGCTTATTCTGGTGGATGCCCGAAAAGGGGTGATTGAGCAAACCTGCCGCCACAGCTTCATTGCTTCCCTCCTGCAAATCCCCCACATTATTGTGTGTGTGAACAAAATGGATCTCGTCGACTACTCTGAGGAAGCCTACGACAAGGTAGTGAAGCAGTATGAAGACTTTGCGGCCAAACTTGATGTGAAAGACATCAGGTTCATTCCCATTAGTGCCCTCCATGGCGACAACGTGGTGAACAAGTCAGAGAAAACGCCCTGGTTCCAGGGTGGCACGTTGCTTCATGAACTGGAAACCATCCACATCGCCAGCGATGAAAATCATATTGACTGCCGTTTCCCTGTGCAAACAGTTATCCGACCCCATTCTGACGAGTATCATGACTACAGGGGCTATGCGGGCAGGGTATCTGGTGGTATTTTCAAACCTGGCGACTCAGTGACAGTCTTGCCTTCAGGCCTCACCTCAAAAATCAAATCTATCGACACGGCAGATGGCCCAATCGCAGAAGCGTTTCCTCCAATGTCGGTAACCATCACTCTTGAAGATGAAATTGATATCAGCAGGGGAGATATGATCGTTCGGGACAACAATCAACCCAAGGCGGTGCAGGACATAGATGTAATGCTTTGCTGGATGAACAATAAAGGACCTCTGCCAAGGGCCAAATATACTTTGTTCCACACCAGCAATGAGGTAAAGGCCATCATCAAAGAGGTGCAATACAAGGTTAATATCAGTAACCTGCACCGCATCGAAGATGATAAGGACATCAAAATGAATGAAATAGCGAGGGTGCAGTTAAGAACAACAAAGCCGCTTCTGGTGGATTCATACAGAAGGAACAGAAATACTGGTAGTATCATTTTGGTTGACGAGGCTACCAACGAAACTGTCGCAGCGGGGATGATTATCTGATGGAGCAAACTAAAATTAAGAACCTGATAGGTTTAGCAAAAGAAGCTGCGATAGAAGGCGGAAAGGCTATTCTCAAAATTTACGACACAGAGGATTTTGGCGTAGAAACCAAAGGGGACAATTCTCCACTGACTAAGGCCGACAAGGCAGCTCATGACGTGATCATGAAACACCTTGAGAACACCGGCATCCCGGTGTTGAGTGAAGAAGGCAAAGGGATAGATTTCAGCGAAAGATCAGGCTGGGAGTATTTCTGGCTGGTTGATCCTCTCGATGGCACAAAGGAGTTCATAAAGAGAAACGGTGAATTTACAGTCAACATAGCCCTTGTTAACAGAACGGAGCTAGTGGCTGGCGTGGTGTACACACCTGTGCAGGAGAAGTTGCATTGGGGCATTATTGGCCAGGGAGCTTTTCTGGAAGAAAAAGGCCAGACAACTCAGCTTGATGGAGGAAAATCGTCTGTATACTCCGGCCCCGTACGAGTAGTGGCCAGCCGTTCTCACATGAGCGACGAAACGCTTGAGTTTATCAACCAATACGATAAGCCTGAGATAGTATCAATGGGCAGCTCGCTGAAGTTTATGGTGTTGGCGGAAGGCGGTGCCGACGTTTATCCACGTTTCGGCCCTACCATGGAATGGGACACAGCCGCAGCGCAGGCAGTACTGGAAGCAGCAGGAGGCTCGGTGATAGACAACAAGACAAACGAGCCCCTCAGGTATAACAAAGAGGTATTGCTCAATCACTTTTTCATAGCAAGAGCAAAAAAAGAGGACTAACAGGTTCTCTTTTTTATTTTCGTAGTACACCAACTATCCTGTCGCCTTCGTTGTCAGGGCTGTATTCCTATTTAGTAAGCTAATTAATTATCCTATCTTGCGCTTTATTTCTCGAAACCAGACTAAGCAAAAGGGTATCATGACCTTTTCGAACGCAAAATACCGTCTCCTGGCAATTTTCTTTTTGCTGGCCTCAGTCGGCAGTTATCAACCAGCGAGCTCGCAGGCTATTCCCGACTTCACCACTGTTAAAGTTGATGAGCTTTCCGACTCACAAATTATGGATCTGATGAGTCGAGGGAGTTCAATGGGTTATACGCCCGATCAGATGATTCAACTAGCACAGTCGCAGGGTATGCCGTCATCAGAGATTACCAAACTTACCCAACGTGTTGGCAAAGCTAATTCTGCTCGTGTGACCGGAGGCTCCTCTTATCCCGGAAGTCAGGTAAGAGGACAAAATGATTGGGAAAAAATCAGCCGACCCGTCCGTGATGCCGTTGAGCCAGAGCTTCCCTTGGAAGACAGAATCTTCGGTTTCACCCTTTTCAACAATAAGAACCCACAATTAACATTTGAGCCAAGCCTTAACCTGCCAACTCCCCGTAACTATGTGATAGGTCCCGGCGATGTTTTATTTATTGACATATATGGCGCAGCTGAGCAATATTTTGAAGCTAGGGTAAACGCAGAGGGTAGATTGTTGATAGCTAATTTTGGCCCACTACCTGTCAATGGTTTGACGATTGAGCAAGCGACGGAGCGAATAAAGGATAAGTTGGCCACCGCCTACAAAGGGATGAATGGTTCGACACCCAACACTTTTTTAAACGTGTCTTTGGGGTCTGTGAGAACTATAAAAGTGAACATGGTTGGCGAAGTTAGGATGCCGGGTACTTATACTATCAGCTCATTAGCAACGGTATTCAATGCACTCTACGCAGCTGGGGGTGTTACCACCAATGGGACTTTGCGAAAAATCAAAGTTTTTCGTTCGAATAAGCTTGTAAAAGAAGTAGACGCCTATGATTTTCTAATTGGCGGAAAATCTGAAATCAACATTCGGTTGGAGGATCAGGACGTTGTGATCGTGGATCCGTATTTGGCAAGAGTGGAAGTGAAGGGAGAAGTGAAGCGGCCGGCAGTGTTTGAGCTGAGAGGCGGTGAAAGTTTTGCTGATGTTCTGGCCTATGCAGGTGGCTTTACAGACGAGAGCTATAAGGATCGGGTAAACGTGACCAGGAATACGGATTCAGAAAAGACGGTTGCAGATATTTTTGGTGACCAGTTCTCCCTGTTTACGGCTAAAAGCGGCGATGTTTTTCGTGTAGGGAAAATCCTGAACAGGTATGCCAATCGAGTGCAAATAAAAGGTGCTGTATTCCGCCCGGGCAATTATTCGCTTACTGACGGACTTACGGTCAGAGAGCTTGTTAAAAGAGCTGAGGGGCTCTCTGGTGACGCACATTTGGCGAGGGCCATTATTACACGAACAAAAAGTGATCTTTCCACTGAAACAATTTCTTTTGATCTTTCTGACCTTTTGACCGAAAAAACAGAAGACATAGCATTAAGGCAAGAAGATGTAGTAACCATATTTTCAAGGTATGACTTGAAGGAAGAGTATTATGTAACTATTACCGGAGAGGTTAACCAGGCAGGTAATTTTCCATATTCTGAGGGCCTGACCGTAGAAGATCTGATTGCCCAAGCCAGCGGATTGAGAGAGGCAGCTTCAGAATCAAATATAGAAATCACAAGAAGAGTAAAAGATCAAAACTCCCGGGACATATCTGACATACTTTTAGTGGGTATTAATAAGGATTTGAGTCTTTCAGCGTCGGGCTCTGAAATTGATCTTGAGCCTTTTGACCACATTGTTGTCAGGCGAAATCCGAACTACCGGGTGGAGAGATTCATACAAGTTGACGGAGAAGTGTTATACCCGGGCAAATATGCCATTCGAAATGTCAATGAGAAAATATCCGACGTAGTGGAGCGAGCTGGCGGGCTGAGCGAGTTTGCTTATCCTAAAGGTGCTACGTTAATTAGAAGAACAGAGTTTTTCGAGAATGAGCCAGAACTAGCAAGAAAAATAGCGAGCCTGCAAGGGGTTAAAGAAAACATTGAATTGACCTCGCAGAGCCCTACAGAATCAGAGACATTGCGTACTGAAAAGGTTGAGGATGAAGTTTATCAGAAGGCTAGTGATCTCTCAGCCAATGAAGATTTAAGTAGCCTCGCTAAGCGGGAACGCTTGACAGAGATGGGTCTGAATAACCCCCTAATTTCTGCCGGAGGAAATAAAGGTACTGAGATTATTGGGATCAATTTGGAGGAAATTATGGCCAAGCCCGGATCCAAATACGATCTTATTCTGGAGGAAGGCGATATTATTAGTATTCCCAAACAGCTTCAAACAGTCAGGCTTAAGGGACGGGTTTTGTATCCCACTACAGTTCGTTATGAGAGTGGTAAATCAGCCAAATACTTTATTAATCATGCTGGGGGCTTTGATAGCAGGGCGAAGAGAAACAGAACGTACGTAGTTTATGCCAATGGCGAAGTGGCCCGAACAAGGGGATTGCTTTTTATTCGTGCCTACCCGTCTGTAGAACCCGGTGCAGAAGTAATTGTGCCTGTCAAGCCTTTCAAAATACCCTTGAAACCAAGTGAGATTATTGGCTTTACCAGCGGATTGGCTACTCTTGCGCTTCTAATCACCCAGATAAAATTCTAAAACCTGAGTCGTCGTATGACAAATCAACACCAACCATACATTCAGGAAGATAAGATTTCGCTAAGGGAGCTTTTGTTGCGAATAACAGCTTTGGTTAACTATCTGCTGCGCAAATGGAAAATCATCGCCATGGTTGTTTTGGTCGGGGGTGTTTTTGGCTATCTGTATACACTGCGTAAGCCGACTTATACAGCACAAACAACCTTCGCACTTGAGGAGTCCAGTAGTTTAAGCCAAGTGTCAGGGCTAGCTTCTTCGCTTGGGCTAAGCCTTGGGTCTCTCGGAGGAGATGAAGAGGGGCTATTTAAGGGAGAGAATATTTTGGAGCTCTACAAGTCGAAGCGGATGTTAATAGAAACGCTTCTGACCGAGGTAGACCATAATGGAAGCAAGGAAAGGCTGATCAATACATTTGCAAGGGAGTCCAAATTGGAAAAAGTTTGGCAGTCAAAGAGTCACCTGAAGGGCTTATCGTTCGATGTAGACCCCTCGCAATTTACCGCCAGTCATGACAGTATTTTAATTGAGGTAGTTGAGCAGTTGCAGAAAAGATATCTAGCGGTCGACAAACCGTCAAGAAGGCTCAACATTATTAGTGTGCAGGTTAATTCTAAGGATCCGTTTTTTTCAGCGGCTTTTGATACGACTTTGGTAAAGAAAGTGAGTGAGTTCTACCTTTATAGTAAAACGAGAAAGACGACTGAGACTGTCGCTACACTTCAGCATCAGGCAGACAGCGTAAAAAAGGTGCTAGACAGTTCGGTTTTTGATATTGCATCGGATCTTGAGAGCACCCTAAATTATAATGCCTTAAACCGAAAGCAGAATGTGCCCATTCAGCAAAAGCAGATGGATTTACAATCGTCACTCGCTGCATATTCAGAAATTGTGAAGAATCTCGAGCTGGCGAAATTAAATCACTTAGATCGGCAACCACTTATTCAAATAATTGACAGACCAATGAGGTACCTCGAAAACAACAAATGGCGTTGGTACAAAGGCACCGTGATAGGCATGTTCGTCTTTGGAGTACTTTCGACAGGATTTTTTGTTGTCAAGTTCTTCTTTGCTTATGCATTGGAAGCTAACTAGACTTCTCATAGAGGACTTTAATTTGGTCTTGGATGAAAGACAGAGCGACCACGCCTTTTAAAACAAGAGTTAATAAGCAATGATGTTATTTCTGTTGTTTTTCTCAGCCGCACTATTGGCCATTGCCTATTCATCTTATAAAATCCTTTTTAAGGGTAGCAGTGAGTATGTAATTGTGTTTATGTGTCTATATCTGCCAGCCTATATTACTATTTTGAGTTTAGTGTACAAGCAAACCGGATCAACGGCAGCCGTTGTT
The DNA here is from genome assembly GCF_032999765.1 of Imperialibacter roseus. Taxonomy (GTDB): domain Bacteria; phylum Bacteroidota; class Bacteroidia; order Cytophagales; family Cyclobacteriaceae; genus Imperialibacter; species Imperialibacter roseus. The sequence continues at coordinate 5,924,913 of NZ_CP136051.1, read as the reverse complement.
GTTTTCCAATACGCAAAAGAGCTCATTGTCCTGTTTGCATTTCTTGCCTTTATTTTTTTTAAGCGGGATTTCCTTACCTGGAGTTATAAGCTTTTAAGCATTGACATAGTATTTATTTCCTTTCTTCTACTTGCTTTTGCATACGCTATTTTGCCACTTGGAGCTGCTGGGATTCCGGAAAAGCTGGCATATTTCAAAAACATTCTTATGCTTGGAATTATGTACTTTTTCGGGAGAAACTTCTCTAAAAGTGGACGTGATACTAGCGTAGTTACTAATGTCATACTTTCCGTGGCGTTCATAGCATTCTTTTTTGTTGCGGCGGAATCTGCGATGGGGACGCACTTTCATAGCTATACGGGGTATGCTCAGTATAATAAAGCCTTAAATGAAATTGAACCAACTGGTGAATACATGCTTTCATGGACTTTTGAAACTGCAGCTGGACATAAAAGGTATTCCTCTTTTTTTCTACCCCGCTTGAGCTCGCAAGTGCAGTAGTACTTGCCTTCCCACTTTCGCTCATCTTACTGTTAAATGCGACGGACACTCTGTCAAGGGCAAAATATGTCGCATTAATAGTTTTGCTTCTGATTACACTTGCATTAACATTTTCCCGGGCCTCTATGGCGTCGCTCTTTGTCGAGCTCGTATTTATTACGATCATATTTCGGTATTACAGAATGATTTTAGTAGGAGTTGGATTGTTGGCACTTGCTGGCTTGTATTTCTATTTTTGGGCTCCAAAGGATACAGTCGATCTCGTATACGATACAATTACTTTTCAAGAACCGTCCACTTTGGGTCACGCCATTGAATGGTTTGAGGGAATTGACAGCATGATTGCATCACCCCAGGGAATAGGTCTGGCTATGAGTGGTAATGCTCGGGGTGTCGTGGAGGGACTTCGTGTTGGCGGCGAAAACCAATTCATCATATTTGGGGTTCAACTAGGTGTTTTAGGGCTTTTTCTTTACTGTTTATTGCTTTTTATGTCGGTACGGTATTCATTTAAGGCTTATAGGCTGGCAAATTATAAAGAAGATCGAGTAATACCGTTTACAGCCGCCACGGTGAAAGTGGGCTTGTTTTTGCCGCTTTTTACTTCTAATGCCGAGATATATCTATATGTCGCCTTTGTGTCATGGTGGATGGTGGGGTATAGTGTTTCAGCCTATCATCTTAATAAAAAACCCTCACTTCGACTCAAGCCAAACACAATATGAAGCAAGCTTCCTGCCCTTTGTGTTCAACCAAGCCAGATGCGTTGGGATTGGAGAACGGAATCAAGATTTCAGAAGATTTCACAATAGTGACTTGCAGAAAGTGCGATCACCGTTATACCTATTTTGTTGTGAATGTTTCTGAAGAAGAAATCTATCGGGATGAGCGATATAGAGTCATTGACAATCGAAATTCTATATTTGACAAAATGCTTTCTTTTGAGTACAAGCGAGTGGTTGGCAAGATTAAGCAGAGGTGTGGCTCGGAACCCGGAGTACTCGATTTTGGTAGTGGCAAGGGTAAATTCCTCTCTTTGTGTAAGGAGGCTGGTTTCAGGACAAAAGGAGTGGAAACGTCAGGGCCGAGGGCTGACTTTGCAAGGAAATTTTATCACCTAGAAATAGATTCAAACTATTATTCCAAAGGCAAACTTCTGGGCGCTCCTTTTGATGTGATAAGTTTATTCCACGTTTTAGAGCACTTAAGCAAACCCAAAGACCTCTTCACGAATCTTATACGTGATAATTTGGGTAGAGAAGGACTGGTAGTTGTGGAAGTGCCGAATATAGATAGCTGGCAATCAAGGTGGGCTGGCAAAAACTGGCTGCAATTGGACGTTCCTCGTCATATAAATCATTTTAGCCAAGACTCTATCATCTCCTTAATTGAGTCTTGTGGTCTTCATCCTGTTGAAATTAGCTACTTCTCTTCCCATGTGGGCCTCTTGGGAATGTTGCGTACCTGCCTGGGCTTGGTGGGCTACAAGGGAGACCTTATTCACAGTCTGAAAAACGAGAAAAGTATTCCTCTTTATCTCTTAATTGGAGTGTTGCTACCGGTGTCAACGGTTTTGGAGACGGTGGCAAGCTTATTTCATCGAGGCGGAATTATAAGGATTTATGCCAGCAACCCACATGCGGGGGAGAATAATGTTGATTCATAGGCTCTGAATAGCTCTTATTACGGCCTCTGGGCCTAGTTCAAACATGCATTTTGCATAGTCATTAACTTGAATATCACACTTTACGTGGGTGAGTTGATCGCACCTGCATTCACCACTATCCACTACTATTGAAAACTTGGAGTAAGGCCTGTATTCACAGGATCGTGTTGGCCCAAAAATAGCTACGATCGGAGTGTCAAAACAAGATGCTATGTGCAGAACGCCGGTGTCAACTCCAATAACAAGTGTAGATATCGAGGTCATCCAAGCCAGCTCAGTAAGGCTTGTTTTACCCGCCAAAGAGTACACTTTTGAAGGAAAAGAACTCGCAAGAGATGCAGAATTCTCCTGGTCTTCCCTTGTTCCAACGATAACAACTTTATAACCGAGGGTTAACAGGTGCTTGATAACGACTTCAAAGTAAGGAAGCGGCCACGACTTGATATCTTTTGAGGAGAACGGAGCGATTATAGCAAGTTTTTTTAGTGAGCTTGTGTCCAGAAGCTCCTCTAAATGTTTGGTTGCCAGAAGCTTCGCTTCTTCTGAAAGAAATATCTCAGGGTGACTCACTACAGGAACCTCTCCGAAGCAGGCGAGTACATCTAAAGTCCTCTCCAGTTCGTGTTTTGAGGCATCATATTCCGATGCGTAGTCCAGCATGAATTTGTTGCCTGACCTTGAGTTACCCACCAGCACCTTTGCGCCCGTAAAGAGCCCGAATAGTAACCCAAATCTCATGTCTCCCCTAAAATCAACCATCAAATCAAATTCCTCCCTCCTTAGGCGAAAAACGAGGTCTAATAGTTCTTTAAGTAACGAAAAGCTGAATCGGTTATTTGTTCTCAAATGTCCCCAGGGCCAATTAAAAGTATCGATTCTGTCAATCCTGGGGTCTTTATTAAAAAGCGCCTTGGCTGAAGGATTAGTTAATAGTGTGATTTTGGCGTTGGGAAACCGGTGCCTTATAAATGAAAAGGAGGGGCTGGTCATAACTACATCACCTATATAGTCTAGCCTTACCAAGAGAATTTTTTTTGCTGGCAAGGAATTAAACTTCACACTTTTGCCAAACACCTTCTTAGGCAGAAAAAGTAGCCACAGAACAGCATTAAGTGGATATAGCAGTAGCCTTTTCTTCTTGTTATGTATCAGCGCTGACATCTGTTTTATTCAAAAAGGATGTGATTTTTGCTAACACTTTTGAGCCGAATGTTTCCCACGTAAACTCCTTCACCCTCTCAGTACCGGCGGTGGTTAGCACCTGGCGAAGTACCTCATCGAAAAGTAGCCTTTCTAGTTTGCTGCTGATATCGTCTATTTCGTATGGATCTATCAACAGGGCTGCACCTCCAGCTATTTCTGGCATTGAACACAGATTGGAGGTTAATACAGGTACATTGCTTGCAAACGCTTCAATTATAGGGAGCCCGAACCCTTCATGCAAAGATGGAAACGCTACAGCCTTCGCATTTTGGTAAATTATCGGCAACTCAGCATCGGCCACATACCCACAAAATACTACGTCATTCGTCAGGTTTAGGCTCTTAATAAGTGATAGTATTTGCTTAGTGCTATCTGAATACTTGCCGGAAGCTGACTGCCCTACTATGGCCAACTTTAATTTTTGAAATGCTTCCGTGTGTTTGATTTTCAATATGCTAAAAGCTTCAAGAAGCCTTCCGATATTTTTTCTCGCTTCAAAGGTGCCAACGAAAAGAATATACTGGTTTGCAACAAGTCCACCGGGAAGCCTTGAATTGAGCTCCGGCGCACTTTTAAAAAACAGTTGATCGACCCCGTTATATACTACATGAACTTTCCTTTGGTCCAAACGCATTAAATCAACGATTTGCCTTTTAGCAAATTGAGAAACGGTGAATATCAAGTCAGCTCTTCTGATGGCTACTTCTATAAATGGAACATAGTAGAAATAGAACCATAAAGTGCTGGTAAACTCTCGCTGAGCCCGCATGTGCGCATCGTGGGCAATTACAGCCCGTGGACAAGGGCAAAACAAGGGTGTGTTGAACTCAGGAGATAATAAAAATTCAGCTTTAGAAGTGTAGCATTTGAAAGGTAAATGAACATAAACCCACAAGAACCGCAGAAAATGACCTTTGAGCTTGCTTGCGAGACTTGCTCCTTTTTTTAAAGAATAGTCTGGCTTAAGTTCTATCAATTCAATTCCGGGAGTTCTTTTTAGCTCAGCGAGCAAATTGATAGTTACCCTCTTTGTGCCGGCATTCTCTAACATCAAATGGTGAGTGTCAACTACTAATTTCATAAATTCTGTATTGCTTCAAAGCTATTCTAAACCGAGATGTATTGAGTTAATATTCACGGAATCTTTTTGATACCCGTCAAGCGAAATAGAACCTATTCTATTTTGCTCCTAAAACTATCGAAAAATAGCTTTTGAGTAGAGGCTTGAGTTGACTACCCATATTGCCTTTGGTAAACTGAACAACAATCTGGAGCAGGAAAATTAGCTTAAATAAGGGAAGGGATGATTTTGACGACCATTTTCGATAGTAATAAATCTTACTCGCCAGGAGCATTTCAAATTTGGCATGGTTAAACTTTTCTGTCGCCAAAGAATTTACAGCCCCACCTTCAAGGTGTATGATCTGAGCATCAGGAACAATATAAGAATCCAATCTCTTTTTTGAAAGTCGATAAAACAAGTCAGTTTCCTCGTAGTACATAAAGAAGCATTCATCAAATCCATTAAGGTCATTAAAGGCATCAGCATAAATAAATATATCGGCACCAACGATGTAAGGTACTTTTGTCGGAGTGGTCTGATAGACGGCGGCGTTGATTGCCAAATGCCTTTTGTAATAGCCGCCAAGGATGAAACTTAACCCTAGCCCGATATTTCCCAACTCCTGGAATATTCCGGGTAAATTTCCGTAGGAAGAAGTAGGCTTTTTGTCCGCTGTGAGGAGGGAGCCACCACAAGCAATTATTTTAGGCTCTGATGACTCCAGAAAATCAAAAAGTATTCTTACAACGTCGTTGCAAATCAGCGTATCTGGATTGAGAAAAAACAAATATTTACCTATGGCTTTGGTAGCCCCAAGATTATTTGCCCTACCAAAACCCAGGTTCTCACCGGCGTAAATGATTTGAATATTGTTCCAATTCCTTTCCATTCTCAAAGAGTCCAATTTTAGCTTTTCTTCAACTTTGGAAGCATTGTCGACAATTATTACTTCAAAAGGAACATCTTTGCAGTGAGCTGTCAGTGAATCAATGGAGTCAACAATAAGTGCCGAACTATTGTAATTTACATAAACGATTGATACAACAGTGTTCATTTTTCGTAGTGACACAACTTAAGAGTAAATGGGTGGGTCTTTGGAAACAAATGTAAAAAATTACTTCATCAGGCTCTGCCCCAATGAGAACGTTAAGAATATTGGTTTTGATATCAGAGGAAGGGAAGTTGATTGGTTAACGGAATGAAAATAGCGATTATTGGCTCCAGGGGATATCCTTATGTATACAGCGGGTACGAAACGCTGGTAAAGGAACTGTCGGAACGACTTGTTGAACGAGGGATTGAAGTAACAGTCTATTGTCATAAGGCGCTGTTTCAGGATCGACCGAAGCAGGTTAATGGTGTGAAGTTAGTGTACCTTCCTTCGATAGAAACGAAGGTACTTAGTCAGTTCATACACTCTTTTTTTTCAATGATACATGCCTGCTTTAGCAAAGTTGATGTCATCTTCGTTGTTAATTCTGCCAATGGGCCTTTTGGAGTGATATCGAAAATATTTGGAAAAAAAACAGCCATTAATGTGGATGGGATGGAGTGGCTTCGCCCAAAATGGAAGGGATTAGGTGCCCGATACTTTTATTTTGCTTCCTGGCTTTCCACAAAGCTATATGATCAGTTAGTTAATGATTCTGATGAAATGAGGAGGGTATATCTAAGCTTGTTTAAAAGAGAGTCAGTTGTTATTGCCTACGGAGCGAATGTTAGAGAATCTACTGATGCCTCGAAAATATCAAAGTGGGGGCTTACTAAAGGAGAATATTTTCTAATCGTAGGCCGCCTTATACCTGACAACAATGCTGACCTCTTGGTAGAGGGTTTTCTACGCTCGAGCTCTGAAAGAAAACTTGTCATTGTTGGCGACGTGCCCTACAAAGACAACTATGCCAAAAACATTAAATCAATGGCTGAAAGTGATGACAGGTTACTATTTACAGGATATGTGACAGATCCAGAGGAATTGGCCGAGCTTTATCACAATGCCTTCGTGTACTTGCATGGTCACGAGTTTGGAGGAACCAACCCCACTTTACTTAAAGCAATGGCCTATGGATGTTGTATATTGGCTTTGAATACACCATTTAGTCGAGAAGTGCTTGGTGTAGACAAGTATGGGCTTTTTTTCGAAAAGAACGCTGACTCAGTGGTGGAAAAAATAGAAGTGTTGGATATGGACGAAAAGCTGGCGAATGAGTTTAGGATCGTTGTCCGGCAAGGGCTTACAGCCAAGTACAACTGGGACACTGTGACCAGCCAGTACATTGAAACGTTTAATAAAGTTGCAAAGAAGCTGCGGAGTTAGTTATCGGGACTATGTCACTATCAATTAAATACTCTTGGTGGATGGGTTTTGTGATCTTTTTTGCTTCGTGTGAACCCACGGTGAAAAATGACGCTATTGTATTTTTCAACGATTTTGAGAGTGCCGATATGGATAATATTGTGGGAGGCAAGCTCATGAATTATAATGGAAATCAGGTAATTGGGAATTACTTTGACGATGGGTTTTCTATAGCACTGGACGGCCTTCCCGAACATAACTATATAACTATTTCCTTTGACCTGTTTATTCATGATTCCTGGGATGGCAATTTATCGTATCCTGCTGGGCCAGATTGGTGGTTGATGCTGGTTGACGGGCAGTCAATCATCGAAACCACTTTTTCCAATGGGATATGTAATGCTTTATGGTGCATACAACAATCTTATCCTCAAAACGGATGGAGGATGAATGACCCGAAGACCGGAGCTTTTAAGACTGACCTCCCGTTGCTGTGTTACTATTCTGAGCTCAGTAATGGAACTAGTATTTACCAAATCAGTAAAACGGTTGGTCATTCAGCGGATAAGCTGGAAATCAGATTTTTTGATAGGCTTACCCAACCTATTCCAAATGACATATGCGACGAAAGCTGGTCTCTAGACAATTTGACTTTGAAAACGCTTACTTTAAATTAGACCATATTGAAATGATTTACTATTCTTCTTTCTACTGGGAAATATTTGGTGGGAAAGCTGGAGGTTTAGTGTGTTTGTTTTGACATACAAGTAGTTAAAAGAGAGTAGGCACTCCTACTGTTACGAATACATCAAGGTGAGTCTTGCTACTATTGAATGAAGATGAATAGAACTGATATTTTAATTGTTATGCCAGCTCATACAGTAACATCATGCCCAAAGTACATTTAATGTGAGAAAGTACCTTTTCTGGCTTTTGAGTTTATGTTTGTTCAATCAAGTTTTTGGGCAGTCGATCCCCGCTATGGGTTATGATGCTGTCGAGGACTATTTGAGACGAGGCCAGTTGCTGGGAGAGATTTCGGATAAGTATTCTTTTTCCAGGCGATCATTGTCTTTTATAAATGACGATTCGTCTTACATTAACAATGTCCGGTATCTGTGGGAAGGGAGTACGATTTTTAATGAAGAGAAATTTAAAGTAGCTGCACTTCCTTTGCAAAATCGCTATCAGAGCAACACAAAAATTCCTTATGGTAGCAATGATGGAGCTGTTATACCAGCTGTCGGCGCTCAAAACCTTCTAAGCCTTGGCCTGCATATTAAGTATGGAAGATTGACCTCTCAATTACGGCCTGAATACATTTTCGCACGGAACCTCGACTACGAAGGGTTTCCCTCGGTGCACTACGACATCATTTGGATGTGGAGGTATATTTGGTGGAACAGAATAGACCAACCGGAAAAACTGGCGAACAGAAATTACAACAAAATTCTTCCCGGTCAGTCCTTCGTGAAGTACAGCTTTGACCGCTTTTCCATGGGAATATCAACGCAGAACCTGTGGTGGGGCCCCGGTCACCGAAACGCAATAATATTAAGCAACAATGCGCAGGGCTTCACCCATTTTTTTCTGGAAACGAACGCACCGGTGGTTACTGCCATTGGTAATTTCGAAGGGCAATTTATTGCCGGCAAATTGAGGAACTCTGGAAAAACCCCGCCTCAGCAAGGCAGAACATATTATGGGGCTACTCTTTTTTCTCCAAAGAGAAATGAATGGCGATATATTTCCGGCGTTAACTTTTCATGGCAGCCAAAGTGGGTCAAGGGGCTTTTCCTGGGCTACAATAAAACAAAGCAACTCTACCAAGCAGATTTAGAGCACCTCCAAGACTTTATTCCAATCTTTAACAAGAAAGAAAACGCCTTTGAGGCCCCAATAGTAGGCCAATCAAACAGTAGCCAGCAATCTTCTGTTTTTTTGAGGTGGGTCTTTCAACCGGAATCAGCAGAGATTTACGCTGAATTTGGCAATCATGGGAAGCCCAGAAAATTCAGGAAATGGCTGGAGGAGCCCGAAAAAAACCGAGGCTATACTCTTGGCCTTACCAAGTTGTTTCCCTTAAGGACCAAACAGTACTTGCAGTTCCAAATAGAAGTCACTCAGTTACAGCAATCGCAAAGGGAAGGAATTTTTGATGCAGACAGTTGGTATTCCGACGACTATATTCGGCAGGGGTTTACTAACAAGGGCCAGCTTCTCGGTGCAGGAATTGGGCCAGGAGGCAATTCGCAGTATTTGGATTTCAGTTGGATAAAAGGGATTAATAGAATAGGTATCCAGTTAGAGAGAATCACACACGATAATGACTGGATGCTATATGCTTTTTCCCGAACAGGAGACTATAGAAGGCATTGGATCGATTTTACAGCAGGGCTGCATGTCGATTGGAAAATTTCTAACATATTAGTATCCGCAAAAGCGGTCTACGTCAGGTCAATTAACTATCAGTGGGAGCTGGTGTTTGACCCTGATTTGCCTTGGTTTCGCAACGGGCGTGATGTGACAAACTTTCACCCTGCCATTTCCTGCACAGTCCCGCTGCAGTGGGATAAGGGCTACTTCTCCTTTCTCCATCGTCCACGCAGGGCCAAATGAAATGAGACTTTCTTTTTCAAGAAGGATCGGTTCCTCAATTGTGAAAGGCGGAGTAACATAGTGCGATGTTTTTCTGACAGCACTGGCTTGAACTTCTCTAAAAAAAGCGAAGCTATTGCAGTCTCACTCTTTAGGTAGTCTTGATCCCCGGTTACTAGAAATTTTAGGTTTTGGAGTCGCCGCTTGAAAGCAGTTTTTTTTCGATGAGACGCTGAAAAGGCCGCATTACTTTCATGCTTTCTATACTTTACAAGTGGCAGGTCGATTCTGGATACAATACCAAAGCTATACCCGATCAGTGCTATCCAATAATCATGCATTGGTGCGTTGGAGGGCATTTCGAGAAATAGTTTTCGCATTGGCGGATTTATTAACATGCTACATCCCGTAACAAAGTTTCCGTAGAGTAGCGTTTCGAAACTGTGGACGTAAGTATCCTGTCCAAGTTCGTTCCAAAACGATTCTCTAATCACTTTGCCTTTTCTGTCAATGACCGCCAAGTCTGAATATATCAAGGCTGGAGTGATTCCATCGTCTATTTCGCTCATGCGATGCAACAACGTCTCCAGCTTGTGCGGCATCCAAATGTCATCCTGATCCGAAAATGCGATGTAGTTTTGAGCATCAGTTAGTGAAACGGCTTTTTTGAAGTTCTCAATAATGCCAAGCCGCAATTCGTTGGGAAGGTAGCGCAGGTAACCTGACGATTCGTAACTCTTAAGAATTTCTGCAGAGTTATCCTGGGATAAGTCGTCACAGACGACAATTTCTGACGGAGGAAGGCTTTGGTTGACTATCGAGTTAATCTGTTCGGCCAGAAATGCACCGCCGTTAAATGTCGCCATAGCCACAGAAACTTTTCTTTCATTCATAACCCTTCGAGGCATCAGAAGTTAAGTTTTTTCATTACGGCCTGCCATAAATCTACCATGAGCACGTTCTTTAGCACGAGCATTTGCAAAGCCATGTATACAAGTACACAGGAGCCTATTGACAATGTTAGAGTAAGTGCCGCACTTAAAGATAACAGCCGTAGACCAAATATAATGGGAACAAACAGTGAAGCACATAGCATCGACTTAAGGGAGGGCATCCAGTTAAATGAGAGGCGAAAGTTCCTTTGAATAAAATAAAGGTACGAACAGGTGACAACCACTTCGGTTAGAACATTAGCAATTGAGGCGCCGACTTCCAGAAAGGCAGGGATTAAAACAAAATTAAGGGCAAGGCAAAGGCCCAAACCGAGTGCTACGGAGTAAAACACTTCTTTGTGAAAGCCAGCAGGAACCAAAATAACAAAGGCGAATAGATGCCCGAGACCAACAAGAAGAGGTAATATTGAAAGTATTTGCATGCTGGGCACTGCAGGTAAAAATCCATCGCCTGAAAACACTTCAATAAATTCGGGAGCCAGCAGCAGCAGTCCCACGCTTATTGGTATTGCCAGAAGCAAGACGAAACCAAAGGCTTTGTTGACCATTGCCTTCATCTCTTCCTGCTCGTTTCTGGCAAGCGCCCGTGCTACTTGGGGCACTAATATGGCACCCAATGAAATCACGATTGGAATAGTGATCCTTGTCAGCTTGACGGCAGCTGTGTATAGGCCAACAGACTCGTCGTTTGTTAGGAAACCAAGGATGACCGTGTCAAGCACAGTATACATGCTTGCCGCTACCGTAGTGCTAAAGATAAACAGAAGAGGCCTGAGATGTCTTTTTAGATTTAAACCTGAAAATGACAAAGAGACTTTTCCTCTCAGTAAAACCACATTCAGGAAATGACTTCCCTGTATTGTGAACAGAACAATAAGTAAATAGGCCAGGTAGTCGTCTGCCTCTTTTATGAAAGTGAAAGTAAGAACAAGTGCTATCGATTTTATGATGACGGATCTGACAGCGATGGTTTTGAAATCTTCGAGGCCTGAGTAGAACCATTCGATTGAGGTAAAACTCAGAACCACTATTAGGCCTGCAAATAGAAACAGTTGAAACTGGTCGCCAAAAAAAGGGACCGAAAAAATTATGGCAAAATAAGCTAAAGCAAGCAGCAAACTGGTAATTAAGTATATGCTTGTCAGCTCGGAAAAGACCTTTGAAAGTTTAAAAAAATCGTTTTTTGCAGCTGCAATTACCTGAATACCATACACGGGGATGCCCAGCGCTGCAATAAGCGTAAAGTACTGAGAGAAGGAAGTGACAAACTGTACCTTTCCAATGCCAGAAGGCCCCAATATCCTTGACACATAAGGGAAGGTTATGATAGGAAAGAGGATATTCGAAAATGAAAAAATAAGATTATAAAAATAGTTTCTTTTCATAGCTACGAGAGGTGTCTCCCAACTCGACATAAGATGAAGATCTTCCAAGGAAATTGATTAGGTCTGTTCTCTCAGGCTACCATTGGATCATCTATTTTCAATTTAAGTCACATAAATACAAAAAGCTTTAGATATTTACCTTCACAAATTATTTCCTTGCGGGATAAACTATATAAAGCAACCTAATGAGGTCAGTAAGTGACGTCGACAAAGCAATAGAAGAGGTGCATTCTCAACTTGTTGAAGAAAAAGAGAGCGACCTGGAATATTTCAATTACCACAAACTCAGGTATCGAAGAATGTCGTCTTCGGTAATAAAGATAATGCCCCCTGGTAGCAAAATATTGGAAATAGGCAGCCACTATTTGCATTCTTCTATGATTCTTACCCAGCTGGGCTACAAGATAGACGCCATGGATGTGAGTCCTTTTTGGGAGCTCGAGTTTGTAAGGAAGAGAGAAAAGGTCTTTGGAATAGTAGGGATAGTTGAAAATGACCTCGAACAAATGAAATCCATGGAGGGTGTTGATTCCAGGTATGACTTGATTCTTTTTACTGAGATCATGGAGCACATAACATTCAACCCCATTTCATTTTGGAAGAGTGTTCACAGGATAATAAAGCCAGGAGGGATCATTTACATATCGACACCTAATTCTTTGACTCTAATGAGCATCGTCAGAAGCATAAAAAACTTATTGACTATGACAGGGATTGGTGTTGGCGTTGAGGAGATATTTGGAAGGGTTACGTATGGCCACCATTGGAAAGAGTATTCTGCTAAAGAGATAAGAAAATACTTCCACCTTTTGTCAGATGACTTTAACGTGAGTATTAAGAAATACCACTATAAGCAGTATTCTTGGGAAAGCCCTGTTGAAGGCACTTATAAGATCCTCTCTTCAATTGGAAATACAAGTTATATTTTCTCTGAAGAGCTTGAGGTGTTGGTTACAGTGGCTAAGGAGGGTTCCTGGAAGCTGGAACCACCCAACTACTAAAAGTTCTGCTATGGTTTAATGAAACCCAACTACAATCGTTGCTTTCGAATTTACTCGACAGGCAGGTAGACGGCAACTATCGTCTAAGTTCTTCGCTGGCATTTAGAACTTAGCAAGGCTAATTTAAATCAAGCTCAAAAGACATTAGTATCTTGACAGATTTTACATCAATCCTAAGCAGATAAAAGATAAGCAAAATCTGAGCTTTTCGTGACATTGCTTTTCAACACGCTAACAAGAAGTAGCCTAATGAACAAGGGAATAAAATTTTTTGGCTTCATAGTAGCGTTGGCTATTTCCATTGTAGTCAATGCGCAAGACATGCCTACAGGCTTTAAACCCTTTGAGGAGCGAATACGGCGTCTACAGTTATTGGGAGATACTTTGATTAGGCCATCTTTTAATATTCGCCCAATTAACAGTAAAGTTTATTTGGCAGATTCAACGATAAAGCTCTATGCATTTAGTCATATTCTTCTCAAAGGGAAGGCATCAAAGGCTCGTTTAGAGTTACTCCCTTTTGAATTAACTACTCAATTGAACACTACTAATCCATATGGGTGGAATGATGGTTTGATGATCCCTTCCAGGGGCTTCCAGTCTTACATCTCAGGAGGATTTTATCTTAAAGCTGGGCCCTTTCAAGTGCAGCTACGTCCTGAAGCAGTTTGGTCGGCAAACCAGGCGTATCAAGGTTTTACCAACCCCTATGTGCTGCCTTTTTACTATCGGTACACCTATAATTATATAGATTCGCCTGAAAGATTTGGTGAAGGTGCTTACTATAGGTTTCATCCCGGCCAGAGCTTTGCAGGCCTCAACCTGGGGCCCGTTTTTATTGGAGCTTCTTCTCAGAACATCTGGTGGGGCCCGGGAAAAAGAAACGCTTTGATCTTCAGCAACAATGCTCCTGGCTTTTATCACTTGGGGTTAAAAACTACCAGACCAATCGAGACTTCTATAGGGTCTTTTGAATTTCAAACACTGGTTGGAAAGCTCGAAGGCTCTGGCTACATGCCGACACAGACTATTAATCCGCTCTATTTGAATCCAATAGATGATTGGAGGTATTTATCTGGATTCACCTTTAATTATTCTCCATCGTGGTTCTCTGGCTTTCATGTTGGAGCTTCTAGAGTTTTTCAACAATATTTTGGTGACACCAAAAGGAACAAAGATTATTTTCCGGGCATACTAAATATTTTTAAAGCCAACGATCCGGTTTCCGACGATTTGCTTAACAGGGATCAGCTGATTTCCGTGTATTTTAGGTGGGTTTGGAAAAAGGCGCATGCTGAGTTATATGCAGAATACGGTCGGAATGATGCCTCATGGAACCTGAGAGATTTCATTATGACTCCAGAGCATTCCAGAGCATACATCCTTGGTTTTTCTAAGCTTTTTTCATTGCTTGGTAAGGATCGTTACCTTCAACTGAATGCGGAGCTTACACAGCTGCAGCAGTCCAGCAATTATATCAATAGAGATGCGAAGAGTTGGTACCTACATTCGCAAGTCACAAACGGCTTTACACATCTTGGGCAAGTGATTGGCGCTGGAATCGGGCCTGGGAGTAACCTACAGTCGTTAGAGGCAAGTTGGGTAAACGGACTAAATAAGATTGGACTGCGAGTAGAAAGGCTGACTCACAACAATGACTTTTATAATGTTGCATTTAGTTACAACCCTCTTCATTCTCCATGGGTGGATACATCAGCTGCGCTGCTTTTTGACAGAAACTTTAACAGGTTCTTCATAAGCACCAACCTCTCTTTTGTTAATTCGAACAATTATCAATGGGGCTTTCGGCCCGGTGAAGAGAATACAGTGCTTCCAAGGGGCGAGAAAAAATTCAATGCCTTTGTAAATGTCAATATTGTTTACCGTTTTGGCAGGTAGACTTACCAAGACCTCCATCTTCGATCCGGGTAGTCGCCTTGGAGGATGAGGAGAACTTGGTCGCTGATCGCTGGTCACTAGCGAGGTTGAGCAATGGGACATTCAACTCAAACCAACGAACACATTATTCTGGCATTGAAAGCCCACCCCAAGGAGTACGAAAGGAAACCCTTTTTTGTATGTCCGAGCCGATTTGTGCATTAGACAAAGAAAATAATAAATACTACATGGTCATATATATTTCACCACAACTGATTCTGAGTGAACCGGGCTAATAACTGTTAATCATCCAATTCTAGGTAAATGCAATCAGCGGATATGCAACTCAGGGAGATAGCAAGAATTATTGCCAATGGTTAACTCCCGTTAGATAATTATCTATATTTGCGTCCGTTTAAGACGTAGACTTCATTAATCATAGCGGGATACCGTATTCCCATGAATGATCTAAATGGTATAAAAGAGCATGGTGTTAACAGAAAGCAGAAAAAAACCGTCGAAATCTCTCGGAATCAGGGTTTTGTTTATTTCAACTATAGTATTCCTCATCTGCAACATAGCTATAATTCGTACTTGTGAGTCACAGTCGCTCAACGACCTTGGCACTGTTAAAGTGGATCAGCTGACGGATCGTCAGCTTGAGAACCTACTCGATAAGGCAGAGTCGTTAGGGATTTCTAATGACCAATTGTACGCCTTAGCAGGGCAGCGGGGAATGCCTCCAAGTGAGCTCTCGAGGCTACGCCGAAGACTAGACCCCTTAAGCCTGAGGCGTCAGCGAAGACAAGAAAGAACGAGATCGGCGCAAGATGAACTCCGAAGTGCGCTGCAGTACGGGGGAGAGGATTTATTCGAATCAATAGCGGCCAGGGACAGTTTGGGCTATGACTTGACAATTCTGGAAAAGAAAATTTTTGGGTATTCAATTTTTCATCAAAAAGCACTTAATTTTTCCCCTAACCTCAATATGCCGACTCCAAAGAATTACACTCTAGGCCCTGGAGACGAGGTGGCTATTTCTATTTTCGGAGGCACTAACGACAACTTTAAAGAAGTAATCACTCCCGATGGCTTTATTCAGCTAAAGTTGGTAGGGCTGGTGTCACTTTCCGGACTTACAATAGAAAAAGCTGAGAATTTTTTGAAATCCAGACTTGGTGACTATTATGGAGGGCTCAAGGGAGACAGACCAAACACTTTTCTTTCACTTACTGTTGCAAATATAAGGAGTATCAAAGTGAATATGGTAGGTGAGTTGAAAAACCCAGGCACATATACTATGCCATCATTTGCAAAGGTATTTAATGCCCTTTACGCAGCCGGGGGGCCAACTCCAAATGGAACTCTTAGGCATATTCAGGTCTACAGAGCAAATAAGTTAGTCACGGAGGTCGACGTTTATCAATTTATTACCAAAGGGCAATCCGAAAGTAATATCACGTTGGAAGACAATGATGTGATTCTCCTGAGGCCAGTAACACGTCGAGTGGAAGTTAGTGGTGCGGTTCGAATCGAAGGATTGTTCGAGGTCAAACCCGATGAATCATTTTCTGACCTGTTACACTTCGCTGGAGGCTTTAATCAAAAAGCATTCAAGGACAACGTGACGGTGTCAAGATACGGTGAAACTCAGAAAAGGGTTGAAACGATTAGCAAAGAGGCTTATGATACATTCAAGCCAGCCGATGGAGATGTCGTTTATGTTGGCGAAATAGAAGATCGTTTCATTAACCGGGTACAGGTTTCCGGTGCGGTGTTGCGCCCCGGTCATTACGAGTTAAAGGAAGGCATGACAGTTCGAAGTCTTGTTGAAATTGCTGGCGGCTTGAGAGGTGATGCCTTTGTGAAACGATCCACCCTTTACAGGACAGCTTTAAACTTTACACTTCAGGCTAAATCAATAGATCTTGGGTCAATTATGAAAGGCGATTCTGAAGATATTCTTTTGCAAAATGAGGATCTTATCAATATTCCAAGTCTATATGACCTAAGGGAAGAGTATTATGTTCAGATAAGTGGTGAGGTCAACAAGAGTGGCCCTTATCCCTATGCGGACGATATGTCGGTTGGAGATCTTATCATTGCAGCCGGTGGATTCAAGGAGTCGGCCACAGCAAGTTCCATTGAGATCGCCAGGCGGACGAATAACGAAGTGGGAGGAAATATTGCGGAGATTATCACAGTGCAACTTAACAGAGATCTCAGCTTTAATGGGGATGAAGAAGCCACGAGACTGAGACCTTTTGATCATGTGTTTATAAGAAGAAGCCCAAGCTACCAGGAGCAAAAGATGGTTACTATTGAGGGTGAGGTTTTTTACCCGGGTGATTTTGCCCTTGAGTCCGTTACAATGAGAATATCTGACCTCGTAAGGCGGGCCGGAGGCCCAAATCAATTTGCCTATC
Source organism: Imperialibacter roseus (assembly GCF_032999765.1). Classification (GTDB taxonomy): domain Bacteria; phylum Bacteroidota; class Bacteroidia; order Cytophagales; family Cyclobacteriaceae; genus Imperialibacter; species Imperialibacter roseus. Next base: position 5,907,943 of record NZ_CP136051.1, on the reverse strand, counting down.
CGAAGGGTGCTACACTCTTGAGAAGAACAGAATTTTATGAGGAGGAGCTCGAAAAAGACCAGATTAATCAACTCGGAGAACTCCAGCGAAATACTGTGAGGGAGGGCGTCGACAATCCGGAGAGTGAGAGGTTACTATTGCAAAGGGTAAATACCAGGATTCGTGAGGGCAAGGAGAATCTGCTTGAACAAGAGCTGGAAAAGGATGATCAGACCCTGGCAGAAGAGGCCCGAAAGGAACGGCTGCTATTAAGAGGAGATTTGAAACAGAAAGAGCTCAAGGAAACTGAACTGGTTGGCATTAACCTCGATATGATCCTTGAAAACCCTGGATCTAAATATGACTTAATTTTGCAAGAGGGAGACATTGTTACAGTTCCAAAAGAGTTGCAAACAATAAGACTTCGGGGAGAAGTCCTGTATCCAACGACTACCAGGTATGAGAAAGGGCGAGGCCTCAAGAGCTACATAGGCAAGGCCGGTGGCTTCACACAGCTCTCCAGCCGAAAGTCAACCTATGTGGTATATGCCAATGGAGATGTAAAGAGAACGAGGCGCTTTATAGGGGTCAAGTTTTATCCGGGCCTAGAGCCAGGAGCTGAAATCATTGTTCCGGAGGCCGCAGCGAGACGAAAGCTCAGCGCTGGAGAGGTCATCAGTTTGTCAACCAGCTTCCTTATCTTATACTCTCTTTTGAATTCCACATTCCCAGAACTGTTCAACTAATTTTTCCCGAACCCATGAGTTTTTTACGCCCTAAACGTAGAGTAAGTATCAAGGACACTTTTGCTGGCGAAGAAATTTCGTTGATCAGTATCTTTTGGCTTATCTACGAGCGAAAGTTGTTCATTCTCGGTGGGATGGCCGTTTTTTTAGTCGCTGGTATTATTACCGCCAGGACAACACCTACAGAATATGAAGCAAAGGTGGAAATACTGTCTGAGGGGAGTGAAGATGGCTCCTTTGGTGGGCTCAGTGATTTAATTGGGTTGGCGGGAGTTAGAGGTAATTCACGCAGGGGTTCGGCCAGTGCCGGGGGGGTAGATGCTGATATGTTTCCGCAGATTATCTCAAGTACACCATTCTTACTATCATTACTCGATGAGCAGTTTCAATTCAAAAAACCGAAAAAGAAGCTTTCAGTGTATGAGTATTTTGCAACTCCAAGGCCTAAACCCTTTTTTCCTAGGGCTTGGGATTATGTTAAAGACCTTCCAGCTAACATCAAAATTCTGTTTGGATTAGCAAAAGAAAAGCCACTCAAAATTCCAAAAAGGAAAAAGACAGAGATAAAAGGCTATCCAACAATTTTAAGGCTAAACGGTTTCGAAAAAAGGGCAATAGGAGAGTTAAAAAAACGCATCAATATTAGTAGCAGCGGCAGAATCATTACCTTAACGGTAAAAGTGCCCGAGCCTGAAGTTGCCGCGCAATTTAACACGGTAGTGCTGGCCAGGCTAATTGAATATCTTTCGGCCTACAAAACCGAGAAGCTTGTGAGCGACCTCCAGTTCATCAGGCAGAGCCAGGCTGAAGCCGAGGCCAAGTATCTTCAGGCACAGAGAGAGTTGGCGTTTTTTCGAGACACTCATCAAGGGAGATTAACTAAAATAGAGGAAACCAGAGAGCAGCAACTACAGTTTAATTATCAGTTGGTAAATGGGCTCTACGTTACTTTGACGAATCAGTTACAACAAGCTGAAATTCAGGTAAAAAAGGAGACGCCTTTTTTCTCAGATTTTGAACCAGTCACTATTCCCGGCAGCCCTTCTGAGCCAAAGCCAAGCAAAATTGTTACTCTCTATACCGGGCTAGGGGCTGCAGTTGGGCTTTTGTTTATTCTGGGGAGTATTGTTATTGGGTATTTCAAGGAATCCAGAGCCAGTGTTGAAACAGGACATGATACTACCAATGCTTACACTTCTTTGGAATAATTCGAAAAACGAGTAATTTTGTTACTCGTATTGTATGCTTGAACCGCTGATTACATCTAAGACCAGGCTGAAGCTTCTTTTGAAATTCTTCAGCAACTCAAATACCCAGAGCTATCTGCGTAGCTTGGCCGATGAATTTAACGAGTCAACAAATGCTGTTCGGGTAGAGTTGAATCGACTTTCAGACGCTGGCTTTTTACAAAGCCAAACCCGTGGCAATACAATCGTGTACCAGGCGAACAAGCTCCATCCTCTTTTTCCTGAGATTACCGGTATCGTAAGTAAATACCTTGGGCTCGACAGATTGGCCGAACATGTGATTGATCAACTTGGCGATCTGCAGCATGCGTGGGTAGTTGGTGATTATGCACTAGGCAAAGATACCGGGCTGATAGATTTGGTTCTTGTTGGAAACGTTGACCGACAGTATCTTGAAACGCTCATAGTAAAAGCGGAAGGGCTGATTCATCGAAAAATAAGAACCCTTGTGCTGGATTCTCATGAGCTGCCTCTTTTTGAAAAGGAATTGAGGCTAACCCAGGCGATAATTTTATTTACAAGATAGAAGTGAATCCTGTTGTTAAATGAGCTATCAACTAGTACACAAAAACAATGGCAAGTGGTGGACGCCATGTCAACAAGAGAGCGGAAAGCTGTGGCTAACCTAAGCTCTTTGAAAGTTAAAGTCTATTGTCCGCAGAGGGGTCAGGGAAGGTGGAGTGATCGGTTGAAGTGATGGACGAGCGTTTATTTTGATCGTATCGGTTTGTTTGAGGCTGGAAGAGAGAGATTTTGTGTTTGGGGTAACAGGCTTTTTGCGTTGCCTGTTTTGGATGGGAAAGCAGGTCGTGGTAAGAGACCAAGATATTGAGAGACGGTTGCTCACCACGCATGGGTTGACAACTATCGTTAGAGCCTTTTTGAAGCAGACTAAGTTGGTAGGGTTTGTGTATTGAAGGGGAATCTTTCAAAGGCTAGTTAGTCGTCAAAATAGTCGATAGTAGGTCATTACTGGGACTGAAAGAGCGGAGCTGTGCTTCGCTAGTTAGCACTATTAGCAAATAATGTTAGTAAGATATAGATTTTAGAAAATATGAAAACTGCATTAATTACGGGAATTACCGGTCAGGACGGAGCTTACCTGGCAGAGTTGCTTCTGTCAAAAGGCTACCTTGTCCATGGCATCAAAAGGCGTGCATCGCTTTTTAACACAGACAGGATAGATCATCTGTATCAAGACCCCCATGTTGACCATCCAAAGCTTATTTTGCACTATGGTGATATGACAGATTCCATGAATCTGACAAGAATCATACAAGAGACGCAACCAGATGAAATATATAATTTGGCGGCAATGAGCCATGTGAAAGTGAGTTTTGATACACCAGAATACACTGCAAATGCGGACGGCATTGGGACGCTGAGGATTCTTGAGGCCGTAAGGCTTCTCGGTCTTGAAGGTAAAACAAGAATATATCAAGCGTCCACTTCTGAATTGTATGGATTGGTGCAACAAGTGCCTCAGTCAGAGACGACACCTTTTTACCCAAGGTCTCCGTATGCAGTTGCCAAACTTTATGCCTATTGGATAACTGTGAACTACAGGGAAGCATATAATATGTTTGCGTGCAATGGAATTCTATTCAATCATGAGTCCCCCCTTCGTGGCGAAACCTTCGTTACTCGCAAAATCACACGAGCCGTTGCTAAGATCGTTCTTGGTTTACAGCAAGACTTATTCGTTGGTAACCTTGATGCGAGAAGAGACTGGGGACATGCCAAAGACTATGTTGAAGCTATGTGGAGAATTCTTCAACAGGACGTTGCCGAGGACTATGTGATTGCCACCGGGGTTACTACGAGTGTAAGAGACTTTATTAAAATGTCGTTTGCTCACGTTGGGCTTAACCTGGTTTTTCATGGAAATGGCCTAAATGAGGTTGGAGTTCTTGAATCAATGGATTCTGATACATTGATGAAGAAAGTTGGGAATTCAGATCTCCCAGAAGGATTAAAATTAGGGGACACTCTGGTAAAAGTAGATCCACGATATTTTAGGCCAACTGAAGTTGAACTTCTCATTGGAGACCCTGCAAAGGCTCATAGCAAGTTGGGGTGGAAGCCGAAATATCAATTGGAAGGTCTGGTGGAAGAAATGATGGATTCGGATGTTAAGCTTTTTCAAAGAGACATCCATTTGATTAGTGCAGGACACAAGGTTTTAAAACAGGTAGAGTAAGGTGGGCAGCAGTACCAGATATTGGGATAGTATTATTAGGCCAAGGTCAAGTTTGTTTGACCTGCAGCTAATGGACGTGTGGAGATACCGGGATTTACTCCTGATGTTTGTCAAGCGGGACTTTATTTCGTTGTATAAACAGACAATCCTAGGACCACTTTGGTTTCTGATTCAGCCGATTTTTACAATGACGGTTTACGTGATCATTTTTGGTGGATTTGCCAAAATACCGACCGAAGGAGTGCCGGCACCTTTGTTCTACTTATTAGGAATTTTGACTTGGACCTACTTCTTAGACTGCCTTAACAAGACTTCCAACGTATTTCGTGAAAACCAATCAATTTTCGGAAAAGTATATTTTCCAAGACTCATAATGCCCCTAAGCATCGTGATGTCAAGCTTGGTTAGGTTTAGCATTCAGTTGTTTCTTTTTCTTTTAGTGTTCATTTATTTTTGGTTCACAGGATCTGATATAGGACCAAATTCATACATCTTCATTTTTCCAATTCTTATTTTGTTCGTTGCCTGCCTTGGTATGGGCCTGGGAATGATCGTGTCTGCGATGACAACCAAGTATAGAGACATAGCATATCTAGTTGCTTTTGGGTCGCAGCTTTTGATGTACGCTACGCCAGTTGTCTATCCTTTATCCTTTGTTCCAGAAAAATACAAACCAATAATAGCCGCCAATCCCATGACACAGGTAATTGAGGGTGCAAGGTTTGGCTTACTTGGAAAGGGCCATTTTGAACTCATGAATCTTCTTTATCTAGGCGTAATTTCTGTAGTCGTGCTCTTTATTGGTATACTGACCTTTAAGAAAGTAGAAAAAACCTTTGTTGATACCATATGAGTGATGTTGTAATCGACGTAAAGGGCCTTGGAAAGGCTTACCAGCTTGGACAATTTAGTACTGGTACATTAGCTAACGATATTAAACGATGGTGGGCTCTTTCACGTGGCAAAGAGGATCCGTTTTTGAAAATTGGAGAGGCAAATGATAGAAGCAAAAAGGGAGATTCTGATATAGTTTGGAGCCTTAAGGACATTGGCTTCGATATTAAACAGGGTGACTCGGTCGGTATCATTGGCCGAAATGGCGCAGGAAAAAGCACACTATTGAAAGTTCTATCGCACGTAACATCTCCCACAACAGGAATTGTGAAAGTCAAAGGTAGAATTGCCAGCTTGCTGGAAGTCGGTACGGGTTTCCATCCTGAATTGACAGGCAGAGAGAATATTTTTCTGAACGGTGCCATTCTCGGGATGAGCAAAGTCGAAATAAAGTCGAAATTTGACGAGATAGTTGATTTTTCTGGAGTCGAACGATATATAGATACTCCGGTTAAACGCTATTCTTCTGGGATGTATGTTCGTTTGGCATTTGCCGTTGCAGCTCATTTAGAAAGTGAAATTTTAATAGTCGATGAGGTTTTGGCTGTTGGTGACGCAGAGTTCCAAAAGAAGTGTTTGGGTAAAATGGGGCACATAAGCAAAGGAGAAGGCCGAACTGTTCTTTTCGTAAGCCACAACATGAGTGCGGTAACTAATTTGTGCACACAGGGCATCGTGCTTAAAAACGGCCAAATGGAATTCGATGGGTCAATCCAAGGGGCTATGCAAAGTTATTTGCAGCAATTCTCTGAATCTCAAACCCAAGTGAACTACACACCAGAAACCGGGCCTGGCAATGAGTCCGCCAAATTATTAATGGCTAAAGTCTCGGGCGCAAAAAAGAAGGATGTTTTAAGAATAAATGAAGGATTGCTGCTTGAATTTGAGCTGGCTGTAAACAAGCAATTCTCAGGGGAGTATCTGGATATTACTTATCATTTAGTAGACGAACTAGGTAACCTAGTTTTTGTAGCTACTACAGACTCTCACATTGACTGTAAAGGAAAGTTTAAAGCTGCTGCATCGTGTGTTATCCCACCAAATCTTATGAATACTGGCATTTACAATATTAGCCGACTATTGTTAGTTAGGAATAAAGGTCAGGTGCTAACTGAGTTTAATGACGTTATTCAGTTCGAACTAGTTGAACAAGAAAAACAGGAGCTTGGTTGGCGTGGTCAAAAAGAAGGGATTATAAAACCAGACCTTGAATGGGTCATCAATTGATATGATACCAGTAACAAAGCCATTCTTACCCCCAATAGAAGAGTATCAGTCCTTAATTGCTGATGTTTGGCAACGCCAATGGCTTACCAATAACGGGCCTCTTGTAAATGAGCTTGAGCTGCAATTGAAGACGAAATTGGATATTCCCCACCTGTTGTATGTAACAAATGGCACAATTGCCTTACAACTAGCTATTAAGGCTTTAAATCTCCGAGGCGAGATAATAACGACACCTTTTAGTTATGTGGCAACCTGTAGCAGTATCATTTGGGAAGGCTGTACGCCCATTTTTGTTGATATTGATTCAAAGAACTTTAATATAAACCCGGATTTGATTGAAGCTTCAATCACTCCGAAAACTACTGCGATACTGGCTACTCATGTATTTGGAAATGCCTGTGATATCGAGGCGATTGGTAGAATAGCCGACAAGCACAACTTGAAAGTTATCTACGATGCAGCTCATTGCTTTGGAACAACTTATAAGGGACAATCTATTTTTAAATTTGGGGACATAAGTACCACAAGTTTTCACGCTACTAAGCTGTTCCACACGGTCGAAGGTGGAGCTGTTTTTACAAAAGATTCAGACCTGTTAAAGAAACTGGCCTTTCTTAGAAATTTTGGCCATCATGGGCCTAAAGAATTTGAGGAAGTAGGGATCAATGGCAAGAACTCTGAACTGCATGCAGCTATGGGTCTATTGAATCTAAACTATTTAGACGACATTTTACAAAAGAGGAAGCAACAGAGTCTTCATTATATTGAGAAACTAAGACATAGTGTGATCCAATTTCCAACTTTAAACAAGGATACAAAGTATAACTATGCATACTTTCCTGTTGTTTTTCAGAGTGAGGCACAAACACTGAAAGTTATTCAAGATCTCGAAGCCAATAGAATTTCCCCAAGAAGGTATTTTTACCCTTCGTTAAACACCGTCGAACTTTTTGGCAGGTCATCATGCCCTGAAAGTGAATTAATAGCCAGCAAAGTACTTTGCCTCCCGCTCTACCATACCCTCACTTTGACAGATGTAGATTATATATGTCGCATCATTCTGCGAACGATAAACAACTAATATGAAAGTGGCTATCATGCAACCCTACTTTCTCCCATATGTAGGATATTTTCAGTTGATCAATGCGGTTGACAAGTTCGTTATTTACGACAACATCGAATTCACAAAGAAGGGTTGGATCAATCGTAATAGATTTTTGGTTAATGGTAGAGACGAATTTTTCACTTTGCCACTAAAAAAAGACTCTGACTACTTAAGCGTAAAAGATAGGCTTTTGGCTGATTCATTCGAATCTGACAGAGCCAAAATCCTTAGAAAAATAAAGGAAGCTTATCGCAAGGCCCCCTTTGCCGATGAAACATATCCTATGCTGGAGGACATATTTAATTATCAGTCCAAAAACCTCTTCGATTATATTCTCAACTCCGTCCGCATCGTTTGTAATCAATTGGGGATACAGACAGAAATGGTGATTTCTTCCTCCATAGATATCGATCATCAATTAAGGTCAGAGAGCAAAGTAATTGAAATTTGTAAGACACTTGGCGCTAGCGCTTATATTAATCCTATTGGGGGTGTTGAGCTATATTCAAGTTCAAAATTTGCTTTGGATGGGATAGAGTTAAGTTTTTTACAGGCGAATCCTTTTGAGTATTCGCAGTTTGAAAATGCTTTTGTACCGTGGCTCTCTATTTTGGATGTGATGATGTTTGTTTCTGTAGATGAGATAGTTGATCGATTGATCAATAACTATACTTTAGTATCTAACTAAACATGAACTTTAACTGGAAAAAGTTAGGGAGGGTATTTAACCCTTTGGAAATAGAAGGAAGATCTTTTTTAAAAGAATTTGCGCAAGCTCCTTCTGTGGTCGTTTTTGATACTTTCGTTCGAGTATATTTCTCCTGCCGGCCCCCAGCCGACAAGAATGGTCAATACGTAAGCTATTCCGCCTATGTGGATTTAGATAAGAACGACTTGTTCAACATCATTAGGGTTAGCGATGAGCCAATTTTAAAACTTGGTGAGTTAGGCACTTTTGATCAGTTCGGTACTTATCCGGTGTCTGTAGTGAAGTATGGCGAAGAGTATCGTGCTTACTATGCCGGGTGGACAAGGTGTGAATCTGTCCCCTTCAATGTTGCGATTGGGATGGCCGTAAGTCAAAACGAAGGTAAAACTTTTAATAAAATTGGAAACGGCCCGATACTATCTTACAGCCCCGATGAGCCCTTTATTCTGAGTGGGCCAAAAATCAGGTTCCTTAATAACAAATGGTACCTTTTCTATATAGCTGGTCGTAGGTGGGTGCTCGACAATGGGAAGCCCGAACCTGTCTACAAAATCAGATTGGCAACGTCAGAGGACGGGTATTGCTGGACAAAACACAACAGCGACCTAATTCCTGATATACTTGACGAAAATGAGGCCCAGGCAAGCCCCGATGTGATCCTTTTAAACGGAAAATATCATATGTTTTTTTGCTACAGATATGGTACTGGATATAGGGGAAGGGAACGGGGCTACCGGATTGGCTATGCGTCAAGTGATGATTTGCTTAACTGGGAACGAGAAGATGCAAAAGCGGGCATCGATGTTTCCGCAACTGGATGGGATTCAGAAATGGTCAGTTATCCGCATGTTTTTGAACTTGAGGGGAAGGTCTTTATGCTCTACTTGGGGAATCAAGTGGGAAGAGAAGGATTTGGCATTGCTGAATTGATTTAAAGAAGCAGGAGAATGAAGTGGATAAAGAAAGGCAAGCTATTTGATCCTACCAGTCATGGTTTGAATTTTGACTGTAATAACTATGCGCAGTCTCCACAGACAATTGTGTTCAAAGAGCACGTTAGAATATATTTTTCAACCCGAAAGAAAGACCAAACAGGAAAGTTTCTTAGTGAAATAGCATTTGTTGACTTCGATAAGGAGCTAAAGGAACTCATAAACTTTTCGAAAAAGGAGGTGATTCCTCTCGGAAAACTGGGTTGTTTTGATGAGCACGGAATCTTTCCCATTAACCCGTTATTACATAATGGTCAAATCATGGCCTATACATGTGGTTGGAACAGAAGAGTATCGGTATCAGTTGATACCTCAACTGGGTTGGCTATAAGTGACGATAACGGCGATACTTTTAAAAAAATAGGCGACGGCCCAGTGCTTTCATCATCATTGAAAGAGCCGATGCTTGTAGGAGACTCTTTTGTTAAAGTTTTCGACGGCGTTTTTCACATGTGGTATATTTTCGGGAAAAATTGGATAGAAGCGCAAAATGACGAGCCTCCAGCCAGGGTGTATAAAATTGCGCACGCTACTTCAAACGACGGAGTTAGCTGGGAAAAGAAAGACGGCGTTGAAATTATTGGTAGTGTTATCGATGAAAATGAGTGTCAGGCTCTTCCTACAGTCATTAAGCATAGCGGCTATTACCATATGTACTTTTGCTTCAGGCACGCTACCGATTTCCGGAAAAACCCTGAAAGAGGCTATCGACTGGGATACGCATATTCCCATGACCTCGTTAACTGGATCAGAGATGACTCAATAGGAGGAATCGAAAAGTCGGAGAATGGATGGGACTCTGAAATGATGTGTTACCCGCATATTTTTGCTGTTGAGAATAATATTTACCTTCTTTATAATGGCAACGAGTTTGGCAAATACGGGTTTGGGTTGGCACAATTGATCGACATTTAAGAATTCTAAAATTGGTATCAACTGAACTATTTTTTCGAATAAATACTGCTCTGTGGACGGATATTGCCAATCATTTAAATGACTGCAAAGAAAATTTCAGCCCCTGTTTAGACACGAAAGTGAATATTAATGAGTACGCAAATAAAATACGTTCAAATGCCGTCACTTTTGAGGCATGGGCCCAAGACAGGCTTGTTGGCTTAGTCGCAGCATATTTTAATGACGACACTCATGGCATAGGCTACATAACCAACGTTAGTACGGTCAAAGCCTATTTTGGAATGGGTGTTGCAGGTAATTTACTATCCAATTGTATCGAATACGGGAAGGTAAGAAATTACCATAAAATCGGCCTGGAAGTTAATTGTCAGGCAAAGCCTGCAATTCATCTATATAAAAAGCATAATTTTGAAGCCAATCACCGAGACGGTGAAGTATTAAAAATGAGTTTGAAATTGAATAGAAGCATTATGAAAGACAGGGATTATAACAAAGAGTTAAAAGATACCAGCGATCATAAATATGCCTATGATTTCGACTTTGACGTAATGCATGGCTTCATGCTCAAATCGTTTACCAATTTTTTCAGACCTGGGTCTTTACTCGAATTAGGAAGCTTCAAGGGAGACTTTACGAAGAGGCTGATACCCCATTTTGATGATATAACTTGTGTAGAAGCTTCGGATGAGGCTATACAGCTGGCAAAAAAGGAGCTTGGCGGCAAGGTTAAGTTTGTTAATTCGCTGTTTGAGAGTCTTGAATTGAATGAAAAATATGACAACGTCATACTTACTCACGTGCTGGAGCATATCGATGATCCGGTTTTAGTGCTAAAAAAGATAAATGATCAGTGGCTTTCCGACAATGGTAGGCTGTTTCTCGTTTGCCCTAATGCCAACGCACCTTCAAGGCAGATAGCGGTGAAAATGGGGCTTATTTCTCATAATTCTGCCATTACACCTGCGGAAAGTGAGCATGGCCATCGTATTACCTATACACTTGATACTCTTGAGCGAGATGCAAAAGCTGCTGGCTTGAATGTCGTTTTCCGAACGGGCATCTTTTTTAAAGCACTGGCAAACTTTCAATGGGACAGGCTCCTGCAAACGGACATTATAAGCAATGAGTATCTGGAAGGTTGTTACCAGCTTGGGCATCAGTACCCTGACCTTTGTTCAAGTATTTTCCTTCTGTGTGAAAAGGGTAAATAGCTGGTAAATGGATCCTGTTCTTTCAATTTGCTTGATCACCTACAATCATGAAGCTTACATTAGGGATGCACTTGATGGGGTATTTATGCAAAAAGTGAACTTTCCCTTTGAACTCATTATTGCAGATGACTTTTCTACAGACGGAACTCGTGAGATAATCAAGGAGTTCAAGGACAAGCATCCTGAAACAATTAGATTGATTTTCCAGGAGCGAAATGTTGGGCCTGCAAGAAATTGGATGGACTTGATTACCAGCCCGTTAGGCAAATATATTGCTTATTTTGAAGGTGACGATTTCTGGACGGATCCTAATAAGTTGCAAACCCAGATCGATTTTTTAGAAACTAACCCAACTTTCGTTGGCTGTTTTCACAATACCGAGGAGCGATATGAAGGCGACTATACAAAAGCGTCTTTTTTGTATTGTAATTTCAGCGGAGCCAAAGAACATACATTTAGTGATATCACCTTTAGTAATGCAATGCCTACATGTTCGGTCATATTTAAAAACCACCTTATTGATAAATATCCTGACTTTTTTTTCCAGGCAAAGCTGGGAGATTGGCTACTTCATCTTTTGAACGCTCAACATGGCGACTACTACTATATTCCTACTGTAATGGCTGTTCATCGATTGCATGTCAATAGTGTATGGGGTATGCAAGATCATCAGAAAAATGTTTTGAAAATCCAGAACGCATACGAACTTATGATTGATTCCGGATATTTTTCAGATGAACATACGGAGCTTCTTAAAACAGGATTTCAGACTTTTACGACCACACATTTTCCGGTGAAGAAAAGTGTTCTCCAAAAGGTTGCCAAGCGTTTGGCGGATTACTTAAACAGGTATTCCTAACAGAGGTATATGAAGGCAGTCCTGAAAAATATTTATCGACTATTATACCCAGAAAAGCGTGAACCTAGTTCGGTAGAAAAATATGTCAACTATATACAAAAAGAAGAAGACTCGATTCTGAAAAGTGTTGGTCTGAGATTTGATCGAGAGGAAATGTTAGAAAAAAGGCCTTACCTCACAATAGGAAAAAGGTGCCTGATAACTGCTAGTTTCGTTTTTGAAACAGAAAAAGGCGAAGTTGTGATTGGCGACAACGTACATATTGGAGGGGCTACCTTTATTAGCCGAAACAAAATAGAGATCAAAGATGACGTGACATTGGCCTGGGGCATCACAGTTTATGATCACAATTCCCATAGCATACATTGGGAGGAAAGAAAGAACGATAATCATCAATGCTATGAGGACTATATTCAATACAATGGCGATAATCTGGTCAATAAGGATTGGTCAAATGTAGTGAGTAAGCCAATTTTAATTGAAAGCAAAGTGTGGATAGGATTTAATGTTATTATTCTGAAGGGTGTAACTATTGGAGAAGGGTCAGTTATAGGTGCTGGAAGCGTGGTAGCCAAAGACATTCCCCCATGGTCAGTAGCTGTGGGAAATCCGGCCGAGGTTATTCGAACATTAAAAAAGGCAGCTATTAGATGAAAATACTTGTAATTGGCTCGGAAGGATTCATCGGAAAATCATTGGTGAGATATTTGCAGCTTCGTCAACATGACATTTGGTGTGCTGATATTCAAAAAAAAACGGGATGCTCAGAGTACTTTCAGACAATAGCGCCAGAAGCCTTCGATGATATTTTCCAGAATAACCAATTCGAGGTATGTATCAACTGTGCCGGGTCAGCATCTGTCCCATTCAGTATTTCAGAGCCGTTGATCGATTTTACACTCAATGTCCATTTGGTGGCAAACATTCTAAACGCTATTCAAAAATGGAACAATAACTGCAAATTTCTTCAGCTATCAAGCGCCGCTGTTTATGGTAACCCAAAAACTCTTCCAATACCAGAAAATGCTACGCTCTCGCCTGTTTCGCCATATGGAGTACATAAAATGCATGCTGAACAGATCTGTCAGTACTTCTACCGTTATTTTAAAGTGCAAACGGCGATCGTTAGAGTCTTTTCGGCATATGGCACTGGTCTGAAGAAGCAACTTTTTTGGGATGTTTTTAATCGGATTGAGAGCAATGGCAGTCTTCAATTTTTTGGAACTGGAAATGAAACAAGGGACTTCATAAACATTGATGACGTCACACGGGCAATTGGATTTGTTGCTGATAAAGGCACTTTTGAAGGTAATATATACAATCTCGCTGCCGGGAAGCAAACTACAATAAGAGACGCTATCCAAAGCTTTCTTGAAGTCCTGAAATGTGATAGACCGATAACTTTTAGCGGAGAAAATAGGATAGGTGATCCGCTGTTTTGGGAGGCAGATATACGTAAAATTTCAGCGCTAGGATTTTCGCCCCAAGTTTCTTTAAAAGAAGGGTTGAAAAATTACGCATTATGGCTAAAAGGCTGAAAATAGGATTGTTTGTTGATAATTCTGATCTCTGGACAGGTGGACTATATTATATTATCAATATTGTACATGCTCTGAAGTCTTTGCCAAAAGAAAAGCAACCCTGGATTACTCTTTTTTATAAAAGAGACTTCGAATTGACCTTTCTAAAGGAAGTAAACTATCCGTTTATAAATTTTGTAGATGCCTCTAGAAAATACTCTCTTTTTGAAAGAGCAGTTAATAAAATCTGCTACCTTTTCTCGAAGCGGCTTTTTTTCCCTAAGAAATTTCGCTCAACCATAGTAGACGTTATTTATCCGAATGCAGGATTTCATAAGGAGCTCGCAGCCATTCAGAACCAGTTGTGGTGGATCCCCGATTTTCAAGAAAAATATTATCCCGATTTTTTTACTCTTGAAGAGCTAACTCAAAGAAACGAGTGGCAGGAGAAATTGGCAGCTAGCCAATCCGATATTGTCTTTAGTAGTCAGAATGCTCTGAATGACTTCAAGACTTTTTTCCCAGAAAGCAAAGCCACTCTTTATCTGGTGAGATTTGCTGTATCTCATTCAGCCATTGATTTCGAGACTACGTATCAGGAATGCGTCAAAATTTACAACCTACCAGAAAAGTATTTCTTAGTAGCTAACCAATTATGGAAGCATAAAAACCATGCACTAGTAATTGAAGCAATGGAGCTATTGTCAAAAAAGGTCGGTTCAATTAGAATCGTTTTCACCGGCAAAGAGTCGGACTATCGAGATCCTAACCATCCAGTAAGACTAAAAGAAAAAATTTCCGAAAAGGGGTTGCAAAATAATTTCTTGTGGTTGGGGTTTATCCCCAAGGAACACATGCTTACTATTATGAATTACGCTCATGCGGTCATTCAGCCATCATTGTTTGAAGGCTGGAGTACTGTTATCGAGGATGGGAAATCGTTAGGGAAGCATATAATTGCTTCTGATTTACCAGTTCATTTTGAGCAACTGGGAGACAATGGGCTTTTTTTCCAAAAGAATAGCGCAAAGGAACTTGCCTCGCAAATGAAAATTGCGTGGGCAGAATCAAGAAAGTCTATTTCTTATGACTATGAATCGGATGTAATTCGTTTTGGGCGGGACTTTCTAGACGTAGCGACCATGGTTAAAGCTGGTCATGATGTATAAAGTATCGATCATCACGGTAAACCTCAACAACGGACCGGGTCTGGAAAGAACGATTAAGAGCGTTTTGAGTCAAACCTTTTCAGACTTTGAATATTTAGTCATTGATGGGGCCTCAACAGATAGCAGCAGTGAGGTGCTCTCAAGATATAGCAATAGGATTGACTACTGGGTTTCCGAGCCTGACAAGGGTGTTTATCAGGCGATGAATAAAGGAATTCGAGCATCCAGTGGGGACTATGTTTGGTTTCTCAACAGTGGCGATACTTTTGCAGACACGTGTGCGCTTGAGAAGATGATGGCGGCATGCAACGGGGAGGATATCTTATATGGTGACCTCATGCTACAGGAAGGAAAAAAAATGTGGAGGAAGAATTATCCGGACAAGGTCAGGCTGAGCCATTTGCTATTTGAAGCACTTCCACATCCTGCTATGATGGCAAAGCGAGCCCTACTGATCGAATTGAAGGGATTTGATGAAAGCTTACGTATCGTGGCTGATTGGGCTTTCTACACCTTGGCTATTTTTAAGAATAATGCATCTTACAAGCATCTGGCAGAGCCATTGTCCCTTTTTTATTTTGATGGCCTAAGCTCCAAAGTTGAGAATCAGGAGCTGATTGAAAATGAAAAAAGAAAGGTATTGGACAACCACTTCCACAACCTACTACAGGAAATGGAAGATTTGATAAAGTTAAATGCTGTGCGGGACAGGCTGAATCAAAGCAAAACTCTCCGTTTGCTCAACGCTTTCAGAATCCTTAAAATGACCGACATTCTCTGATGCATGAGACTCAGCAGCAGCCTCTTGTTTCGGTAATTGTAATCTGCTACAATCAGGAGGATTATGTTATCCAGACACTTGAAGGCGTCAAAAACCAGTCTTATACCAATATTGAGTGTCTCATAGTGGATGATGGTAGTCAAGACAATACTAAGATGGCTGTCCAACGTTTTTGCGATCACGATCGTCGATTTCGTTATATACACAAAGAGAACGGCGGGCCATCCAGCGCAAGAAATGTGGGTCTGCGATCAAGTCAGGGGATCTATATCCTACCTTTAGACGGCGACGACTATGTGAGCGACCGTTACATTGAATTGGCGGTAGATCGTTTTGCTAAGTTTCCAAACACCGACATGGTTTATTGTAAGGCTGAATTTTTTGGTGAGAGACAAGGCGAATGGGAGCTGAAAGATTATACCTATAGGTCTCTGTTACTCGAGAATTCCATTTTCTGCTCAAGCATATTCAAAACGACCAGAGCAAAGGAAATTTCAGGATATGATGAATCTTTGAAACATGGATATGAAGACTGGGACTTCAATATCAGATATTTGACTTCTTCGTCAAATGTCTACGTCATTCCTGAGACGTGTTTTTTTTATCGAATCAGCAAAAGCTCAAGAGATATTGATTTAAAGGCCAGTGTATCACGGCTAAATGCGACCAGAAAGCAAGTCTTAAAGAAAAACTTCGACATATACTGGAGTGAGTTCGACGACCTCATTGAGGTGATAAAGCATTGGGAGGAAGCGAAAAACAGGGTTCGTTTGCTCGATAGCTTTATTCATAAATCATTTGTCACCCGTTTTTTGTACAGAGTAGTTCGAAGACTTTTTTGAGCTCAGCAGCGTCATCCCGCTTACTTTTGATTGGAGTTATTATACTTAATTTTTTCTCGAGCCACGATACAATCGAGCTCTTTCGATCAATTGTCAAATTAAAGGATTCTTCGCTAGCTGTGATCATTGTAGACAACTCCTGTGATCGTGCTGAGAAAGAGCAGTTGATGAAAGCCATCCCAGCTGAAATGGTTTTTTTTACTCCAAAAAACTTGGGCTACGCAGGAGGCAATAACTTTGGGATGAATATTTTGCTAAAGAATGACGCCATTACGGCTATCGCTTTGCTAAATCCCGACGTAAGAATTGTCGGGAACACTTTTGAAAAACTCAACTGTCACCTTCAGAAGGATGATAGTGTTGCTGCTGTTGGCCCGAGACTGTGCTTAAGGGACAATGTTGACGTCATATACTCAGATGGTGGTTTTTTAGACACAAAGTCGTTCTTCGCACCACGACATTTAAATTTTGGAATCAGCAAACATTCCATAACCGACACGGCTCTTAGCGAGGTAGACTACGTCAATGGGTCGTTTATAATAATGAACGCCAGCGTGCTGAGATCCCTGGGCAATTTCATCGACAAATTCTTTTTGTATTTTGAAGAGACTGAGTGGTGCTACAGAGCAAAAAAGATGGGCTGGAAAGTATTGGTTGACACGTCATGCACAGTATATCAGTCAATGAGTAACCACGGAATGCTGTATGAATATTATATAACAAGAAATAGAATCCTTTTCAACTGGATGTACAACCGCAAGTACCTTCCCCAACTAGTCACCAAAGAAATAAAAGACGCCCTATATATTTTGGTTAAAGGCAAGGATCAAGGGTTTCTTTTCAGGATCAAATATTTCTATACAAAAACCAAAGCCGTCTGTATGGGGGCTTTTAGGTTATAACGACATGATGAAGGCAGTGGTTATCAGGGGCTCGTATTCACATATGGGGGCTCATAGTGGTTACGATAAGTTGTTTAACCATTTGAATGGCTTGGAAAATATTCAGCTGATCAGCGTGTGGCGACCAAAGTACTTTGCTTTTGCTCAAAACTTGCTAAAACCAACCGTTAAACGACTTTTTGGACTTAGTAGGTCAATGCGTTCAAGAGCACCTCAGTATGCTATCGTAGGAGGATTCCTTGCCGAATTGAAAGCCATTTTTTTGGCAAGAATTAACAAAGTGCATGTTATCCACATACTTTACACCGAGGAAAACTACGCCCTCCTGAGCTCCAGCAGGGTGAGAAAACTGCTCCTGAAGAGAATAAAGGTAATTGGCACGGTTCACCAACCAGCTAGCTGGTGGAAGGTTAAGGGTCATCTGAAGTTGTTGAACACCCTCGACGGTATCATCGTGCTCACCGAGCATGATCGGCAATACCTTGAGAGTGAGTTGACAAAGCCGGTAGTATTTATTCCTCACGGAGTCGACGTCGATTTCTTTTGTCCGGACGAGAATGCCCCGAAGCAGCAAAATCAATTTCAGTGCCTGTTTGTAGGAAACTGGCTGAGAAATATCGACTTGTTGGTGGACATCATCGAAATTGCCCATAACAGTGCGTGCACCTTCAAATTCAACATCCTTTATCCAAAAGCAAAAGAAGGGGACGATTGGAGAATGTATCAAATGGCTCGTTTTCAAAATGTTGAATTTTTGCATGCGCTTTCGGATGAAGAGCTGAAAATCCAATACAGAAAGGCCAATGTTTTGCTACTGCCTCTGATCGATTGCAGCGCTAACAATGCGATCCTGGAAGCTATGGCTTGCGGCCTTCCTATCGTAACATCGGACCTGGAGCCAATAAAAAGCTACGTTACCAATGAATTTGCCGCCCTTCTGCCCAATAAATCCCGCAATTTCCTTGCCCAATTGGAGGGATTGGCGACTGGTTCCATGAAGCTAAATGGCTCTGCAGCGGCCAAGTTCGCTGCTACAAATTTCGGTTGGGACAACATTTCCAGAAAAGTTTTGCATTTGTATCAATCATTTGATAGAGCATAGGAAGTATGGTTCAGGGCTCCAGCTTGTCAACACCCATTTTGCTTCTCACTTTCAATAGACTCGAAACTACCAAGCGGGTTCTGGAAGCTATAAGGGAGGTAAAGCCGACTCTCTTGTATCTGGCCTCGGATGGACCCCGATTAGAAAAAGAGTATGAGGCTGAAAAAGTAGCACAAGTCAGAGCATATCTGGACAACGCTATCGATTGGGACTGCGAGGTGAAGAAACTATATCGGGATAGTAACTTAGGCTGTAAAGAATCTGTTTTCAGTTCCATAAAATGGTTTTTTGAGCAAGAGGAATTTGGGATAGTTCTCGAGGATGACTGCCTGCCTTCTGTGTCTTTTTTCCAATTCTGTCAGGAACTGCTCATCAAGTACATTGATGACGAAAGAATTGGGATGATAAGTGGTAGAAATAACTTGGGGGCATATAAAGATGAATGCTTAAGCTATGTTTTTTCGACCGGAGGAAGCATCTGGGGTTGGGCAACCTGGCAGAGAGTTGTGAACCAGTTTGATGTAAATGACAAAACGCTTCTCGACAGTAATCTCTACGAATACCTGCTGAGCGCTACGTCCGATAGAGACGAGTCTCGCTACCTAACTGAGCAGGTTGCCGCCACATTCACAGGGCAGTCGAACACATGGGACTTTCAATGGGGTGTTTTTCAGAAAATCAACTCCATGCTGGCAATAGTTCCAACAAGAAACCTGATCGAGAATATCGGATTTGGAGAAGGAGCAACACACACAGTAAAGGCTGACAATTCTCACAATATAGACGTATTCAATGTCGATTTCCCACTGAAACATCCATCGGTAATTTTGGCTGACAGAACGTTTTCAAAAAAGCTGGCTTCTACCTACCTGCCCCGTGGCCTGAAGCACCATCTAAAAAGGCTGCCATTTGTGCTTGCCGTGTATACAAAACTAAAAGCCGCAGTAGGCAAATGAACGCCATAACTGTGGTAGTTAATTCGCTGGGCACTGGAGGAGCTGAGAAAGTGACGGTGCTGCTTTGCAATTATTTCGTATCCATTGGCTTGAAGGTTGATCTGGTGCTGATCAGATACAGAGGCAAGTATCTACCCCAGCTCGACAAGAGAGTCAACGTGCTACAGACAAACGAACGTCTGATCAGGCTCGGATTCGTGGGCAGGGTCGTTGCTTTGTGGCAGTCTTTAAGAAGGTTAGACAATTCAACGATCCTTTCAATTGGCGAATGGCCAAACGTAACCAGTCCATTTTCCAGAGTTCTGCTTGATTACAAACCCCGCCTAATCCTGTGTGAGCACAATACCAGAACCTTTATCAATCACCCCGAAGAGTATAAACTTTCAAAAATCTATCAGTCGATTGCTCGATCCGCCTATCGCAGGGCTGATGCGATTGTGGCAGTTTCCGAGCAAGTGAAACAGTCGGTTGTCGCTGCGATTCCATCCATCTGCGCCCGAACAGTTGTTATTAATAATCCAATTGATCTTGAAAGAATTAACAGACTCGGGGAAGAGGCGCTTGATCACCGCTGGGTCACTAACAAAAAAACGCCGTTATTAATAGCCGTTGGACGTCTTCAAAGTACCAAGGATTATCCCACCATGTTGAAAGCGATCTCGTACCTTAAGAACGAGCAAAATGAGCTGAGTCATTTGTTGATTCTGGGAGAAGGAGACCTGGCTGAGGAACTTCGGGCAATGACAAGAGAATTAGCTATTGATGAGATTGTTGAATTTATGGGGTTTGTGGAAAATCCTTATAAATACTATTCCCATGCTGATTTGTTTGTTCATTCGGCTATTTATGAGGGGTTTCCGATGGTCTTTATCGAAGCATTTGCCTGTGGGTTATCAATAGCATCAACCGACTGTAACATTCCGAAGGAGATTTTCTACCGGGAAGATATGGAACTGGTAGTACCCATTGGCGACCATCGTTTGCTTGCGCAAGCCATTTCAAAGGGACTTCGCACTAAAAGAGATCCTGAATCTGCCAAGCGCAGGGTCGAAAAATTTAATGTGCATCAAATTGGCAGAGAATATATGCATGTAATTTCTGGCGAGGGAACAAGTAGTTAAAAAGTGGTATAAAATTGACCCAGATCAAAAAAACGCCATTGCGAATCCTTTGGATTGCCCCATATCCGTCAAACCCAAGCGCACATGCGGCTCCGTGGGTTACATCGCTAGCACAAGCCCTGGTAACCTCTGGTGAAGCCGAATTGACCATTCTTTCAACCAGCCCAACACTGGCAGCCGCCGATATTGAAATAAAGAAGGATGGGTACAAGGTTGTACTCTTGAAGACACTGTCGCCAAAGCTGGACATAGTTACTTTCTATTTCTTCAGAATTTTGACTTTACGGAGATGGCTAAAGAAGAATGTTCAGTTATTTGACCTGGTACATATCCACGGCACAGAACATCAGTTTGAAATAGCTGCGAGCAACTTAGGCATCCCTACTGTAGTCAGTATTCAAGGGCTCTTGTTCAAGTACTACAGCCGACTGCCGGAAGCAATATCATCGAAAAAAGCCATTTGGGCCTTAGGTTCGCTATACGAACGGTTCGGAATCAAAAACCATAGCAATTTTATATGCCGCACCCACTGGGACACATCTTCCGTGCAAGCGCTCAACCCCCGGGCGAAGATATTTATTGCTTGGGAAATGATAAGAGAGGAGTTTTTCATTGACGAAGATATTGCGTTTACCGACAATGAAAGCATTCTTTTTTTGGGTGGACTTAACAGCATTAAAGGAATAAAGGAAGCCCTGCTGTCATTTGATTCAATTGCTCAGGCCTCCTCGTTAAAACTCAATATTTTTGGAGATGGAGATACCCGAGGGCTGGAAAACCTGATTGCCACGATGGAACTTGTTAACTGCAAGCCTGGAGTCAACATTTTTCATATGGGACGGGCTGGAGCAAAGCAGATTGTAGACGAGATGAAAAAGAGCAGGTTGTTGCTGCATCCGTCGTACATTGACAATAGCCCAAACAGCATTTGCGAGGCCCAGGTGGTTGGCCTCCCCGTTGTGGCAACCAATGTGGGTGGGGTATCTTCTCTGATCAACCAGGTGGAAACTGGAATACTTGTCGAACTTGAGGTGTTAAGCATTGTCGATGGAATAAAAATGATTATTGACGACAAGCCCTTATCGGAGCGGATATCAAAAAATAGTCGATACCTGGCAAGACAACGCCACAATCCCAACACAGTTCGAAGAGATTATTTGAGTATATATTCCAAACTCTTGACGCATGCTTAGGTTTATTTTGAGAGCTGTTCGGTTTCTATACCGAATCGTCGTTTATCGCCTGCTTGCGGGCCCGTGGAATTGGCTGATGTTAAAATCAAATAAGGTAGCTATTGGCCAACGTTCGACGATTAACGGATTTATCTCAGTAGAGTGTGCTCCAGGTAGCGTGGTGTCAATTGGGACAGATTTCAGGGTCAATAGTGGATCATTCTTCAATAATATTGGTCGGCAGCAGCAAACTTCCCTGATATGCCGGGAAGGGGGCCTACTTACAATCGGCGACAATGTTGGGATAAGCGCCTCAACCATTGTTTGTCATGAAAGTGTAACAATTGGTAGCAATGTCAGGTTTGGGGGCAACTGTGTGGTTTATGATACGGACTTCCATTCACTCAAAGCTGCCGAAAGAACGAGTTTGCCTGAAAACAAGAGCAACATTAGTAAGCGACCAGTAAGTATTGGCGACAATGCGTTTATCGGAGCGCACTCCACATTGTTAAAAGGAACCATTGTAGGGGAGAATTCCATAATTGGTGCCTGCTCAGTGGTGAGAGGAGCCACCATCCCAGCCAATGAAGTCTGGGCGGGTAACCCTGCAGTGTTTATTAAACGGCTGAATACGTGAAGATTACGCCTAAGGTGAGTGTTATCACTGTAGTGTATAATGCAGGCTCACTCTTTCGGGAGACATTGCAGAGTGTTGCCCAGCAAACTCATCCAGATATTGAGTATGTAGTGATTGACGGTGGGTCTACAGATGGAACAATAGAGCTAATTGAGGCAAACTTAACTAATATAGACTTTTTTGTCAGTGAAAAAGACAAGGGTATATATGACGCAATGAACAAGGGCATAAGGGCATCTAATGGCGAATGGTTAATTTTTTTGAACGCTGGTGACACATTTGCCAGCGCTGATACCGTCGAAAAATGCATGCAGGCGTTGGGCGAAGACACAGAGATAGTATATGGGTCGGCAGCTTTAAATGGGCCAACCATCGATCGAGTGCTTAAACCTAAGCAGTTCAACTTAGGGAACCTGATTTTTTGGGGAACAAGGACGTTATGTCATCAGAGTATATTTGTTAACCGCAGTATTGTTGCCGAATATGACGATTCGTTGAGATTGAAAGGAGAATTAGATTGGTACTTTAAACTGCTAAAAAAAGTCAAAACTAAGCCCATCAGGAAGAATCTTGTGGTTTGTCGCTACCTTCTGGGCGGAGTGGGAGAACAGCGGTTAATGCAAAACGCCGCTGAAACCCTGAAAGTCCTTTTTGCCAATGCAGGAATATTCGGTGTACTTGGAATACCTGTATTGCTCTACAAAATCCTTGCAACAAGATTCCTCCGATGATGATCAGTTTCATAATGCCAGCTAAGAACGTCTCTCGTTACATTGCTGAGGCCGTAGAGCCACTGACAAACGAGAGCAACATTTTGTGGGAACTTATCGTGGTAGATGATCATTCGGATGACTCAACGTTCGATTTGCTGGTAAATATGAGCCGGAACGATAAAAGGATAAAAGCCTTCCGGAATCCGGGTAAAGGGAAGGTGCAGGCGTTAAATTTTGGATACCAGCAGTCAATAGGGGAAATTATCAAGTGCATCGATTCAGATGACGTTTTGCTTCCTGATTTTTTTAAGTTCGGTGAATCGTTACGTAAGTATAGGGCGCACTGTCACGATTTCATTCTAGTGGATGAAGCTTTAAAATACCTGGGCCCGTACTACATCAATCCTGCATTCCTAAAGCTCGACTATCAGTTGGTGCTAAGCCAGTTGATTAGCTTGCCAAGGTGCACATGGTCGTTTCACAGAGAGGTTGCACAAAGAATATTTCCTATGCCGGATGAACTCCCTTTTGAGGACGTTTGGTTTTCGCTGGTTATCAAACGGGAAGTGACGGAGATTAAATACATCAGGGAGAAATTGTACCTATATAGGCAGCATGACGGGCAGACTTTTGGAGGTATACTCAATTACCAAAAGGAGAAAATCCAGTTTAGGGCACGCCGAATGCTTATGCTGATCAAAGTTCTAAAAAAAAATCAAGCTCTGCTTGGCTACGACACCCCAGATGTGTTCGACTACTCTGTCGAATACAATTCGCTCATGGCAGAAAGTGTCAGTGTCAGAAACATTATTTTCTCTGAATTGAAAGTGATTCACAAAGCAAAGCTCATACTGATTTGTTTTTTTCCTGCAGTGGCGTCGCTAGTTACCCGGCTCAAATGGAGGATTGATCGTTTAAAAAGGTAACTTTGGAGCAAAGGCATTTTGCGGCGATTTTATAACCAAGTTGATTGATTAAATGATCCTGAGTATTAACATAGGGAGGAGAAAGATAAAGTTTGAGCTGCCATTTATATTTTTATGTCTGTCTGTCTTGCTTTTGCCAATCAACATAGAGGTGGCTGGCCCGCTAAGGATAAATGATATTTTTTTGACATTGGCGCTGATAAGTGTAGCGCATAAAATAAAATTCTCCCGGCAGGTGTTTCACGTGATTATGGCGTTGATCATTATCCTTTCTATCAGCAGCGCATTGGGGCTTTGGGCCTATGGCATCAAAAATCTACAAAACATCGGTTTTATTTATAAGTTTTTGGTGCCCCTGTTCCCCCTGCTTATCATCAGTTCTATAACAATGACACCTGAGAGGATTCGATTGTTGCATAGACTCCTGTTGTGGGTATTCATTGCCCTTACTGCCTGGGTCTACCTTTTTTTGGTTCTTCGCTTGTCAGGCATGTTGTATGGTTCGCTCAGGCCAAGTTTTCCTTTTTCAAACGATCCCTATCTAACTGATGCCCATCTGTATTCTTGTTTTTTAGCAATGGGATTGGTGATGTATAATTTTTATTGGAAAAAGTATTTCCGCCACGGAGCTATTTTTTCATTTTTTATCAATGTTATCTCTCTCCCCGCAATTGTACTTACGGGTTCAAAGACTGGGATAGTGGTGGTCATATTTGCTCAAGTGGTGTCGCTTATTGTCGACTACAGAAATATCTTTCAGGTAAAAAAGACCTCTTTTGTTGTTGGGGTTCTGCTTATTGGCGTATTTACTTATTTAGTCATTTCGGTGTCCTTTGACACTACTATTTTACGCCTTGCGGAGAGAGCACTGGATATTCAGGGGGGAGGCGACAGCTCAGCTAGCAGGATAAGGAAGTTACTGCTGTCATTTGATCAAAGCTCAGGAACCTTTTTGATTTTTGGAGTGGGGCTTGTTTCAAATTTCGTAACCTGGTACGATGGCCTTATCGGCTCTACCAATGGCTTCATGGGCCTTGCCGGTTTGATGCTCCTTGCCTATGTGGTTGTACAGCTCTTGCGGGTGAATTACTACGAAGCGAAAAGAAACCAAAAGCAGCAGTATTTTATTCCGTTCGCCATTGTTACCATCTCGTATCTTCTAGCGAATTTGATCACGGAATACTACCTCGTGACAAGGGGAGTGCTGCCTGTTGCCATCTTCCTGGTTCTTTTACATTATTTGATTAAGCAGCCAGCTGAAATAGAATTGGAAAAAGCTTCGAACCACCACTCCTGATGACCATCAGCATAATCACTGTAGTATACAATAACAGGCAGTTCATCGAGGGGTGTATCAATTCGGTGATTGGTCAGGAACATAAGGGCGTGGAGTACATTATTGTTGATGGAGGCTCAACTGATGGGACACTGGAAATCATTAATAAGTATGCCTCGAAGATAACCTCTTTCATAAGCGAACCGGATCAGGGAATTTATGATGCGATGAACAAAGGAATAGGCCTGGCCACCGGCGAGGTTGTGGGCATATTGAATGCCGACGATTTCTATGTGAACCATGACGTGCTTTCCAAAGTTGCATCAACTTTTATCAGCGACAGTGGGATTGACGCCTTGTATGCCGACGTGGAGTATGTGAGGCGGGACAACCCCAACAGGGTGGTACGGAAATGGCATAGCGGGGCATATAAAAGAGAAAGATTCTACTATGGCTGGTCCCCACCCCACCCCACCTTCTTTGTGCGGAAAGAGGTATTCCAAAAGCATGGCCATTATAATACCGACCTCAAAATTGCCGCTGATTACGAAATGATGCTCAGGGTTTTGTTTGTTAACCAAGTGCGCTGTGCTTACTTACCCGAGGTAATTATCAAAATGAGAGACGGGGGGGTGAGTAACAAGTCAATAAAGAATAGGATTCAAGCTAACCGGGAAGACGGTATTGCTTGGAAGATCAACAATGTTACTCCCAGGCGATATACTCTGGGAATGAAGCCGCTAAGAAAAGTAGGGCAATTCTTTTGAGTTTAACTTCAATTGGTTGTCGCTTCAATATGGCAAGAGTTGTTTAATGTTTTTGTTTAATAACACGCTGAAAAGTATGTTTAAAATTTGTCTTCTAAATGCTATTGTCAGCCGGCATCAGCTTTTTTTATACTCCTCGCCGCAGTTTTGTCAGGCAGCATTATTTCATGCGTGCCGAGTAAAAATTTAAATTACTTCAATGAAGCCAATTTATTGGCGGCGGATAGTTTAATACCGAATGAATATAAAGAATACCGGTTGAGGGCTGGTGATATTGTAAGTCTCGAAGTAAGATCAGTAGATCCTTCTGTCACAGAGGTTTTTAAGACACAAGGAAATCTGGCCAATATTGGCCAGTATGATAATGCTGCTGATGTAAATTTTTTATCCGGCTACAAAGTCGATGAAAATGGCGCAATAGAACTTCCGCTGCTTGGCTTTGTCAACATTATGGAAAGGACTTTGACTGAAGCCAAAAAAATAATTGAACTTGAGTTGAAGAAATATGTTTTTGAACCTTTCGTAATTATTAGGCTTGGAGGAATTAGATATACGGCAATTGGCGAATTTAATATGTCTGGCAGATACACCGTGATGCAAAATAAGCTTACGATATACGAGGCCATAGGCAATGCAGGAGATCTTACGTTTTATGCGAACAAAGCCAAGCTTGTACTAATACGACAATATAACGATGGTCAAAGAAGACATGTGGTCGATTTGACCCATCCTGACCTTCTAAGTAGCCCCTATTATTTTATTTACCCTAACGATATTCTTGTTGCTGAATCTTTCAAGGCAAAAAACTCAACTCAGAATGTCAATTTATTAGCAGTTCCAATAGCTACTTTAGTAGCATCTATTGCACTTGTACTTATCCTAATAAATAGCAACTAAATAAAACAGGAAACAAACGAATGGATTACCTGCAAGAAAACGATTTTGACATTAGAGCTTTTTTAATCCGATTTGGCAAAAGATGGAGGTGGTTTGCTTTGTCATTTCTTATTCTAATGGTTGCTTGCCTTCTATTCAATAGGTATTCCAAGCCCACATATTTAGTAAGATCAACTTTGTTCATACCCGAAGAACGCAAAACAGCAGTCAATTCGGCACTAAAAGAACAAGATCTTTTTGAACTGTCTGTAAATACCGAAAATGAAATCGAAAACCTTAGATCGTACACATTGATAAACGATGTTGTTGGGAAGCTGTCGGGTAATGTTCGGTATTATAAAGCAAGCCAGCTGGGCAGCGTAGAAATTTTCACTTCTGAAAGTCCGTTCATCTGTGAAATTATTGGAAAAATCAATATTCAGTCAAAGGAGACGGTAAGTGTTGAATTGATCAATGAGTCCAAATTTTTCTTGGAATATTTTGACTCTTCGAGCTCTCAGGAAGTTATTTTGGAAGCATCCTTTGGAGAAGAACTTGAAATACAAGGCACCTCCGTGCGATTTACTAAAACGAAAAAATTTAATGAATTAGGTCTTGCTGGTCGTTATCATATTGAATTTTGGCCTCTTGTCAACTTTACCGAAAATGTACGTGCCAGATTACGCATTAAGCCCATTAATCCCAAAGCCAGTATTCTAGAGTTGACGTTAAGCACCTCTGTTCCGGACAAGGGTATTAGGCTTTTGAATACGCTGATGGACACCTATATAAAAAGAGAGTTAGAATTAAAAAACGAAAAGGCCAATAAGACGGTCAAGTTTATCGATGAGCAGCTTGCCTCCATCGAAAAGGCTCTATTTTCGTCTGAGGAAGAATTTGAAGCATTTAGGACAAGGAATAAAATATTTAACATAAGCCAGGAGGGTGTTTCTATATTTAGTCGGCTAAAAAGCCTAGAAGAGGAAAAGGCCAAGTTGGGAATGCAGCTTGATTATTTTAACTATCTGATTGACTATCTCGCCAACCTCGAACCCGGAAGCGTAGCAAGTCCTTCGACGGCAGGAATTTCGGATGCAGGTTTAAACAATTTAGTGGTAAAACTGAATGAAACAGGAAATAGTATTATACGTGTGAGCTCAAGCGCCTCAGAAATAAACCCTCAATTAACTACGCTTGAATCTCAATATTCCTCACTCATTGATGTTATCAAGGAAAATGTACGGAACCTTAGAAACACAACAGAAATTCAATTGAATGACATTAACTCCAGGGTATTGCTTTCCGAAAAGGAATTGAATCGTTTGCCAGGGAATGAGAGGCAGTATATTAATATACAGCGAAATTTTAATGTGAATGAGGGACTTTACCTTTATCTGTTGAAGGAAAGAGCAGAAGCAGGAATTGCCAAAGCAAGCAATGAGGCATCTTCTAAGGTAGTTGATTTTGCAGTTTTACAGCGAATGACATTTCCAAATAAGAACATTAACTTTGTCATAGCTTTCATTTTAAGTTTTGTGCTGCCGTTAGTTATTTTTTCAATCCGAGATTTTATAAAAAACACAGTCCAAAGCCAGATTCAAATTGAAAAAGAAACGGGCCTCTCAGTCGTAGGTAATTTACCACACTTTAAATATTCGAATATTGACATTATCAATACATATCCAAGTACCGAACTGGCTGAGCGATTTAGAATCCTAAGATCAACCTTAAAGAGCACGGAACCTACAGGTAGAGTAAGCACGATGGTGTTGATATCTTCTACGGGTGATAATGAAGGAAAAACATTCACAGCATTTAATTTATCAAGTGTTTTTTCAGAGGCTGGGTACAAGACTCTATTATTGTGTATGGATTATAGAAAGCCTCCCGGCTTAGCTTCTTTTGTAGATTTCAAACCTTTACCGGTCTCTGAACTAACCTCAAAACATACACTAAAATATGTTAATCAATCGGCTTCAATAGGGGGAAACTTATTTGTCTATTCAGTTCGTGAGTTGCCAGCAAACCCTGGGCAATTAATGGCCAATGAAGAGTTGAGAACATTTTTAGGTGACTTGAAGAATCACTTTGAGTATATAGTTGTCGATTCTTCCCCAATTGGGCACTTTGCTGACGCCTTTGAGATAGCAAAATACGCCGACGTTTCACTTTTTGTAGTGAGGGCAAACAAAACTACCATAGAATCTCTTCGGATTCTTAAAAGCTATGTTTCTAAAGGGCTATTTAAAAATATTTCAATTGTTTTGAATGCAGGTTGGTAAGTTTTTTTAGGGTTATCGCAGAGGTTGCTACCCGAACGAGTAATTTGATTTCGTAAAGTGAGCTAGGTTTAACCTAGCTCAGAGGTAAATTGTAAGCTCCCCACTTTTAGGGCAACTCCCTAAATTAGACAATTGATTCATTTTTGTTATTGTACCGGCCGTGAATCGCTTGATGCGGCTATTCTGAGAAGGCATCCCTGGCAGGATAAACTGCCAATGGATTGGTGGTGCTCCTCGCACCACATAACGAACTTAGTTGGGGTAAATTCAGGGCCATTATCAACTAGAATCCTTTCTGGCTTGTTTCGCCATGAAACTACTTGTTCGAAAACCCTAACTACTCGCTCTTCTTGCAGAGAGGTGTCTACTTCTATAGCCAATGCCTCAAGATTGAAGTCATCAAGTAAGTTAAATACCTTGAATCTTCTGCCAGAAATTAGTGCATCGCTCATAAAGTCCATTGACCAAGTTGAATTCTGTTGATCGACGATCGGTCAATGATTGCAGCATGTCGATGAGAGGATAGTCATACCGGCAGCTTTGAAATAGTAAACTAAACCCAACAGGATAGACCAACTGACTTGCAGGCCCGACTGAGGCTGATTTTGATAGGTCTTCTGCAGATAATCAACCCTTGGGGGCTTCTCGGCGGATCTTAAAACTTTTTTCCCAGGATGTCCTTCAGCACCCTCTTGTCCAGTGCTAGGTCAGCATACATCTGCTTTAGGGGCCGGTTCTCTTCTTCAAGCTCCTTCATGCCCAAACCACTATACTTGAACTTCCAGTTGTAATCTGTGGCCTTGTAAACTCCGCGCCCCCTGGTGAGTTCATGAATGTTCTTCCCAGCGCCGAACTCCTTGAGGATGCTGAAAATTTGACTTTTGGTTAATCGCTTCTTTTAGTCTCTAACAGTTTAAAAGTAATAGATTTCTGCCTAATCTAAACAGTCCTATTTTCGACGGAGCGTACATAATAATTCTTTCAAAATCGTTGAATCACTAGTGCATCGACTGAAAAAGTTGACGGCTTCCAAAAACTGTAGAAAAAATACTTTTGAGAAATTAAATATTTTAGAGGCTAAAATGGAGTGAATTATTTAAATCCAAACTATCAATGAACTTGAGGGACTCGAAAAGGAGCCATATAATTTGGGGCTATTTGAAAGGTAAAATACCAAAAAATGAGTAGTCCTCTTAGTTTTAGAAGCAACATAGCTTGGACTCTTTTGGGTCAAGTATTCAATGTTGTTTCACAGTTTTTAATAGTGGTCATTATAGCTCGTGTTTCAGATGTTGAAGCGCTTGGACTCTACGGGATTCTCTCTGCCATAGTAGGTCCAATTCAACTTTTCATGATGTTCGATTTGGGTAAGCTTGTCGTGGCAAATGATCGTTTTGAAAATATTTTTGGAAGCTATCATATTGTTATTATTGTGTCGTGTATTTTGGTTCCAATAGTATCTATGATTGTTTGCTTTGCCATTTACCACGATGTTAGCATGCTGCCAGCTATGGCCTCCTTTTCATTATACAGGGCACTAGTGAACTATCGTGAGTTTTGCTTTTCTATATATCAAAAATTTGAGCGGCTAGATTTAATGGCTATGTCAACTATTTATTTGTCGGTAGGGACGATAATAATATTTGGTTTAAGCTATTTTTTCTTCCAAAACATAGCTATAAGCTTCTTTAGCATATCATCATATTTTTTAATTGGGTTTATTCTATTCGAGTTGCCGAAACTAAAGAAGTTTCTCCTGAGTGAAAGTAAACTCCTTCATTTTGAAGGGAGCCAAGTTTTAGAAGTGTTGCAAAAAGGTCTAAAACTTGGAGCCACAGCTTTCATTAATGGCATTAAATCGAATGCCCCTCGATATATAATAGAATTTGCTATTCAAAATAGGTCTCTTTTGGGAGTATATACTGGCTTTCTTCAGTTTAGCAACACCCTAAATACGTTAAATCAAGCAATGTCAAAATCATCAATAGGACGATTGTCGAATCTCCATGTCGTTGATCTCGTCAAGTTCAAGAGGTTCCTAAATAAGATGATAATTTCCGTCATTTTAATTGGGATGGCTGTTACACTTATTGTAGTACTATTTGGTGTATTTATTACGCGATTGAGCTTTGATAACCCAGAATTTTCCGAAAATAACTCGATATTTGTTTTAATTATTTTAGCTCGGGCGATAGCCATGCCTATAGTATATCTTCGAAATGCGCAGACAATATTAGGGATATATAGTTCGCAGTTGTTTTACATTTTATCTAGCATGGTCTTTTTTGTAATTCTATGCTACATGCTTATACCAATATTTGATCATTTGGGTGTTCTTTACGCCTTAGCAATAAGCGAATTTATGGTTCTTGTGCTGTCATATGTAAGTGTCAGAAGGGAACTAACGAACAACTAAATCAATTCAAAAGTGTACTTAATTATTTCCCAAGTGTTGGTTTGTCTTGAGTTACTTTTTCTATTGACAATCAGTAGATATTACAGCTCTAAGTCGCACATCTTTTTGACATATCTCGTTTTTTTTTACTACGGTGCCTCCCCAATTCTCGATAACTTACTTTTCGGGGTCACCGAGCTTGACTTTGGAAACATAGGAATCTTAGTTGAGCTGGATACACCAACATCCCTCGCTGCTCAGGTATTGTATTTTTTGCTTCTATTGACGCTGTTCCTTGCCTATTTTTTTACTCACAAGTCAAGAGAAAGCAAATTTAAAAATGATATCAAAATTACATTACGTAATAGAGATTTGCTTACAACAATTGTGCTGGCATTTTCATTCTTCTTTATATATATCACTTTAATTCATTTGGACCTAAATAGATCTCAGAAAAATGATATCTACAATAACAGTCCATTGTTGACTTGGACATTTTTGCTAGGGGAATATTTTTGGGTGTATGTTTATTGCACCGAAGGGTTAAGAACACGATTATCTATTTTTTTTACCATTGTAACATTTATTTTTATCGTATTTATTTTCAACAGGCAGCCACTGGTGTTATTCCTTTTAACATTATTCATGAATCTAAGAATAAACTTGCGGCTCATATTTCTGATACCCCTTGGGGTTATATTTTATTTTGTTTTAGGTTACTGGAAGTATTTTTACGCTATCGTAATTTATGGGCAAGGCTGGAGTTATTTTATAGACTATATTTCTTTCAGGCAGGTATATCTATCAAGACTAGATCCTATAGCATCCTATTCGTTGCTTTACGATTTTATTGGAAACGGGAGTATATATGGAGAGTATGTTTTTAGTTACGTAACCAACACATTTATTCAATTTTTGAATGTTTTTACGAATTATTTCCCAAACTATTTAACGTTAGGTCAGTATTCAAAGCTCTATTATGCAGATAATCGGGTAGGGTTGGCATTTTCATTTATTATCGAATCTATCCTTAACTTTTGGTTCTTTGGTCCAATTGTAGCCGCTTTATTCATTTACTATATTCAAAGAAAAGTTGAGAGTTATTCAAATAAGCACGGGGCATACTTAGAGATTTTGTCTGTGATTTCGATAGTGGTATTGGTGAGAACCGAGCTGGCTGTTTTTTTAAAGATAAATGTACTTCCAATGGTTTTGGTGTTTTTCGTAATGAACAAGTATTTTACATCTAGAAGTTTCGTAAATGTTGAAGCAAAGTAGGCTAATTTTTATTGTTGGGTACGGAAGATCTGGCTCCACAATTCTAGATCTACTTTTAGGAAATAGCAAAAAAGTTGCTGCCTTAGGCGAGGTCGCATATTTAACTGATGCTGTTTGGACATCAAATCATTATTGCTCTTGTGGAAAAAGTGCGAGCGAATGTGAATATTGGTCTGCCTTTAAGACTAAATGGGAATTAAATTCTGAAATTACTATAGAAAGTTTCTTGGCTTTAGAAAAGCGGTACAGCAGGCTTTCCGGGGTAACTCGATTATTTTTTGATAAGTCAATTGATTCTAAATCCTTTAATACTTATAGGAAAACAGTATCCAATTTGTATAATATACTTTTAGAATTGAATGATGGCTCAATAGCAATTGATGCATCAAAATTACCGTTTCGACTCCTAATTTTAAGAGTGCTTGGTTTTAGGCCGTTCGTCATACATTTGGTTAGAGACGGAAGAGCAGTATTAGGGTCTCTTAAAAAGGGCCATAGAGCCAATTTGGAAAAAGGGGTTCAAAAGGCATTAAAGCCAAAACCTACAATCCGTGTGGCTTTGGGTTGGGGTTTGGCAAACGTTTTTTCTGAATTATTTTCTTTTGGCCTAAATAGAATATTACTTAGATATGAAGATTTAGTTACCGATCCAATTTTTTCTTTAAAACGAATAGAGAGTGGGGCTGAAATAGAACTGCATGAATCTAAGGAAATCATAGTAAAGAATCTTCCATTTATAAAAAGGCACACTATAACAGGGAATAGATTACGGATGAGTAATGAAATTAGAATGGTGAAAATCCCAGATGAATCTTGGAAAAAGAGTTTGGCTGTCAAAGACGCAAAGCTATTCTACATATTAACAATGTTGCTTTTGAAAAGGTATAATTATTTGAAATAATGTGTGGCATCTATGGAACCACTGTAAGATATAGTGATGATTTATTAAGGAGCAAACTTAATAGAACTGCTTTTCGCGGGCCGGATTTCCAAAGTTTATTTTTTTCTCGGGAACAAGATGCCTATTTAGCACTGGGGCACAACAGGTTGTCGATTGTTGATTTAGACACACGCTCAAATCAGCCATTTAGCTACCAGGGTAAGGTTACAATTGCTTTTAATGGCGAGATATACAATTTTCTTGATGTCCGAAAAGAGTTAGAAACGCTTGGCTTCACTTTTACAACATCCTCAGATACTGAAGTAATTTGCGTGTCGTATTTAGCCTGGGGCCACCAATGTCTTGCTAAGTTGAATGGGATGTTTGCTTTTGTGATCTATGATCATCGTACAGAATTACTTTTTGGAGCAAGGGATAGGTTAGGTAAAAAACCGTTCTATTATCACTTATCAAATGAAGGATTTGAGTTTGCCAGCCAGCTCTCTTCAATTCAATTGGGGAATGATCATCTGTCAATTTCTAGTAAAAGTATTACCCGTTTTTTGTCCTGGGGAAATATTCCTGATCCTGATTCAATTTTTAATGAAATAAAAAAATTGAGACCAGGACACTATTTTACTTATGATCTTCAAAAACGACAATTTGCGATTGATAGGTATTGGGATATAAGCACAGTGGTAGCTAATTCTTTTAAGGGGTCGTACAGCGAGGCAGTTGATGAGGTTGAAAACATCATAAAAGATGCAGTGAAAATTAGATTGTTCGCCGACGTTCCACTTGGAATTTATTTGTCGGGAGGGATTGATTCTTCTTTGGTTTCGGCACTTGCGGCGGAAAGTTTAGGTAATCATTTGAAGACATTTTCTATTAGTTTTAATGAAAGTAAGTTTGATGAAAGCCAATATGCTCGAACTGTTGCTCAACATATAGGGTCTGACCACCATACGATAGATTGCTCTGTAAACGAGGCATTGGGTTTGATTGACAACTTTTCTTACTATTTTGATGAACCTTTTGCCGATGCTTCCGCCTTGCCATCCATGCTTCTTGCGAAAAAAACCAAAGACCATGTAACGGTTGCTTTGTCTGGAGACGGCGGTGATGAGGGTTTTTTAGGGTACAAAAGATATGATTGGATTAATAGGGCCAATTTACTTTATAGACTACCACCGAAAGCAAGAATGTTTTTGGGAAGTATTTTACAGCAAATACCAAATTACAAGGCGAATATTATTGGTGGGGGTATATTTCAGGATTCTATTGAAGATTTATATCTTTATTCGCTAACGGGATTTGACAGGGAATGGATTGATGTCCAAAGTTTTGATTTGGGAATAGAAGAAGTAAAGTGGTTGAAGGGAAGTGGTAATTTATTGCAGCGAATGGGTGATTTTGACTTAGTGTCCTACTTGAATTGGGATATTAATACCAAAGTTGATCGATCTTCAATGGCATTCTCACTAGAAACAAGAGCCCCATTATTGGACTATCGAGTCATTGAAGCTGCCAGGTCGCTTCCAGTTAAATATAAGTTCCATGTAGGAACCCAAAAGATGATTCTGAAGGATATTCTATACAAATATGTGCCGAGGAAAATGTTTGATAGACCAAAATCTGGATTTAGCGTGCCATTGCGACAATGGTTCCAAAAAGAGTTGAAGGAATATGTATTGGATAATCTTGCTTTGGATGATTTGAAAAAAATCCCTGGTATAATACCGGAAAAGGTTCAAATCCTGATTCATCAACATATGAGTGGCAAAAGAAACCGGTACCCTGAAATATGGAAGTTGCTAGTTCTAAAACAGTGGTTGGAAAATAACGGGTCAAAGTTTGCTGTCGTGTAGATTTTTGAAATACTGACTAGGCAGACATTAACTTTAAATTCACAGTTTATTTCTTTTTTGGTTCTGTCTAGATGAAAACCATTGGTTCAGATCAGCCGTCAGCGTTTTTGATTGTGCCTGGAGAGCAACTTAATGGGGCGGAACGAGTTGTTTTCTACACTGCTCAGGAACTTTTGAGAAGAGGGTTTGCCGTTGATATTTTAATTTGGCGCATTAATCGTAATATTACTGGTCAGTGGGATGAGTTGTCAAGCCAAGCCACGATCGTTAAGATCAGTAAGTCATATTATTTTTTCGGGTTGCTTTCTGTGGTTTGGACCATTTATCGACGACTTGGGAATCGGCATTACACGCTTTCGTTTTCTTCAAATATTATTCTTAATTCTTTGTTAGGCACTCTAAAGAAGCGTGGACTCCTAAAAACTACGAGATTAATTGTGCGGGAACCGTCTTCTCCGATTCTTAGGTATAGTAATATTTCTTTGAAAAGGTTGAAATATCTATTTTTTTATTGGCTGGGCTACCCTTTTGTAGACTGCATTATTTTTCAAACGAACCTGATGTCAGATACTTTCAAATCGAACTTAAAGTACCTTGGTCATAAACAGACAAAAGTGTTGAGTAATCCTTTTGATCTCCATGGAATAATGACAAAAAAGAATCAGTGCGAGTTGAAATTAGGTCCATTTGTTATCGCTTCTGGCCGATTAATTAAAGAAAAAGGGTTTTTCAATTTAATAGAGGCGTACTCAAAACTCTCTAAGAACTATATCAAGAAATATTCACTTGTGATTCTTGGAGAAGGCCCTTTGGAAAAAGAATTGAAAAAGTATGCCGTAGACTTGGGTTTAGAAAATCGAGTTTTATTTCCAGGGTATGTGTTAAACCCATATGTATATTATTGTCAGGCTTCATTGTGTGTTGTATCGTCAATAAGAGAGGGGTTCCCGAATATTCTGCTTGAAATGATGTCAGTAAATAGCAATGTTGTTTCAACTTTATGTGCGGGAGGAATCGATGAAATTCCTAACATTTACAAATGTGATCCTGATAGTGCTGAAAAACTAAATGAGGCAATTACGAATGCGTTAGATAAACCTCTAATGGAAAGCCATTTAAATTATTTGGCTAAACATACCATAGAAGCCTTTGTCAATGAAATCGTATAGTCTTTGGTTTCAGAAAATAGCTTGATCAAAGACATTAAAATAGATTTATGAAAGAACGCAAATCGATATTTTTGGTGGTTAATGTAGATTGGTTTTTTCTTTCTCATAGACTTTCACTTGCTAACTTTTTGCGTAAAGAGGGGTACAATGTTGCCGTGTTATGCAATGACACAGGTAAAATGGAAATAATAAGAAATCAAGGATTCGAGTGTTTCAACATAAACTTTGGAAGAGGTATTAATGGTGGCTTTTCGGAAATTTATTCGTTCATTCAACTCATTTGGCACTTTATTACCAAGCGACCATCAATCGTTCATAACTTCGGGCTTAAGGTAATTACAATAAGCAGCCTAGCAGCCAGAATTACCAAAGTGCCAAAAGTAATAAATACTTTTACAGGTCTGGGTATGCAATTTATGCATCCTGGAGATAACTTTACAAAGAGGATTTTGAGATTTAGTTTGAAACATGATTTGAAGGATTCAAACATCGTCTTACAATTCCAAAATAACGACGACCTCGCTGAAATAAAACTTTTGCTGGGGAAGGAAGGACGTTCTGATAAATTTGTTTGTATTGACGGGAGCGGAATCGACTTAAATATTTATAAGTTTCATGCGTTACCATCTAATCCAGTACCTCGCTTTCTATTTGCATCAAGATTGTTGAAATCGAAGGGGACATTATTATTTCTAGAAGCCGCAAAATCAATTCTTTCAGAAAATATTAAGGCTGAGTTCGTCGTATTTGGTGATATCGATAAGGAGAATAGTGACTCTGTTGAGGAAAGTGACCTACTTAAGTTTAAAGACATCTCTGGATTAAAGATTTTGGGACACACCAACCAACTAATGAATGAAATTATCAGTTCACACATTGTTGTATTGCCATCCAAATACCGTGAAGGTATACCGAAGGTCTTAATTGAAGCGTGTGCAATCGGTCGGCCAATAATTACAACAAACTCATTTGGTTGCCGGGAAGCCGTAAATAATGATTTGAATGGGGTTTTACTTAACAATTGCGAAGTAGAAGATCTTGTAAACGCAATGAGGCTAATGATTCAGAATATAGGGACTCTTCCGGAAATGGGAAAGGAATCACATTTATTAGCGGAGAACAGATTTGATGAACGAATTATTTTTAAAAAAACAGTTGAAATGTATCAATAATGACTAAGGTATTAATTTCTGGTGCATCTGGATTTGTTGGCTCGAACTTGAAAGTTCAGTTGCAAGATGTCAAAATTAGCACTCTAGGACGGTCTGAAAATGATAATTTTTCCTGGGAAAATCTAAACAGTGAATCTCTCGATGGAACAGATGTAATAATTCACCTGGCTGGTTTGGCTCACGACACCAATAACTCTTTATTTAATTCAAAAGACTATTATTCAGTAAATGTTGAATTGACGCGCACCTTATATGACGCTTTTACCTTATCAAAGGCGAAAGTATTTATTTTTACGAGCACTATTAAAGCCGAGGGAGTTAGTGCCAATGAATTAACAATTAATGGGCATGAACGTGTATTTAATGGTGGATATGCACTTTCTAAACGACTTGCGGAAGAATATATACTTTCGAATCTTCCTCAAGATAAAAAAGTGTATATCCTTAGACCCTGCATGATACATGGATCGAATAATAAAGGAAATCTAAACTTGCTTTTTCAATATATAAGAAAGGGCTTTCCTTTTCCTTTAGGGTCATTTGAAAACAGGAGATCATTTTTGTTCGTCGACAACCTTTCCTTTGTAGTCCAAAAGTTGCTAGAAGGGAATATTCCGTCTGGTCGCTATAACATAGCTGACGACGGGGAATTAAGCACTATTGAGGTTGTAAAGTTGATCGATTTAGTCTTGGAAAAAAATACAAATATTTGGAATATCCCAAAATCACTAATTTTGGTGCTTGCGAAATTCGGTGACCTTTTGAAACTATCTCAATTTAATTCAAATATTTTATTCAAACTTACGAGTGATCAACAGGTTGACAATAGTAAAATAATGCAACTACTTTCAATAGAGAAGTTACCCATAAGCATTCGTGAAGGAATAATTAGGACGATAAAAAGTTTTTAGATTGAATTATATTGCATTAGCATTTCTACTGGTTTTGCTGCTACTGATTTATTTTAGAGTAGCAGTAAAGGTTAAAATATTTGACACACCAAATTTAAGGAGTTCGCACGGCCAACTAACAATAAGAGGAGGGGGCATTGTTTTCCCACTATCTATAATCGTTTGGTTTTTTTGGGAGAATAACGTCTACCTATTATTTACTTCAGGTTTGGTATTAATTTCAGTTGTGAGTTTTATTGACGATATACATTCGATATCTGCAGCCAAAAGGTTAGTTTTTCAAATTTTGGCAGCTTTTCTGCTTCTCTATCAGATTCCCTATTTCGAGTCCAATATCTTGGTAGGCGCTTTAGCACTCATTGTTTGTGTCGGATGGATTAATTCGTTTAATTTTATGGACGGGATCAACGGAATTACTGCTCTCTATTCTTTGGTCTCATTGTCTACTTTTTATTTTTTGAACTCTACGTAT
Organism: Imperialibacter roseus; assembly: GCF_032999765.1. GTDB lineage: Bacteria > Bacteroidota > Bacteroidia > Cytophagales > Cyclobacteriaceae > Imperialibacter > Imperialibacter roseus. Next base: position 5,868,672 of record NZ_CP136051.1, on the reverse strand, counting down.
CTAATTATCGAACCTGATTTTATTGAGTTTGTTATAATTTCGGGCCTAGTATTTTCTTATTTTAATGTAAGGAAAACGGCCTCAACCTTTGCCGGCGATATAGGAAGTGTTAGCATGGCGTTTATACTCACTTTTCTATTGTTGAGCTTTGTTATGGCAACCAATAACTGGTATTATATATTATTCTTTCTTGTGTACGGCATTGATGCAGGTGTTACCGTTTGCGAGCGCTTACTTAGAGGTGAAAATATTTTTAAACCTCACAGAACCCACCTATACCAATATTTGGCAAACGAAAAAGGAATTCCTCACATTCGAGTTGCACTGATTTACGCTGGCACTCAACTAATCACTAACGTTTTGCTAGTTTTTTTCTTCCCTGCAGAAAGGGAGTATAGTCTACTGGTAATAGCAGGAATTATTTTCTTGGCGGTATGTTTATATCTGCTTCTTAAAAGGAGAACTATTTTAAGTCTATCATGATTGCCAAGACAATCTTCCATGAAAAGACTAACACTAACGGTTGATCATATTCAGTCTTCAAAAATTTTGCCCTTTGTGGTTTTCATTATCTAATTTGCACAACTTTTGCCCGACTATATGATGGATTGGTTTCAAAATATGTACGCTTAATTAAGAATTTATAGTGGAGGAACGTATAGAAAAATCAGGGTTAAATGACAACAGAAGCTTTATTATTCTAAACAAGTCGAGGATTAAATTTCTCATTGATGCCTTGATATGGGGATCTTTGACCTTTTTTGGCTTTTTGCTTAGGGTTGAGTTTAGATTGTTGGACTACATAGAAGGTATAGTGGTGGCAACTTGTTGCCTTATAGTCGTGAAGTGTTTTACAATTTGGCATTTTAAACTTCACAGGCAGTCATGGCAAAATGTAGGACTTTCTGATTTCTATTCACTTATAAAGGCCGATGTTACGGTCGTTGTTTTTTCTGTCGTTCTGACATTTATTTTACGGCCTAAGGTCGTAATCCCATACTCGGTTCCGTTTATCGAGGGGGCCTTAATGCTCCTAGTCCTCGGCGGGGTTAGGGTACTTTTTCGCTACTATTTTAAGAATTTTTTTTATATCAGGAATCTTCCAAGAAGAAAGAGGGTGCTGATTGCAGGGGCAGGAGAAGTGGGGACTATGGTGGCAAGAGAAATGCTTCGTAACCCAAAGGAGGGTTTTCTTCCCGTTGCGTTTTTGGACGACGATAGCACTAAACACAGGCAAAGGTTTCTTGGTGTACCCGTATTGGGCAAAATGGAAGATATGGCCGATATTATCGACGAGGAGGGTATTGATGAACTCATTATAGCCATGCCTAATGCTGCCGGAGATACAATACGAAAAATTGTTGAGTATGCTCAATTGGCAAACATACCACACAGAACGATCCCCAGATTAAATGACCTCATAAGTGGAAAAGTAAATATTAACTTTCTCAGGAATGTCGAACTAGAGGATTTGTTGAGAAGAGAGCCTGTGCAGCTTGATACCACCCAAATATCTGCCTACCTAAAGCGAAAGCGAGTCATGGTTACAGGCGCTGGTGGATCTATCGGCTCTGAGATTGTTCGCCAGCTAACAAGGTTTGACCCTGAAACCATCATAATGGTTGGAAGAGGTGAAAGTAGCTTGCATCTGATAAGTATTGAGTTGAGGGATAAAACCGGATTTCAAAAATTTGACATTAGAATTGCCGATGTGCGAGACAGGGATACACTGGAAAAGTTGTTTGAACAATATAAGCCAGAGGTGATTTTTCACGCAGCGGCTCATAAACATGTCCCATTTATGGAAGACAACCCGGCTCAATCTGTCTTCAACAACGTTATCGGAACCAAGAATCTGACGGAACTTGCACTCAAATATAATGTTAAACACTTTGTCAATATTTCGACAGATAAGGCTGTAAATCCAACCTCAGTTATGGGAGCGTCAAAAAGGGTGAGTGAGCATCTTGTTTCACTGGCGTCTTCAAAGGCCGAAAAGGAGCAATATTTTGTATCTGTCAGGTTTGGAAATGTGCTTGGAAGCAGGGGAAGTGTGATCCCGATTTTTAAGGAGCAAATAAAAAACGGAGGGCCTATTACTATCACTCACCCCGAAATGGTAAGATACTTTATGACTATACCCGAAGCCAGCCAGCTAGTTTTGCAGGCGGGCGCAATGAATAAGAATGGATCACTATTTATTTTGGACATGGGCAAGCCAGTGAAAATTTTGGATATGGCGAGAGACTTGATATCACTTTCTGGCTTAATTCCTGATCAAGATATAAAAATTGTATTTTCAGGAGTTAGACCCGGGGAAAAGATGTTTGAGGAATTGCTTACATCGCAGGAAACACTTGAAGCTACAGTGCATGGAAAAATATTTTCGGCTAAGAAAAATGTTCACCCTAATGGCATCGAATCCATGGTTTCGATGCTTGAAAAAGTTGCACAAACTGGAGATATCGTCAAAATAAAAAAAGCGTATAAAGAAATAATCCCTTCGTATACACCCTAATGCTCTAACAGACGGCCGCTCGGCTTTCTTGGTTGCCATTCAGTTTTTGAGAGCTTGTTGCTTTAAAATTTCCATGATTCTTTTAACCTACGCTTTTTTAGGCCGTGAAAAGCCTGTAGTTCCTTGCTATCAGGTGGGTTTTTTGTTTTGCCAATTTGCTTTACAAAATATAAGCATATACTTTTGTAAGTATATGAGCAAAGAATACATAGGCGAGTTCGAGGAGCTGATTCTCACACTCGTTGCTGCTTTGAAAGACGATGCTTACGGAGCGGCTATCACAGAAGAGATAGAATCGAAGCTAAGCCGGGAAGTCAACCTGAGTGCAGTGCATGTCACACTTTACAGGCTGGAGGACAAAGGCTTTATTAAATCGGAGCTTGGCGGTGGCACCAACATGCGAGGCGGCCGCAAAAAGAGAATTTTCACCATCACCAGCGCCGGCATGGCTATGCTGAAGAACATCAAGGACAGCAGGCTGAGGCTTTGGAACATGGTACCCGAACTCAAAATAGCAGCAGAGTGAAAGGAGAGGATCAGGTAATCCCTCGCTGGGTCGGCAGATTTCTTCAACTGATCTGCCCGGAGCATCTCCTTGAAGAGATAGAAGGAGATCTTATTTACCGTTACAACAAAGACTTACTCAAACACAACAACAGTAAAGCTAAGAGAAGACTGGTTTGGAATGCTATTCGTTTTTTCCGGCCGGGCATCTTAATGCGCAACAATTTCACAAAAGGACTAAACTATCAAATCATGCTCAAGTATCATTTACTCGTGGCCTGGAGGGTATTGTTAAAAAACAAGCTCTTCAGCTTTACCAACGTGTCGGGATTGGCCATTGGCTTTGCCTGTTGCACACTTATTGCTCTTTATGTGATGGACGAACTGTCGTACGATCTCTATCACAGCAAAGCTAACCAAATCTATCGGGTGTTGCATTACTACGACAACTCGAAAGACACCACCCAATTCTCAAAGGATCCGAAGGATTATCAGGTATGGGGAAATGCCCCTGTTGGCCCGGCATTGCAGGCCGATTTTCCCGAGGTAGAAAAGGTTGTGCGTTTTTCCGGGCGTATCAACACGCTGATAAGGCGGGGCGACAAGGTGTTCAACGAAGAAAATATCTTTCTGGTCGACTCCACTGTTTTCGACGTTTTCGGTTGGGAGTTTGCGACTGGCAGCCCTGAAAAAGCCCTTGAAAGCCCCAACAGTATTGTCATTACTGAGTCCACCGCTAGAAAGTACTTTGGAGATGAAAACGCTATTGGGGAAACACTTACTGTTGACGCTGCAGCTGGCAGAATCAACGACACTGGTAGCTATATGGTGACAGGAGTGCTAAAAGACATTCCTGCCAACTCGCATTTCACCTTCGATGTGCTGCTACCGATGAGTCAGTTTAAGAAGTCCCGGCCGGGGGTATTCCCTCAGTGGGGCTATGTCGACTTCTATACCTATTTTTTAGTGCCTCGAGGATATGAAATCAGCCGATTGCAGGCAAAAATGGAAGGCTTTTCCAGGCGACATGTGCCAGATTTCCGCTATCATGTCATGCTCGAACCACTCACCGATGCATATCTCCACTCTGACGCCAAGCGGCAGCCAGGAGTGACAGGCAACCTCTCTAATCTTTACATCTTTTCTGCCATCGCCGTTTTTATTCTTTTTATCGCCTGTATTAATTTTATGAACCTTAGCACTGCCCGGTCGCTGACACGAGCCAAGGAAGTGGGTGTGCGCAAGGTGGCTGGTGCACGGCAAACGGTGCTGAGAACACAGTTTCTCACCGAAGCGGTATTGCTTTCTGTTATGGCGGGTTTTCTAGCGCTTTTGATCACCATGCTGTTGTTGCCTTCTTTTCGGGAGCTTACTGGCAAGCAAATAAGCTACGAGGCTGTGCTGGCCCCGCAAATTTTGCTGTCTTTGTTTGCCATCACCATAGTATCCGGGCTTTTTGCTGGAGTTTATCCTGCCCTGGTGCTTTCAAGCTTTCACCCTTCTCAGGTATTGAAGGGCATCTTCAAAGCGTCGTTTCAGGGTGCAATGATCAGAAAAGGGCTTGTTGTCTTTCAATTCACGTTATCCATCGCCCTGATTGCCGGCACGGGCATTGTTTTTTCTCAACTCAACCACCTGAGAACAGTTGACCTGGGTTTTGAACAAGATCAAATGCTGGTGATTAACTACGGATACGACGGAAAAGTGGAAGAACAAATTGACATGATCAAAAATGAGTTTGAGCAGCACCCGGCTGTGTTGTCGGCAGCCGCTTCCCGAACAGTCCCAGGGGGTTATTTTCCCAAAGCTGGCACAAATGTCGAAAGCTCCACGGGCGAAATGGAGCATCAGGCACCCGATATCTACGAAATCGATTATGATTTCATTGAGCACTTTGGTATAGAGCTAGTAGCAGGCCGGAGCTACTCGAGAGACTTTCCCGCCGATACGGCCAGGTCGCTGGTGATCAACGAAGCTGCAGCCCGTCTGTGGGGCTACCCGGATCCGGAAGAGGCCATTGGAAAAAAGTTTGAGCAATGGGGAAGAGAGGGGAGAATAATTGGCGTGGTGAAAGACTTCAACTATATCTCGCTACACAACAGGATAGAGCCGCTGACCCTCCGGTTGGAGCCAAAATACAGCACGAGCTTCCTCACGCTAAAACTGAAGCCTGAGAACTTGCCGGCAACAGTGAAGGAACTGGAAGAAAAATGGACTACCCTTGCCCCTCACCGGCCTTTCCTGTATAGTTTCCTGGACGATTCATTTAACAGACAATATCAGGCCGACCTTCGGTTTGGCAAAGTGTTCGGCGTTTTTGCTATCCTCGCAATATTTATAGCCTGCCTCGGGTTGTTTGGCCTGGCAGCATGGACAGCTGAACGGAGAATCAAAGAGATTGGTATTCGACGAGTGCTTGGTGCCTCCTTCAGCCAAATCATTTCTCTCCTGTCTGCTGATTTTATGAAGCTGGTGCTGGTTTCAATACTTATCGCTACACCACTTGGCTGGTATGTGATGAGTCGCTGGTTGGAAAGCTTTGCCTATCAGGTCGACATGCAGTGGTGGATATTTGCTTTTGCTGGTCTGATGGCGGCTGCTATCGCATTGGTGACTGTTAGCTTCCAATCGGTAAAAGCCGCTTCTATGAACCCTGCCAGGTCGTTGAGGAGTGAATAGGTTTTGAATAAGTAATAAACAAAGAAGGGCTGAGATGGCCCTTTCTTTGTTCTCGACCTCTTTTCCAGGCTTGCTACGACGGCGAGGGGGGTTATACAGTGATGTCGATGAACATTAAGCCAGCTACAAGCTGGAGGTTGTTTATTGCACCAAAAAGCGGGTGTGGCATTTGTTATAGTAATCTGCACACAGAGAAACGTCATCATTTAGCTATTCAATTGATGCGTTATTTTGATAAATTGAACATGAGTGCCCGCAAAAAATGAACATTTTCGGAATTCTACATGTATGATTCCTACTAATAGCAGCCGTAAAAAGTGATTGAGCAAGGCTCATGACACCATAAGCCAGCAGAGCATGAGATTATGAATAATGACCTGTCCGCCACACATATTTATCAGAGCTTTTGCTTCCATAATCAGGTAAAATCACATTTCTACACCGGTAACGTATTTCTTAGCTACCGAAAGGATATGACGCCCGATGAGCTTATTGAGTTGGGGTATGAGATATTAGAAGAGGATGAATTTATGCCCGGGTTGACCAGCAAAATTGAGTCATTGCTAGGCAAGGGAAACTTTATCTATGACTACTGGGAGTTTGGACCCGACTGCTTTTCACTCTACTGGTGGATACGCAAAGAAGTGTATCATGAGAAGCTAACTTTGGTCCGTGAATGGGCGGAATACGAGGGAATCAGTGAATGGATGGAAATCAATGAGAAGTAAATATGACGTGTCAACCCTTCTTCTTTTCAGATCGGATTTGTTTAATCCGCTCAATAAATTGCTTATCGGAGAGGGGTTTAGCATGCTCCATCCGCTTGGCAAGTTCTTGCTCGCTCATTGGAAAAGGCGAAGAAAGGGGTTCGGATTTGGTCTGTGACATGCCAGTGAAATTACTTCAAACTATAACAAATATGAGTAAAAAATGGATCAACCGCACCAAAATTGTCTGATTTCCTCCTTTGTGGCCTTGCGAGCTTGTCTTGATATGACCCAGTCAGCAAACTCAAATACATACAAAACAGGGAGGGTGTCATCACAAAAACCGACTTTAAAAAAGATGGGATTGGGATCATTTGGTCCGGTTATTTCAAAAACCTTCGAATAGCTGTCTTCCAGGGCCTGCTCCAACCAGACAGTAGACCGAATTCCTAGCACGTGCAACTCTGGTAGTGAAAGATATGAATGATCAAATTCAATGTCCATGATTTTAAAGCTTAAAACCCGGAGGCTAAGCCTCCGGGGCTTCCAAAATAGTGCTGTTAGAAGTCTATCTCAAAAACACCAAATTTCATTTTTTTGGCAACATTGAACAGACACAAAAGTGTCAGTGAAAACAAGGCTCTTCTCATGGCTGCCTACTTCTTTTTCTTGCCTTTCTTCGTCTTTAGCGATGCCAGGTAGTCAAGACTTTGCGGCACCTGCTCAAGGGCTCTCGAAGATTCATCTTCGATGAAATAGTGTTTGATGCCAATTTCCATGGCAGCTTCCATCGCCTCGGCAATGCCAACATCGCCCTGACCGAGCACTACGTTGGTTTCAGGATCTTGGCGGCCTTGCAGGTTGTCTTTGCTGCCTGGCTTCCTGTCCTTCAAATGCAGTGAAGTAAAGCGAGTAGGGTATTTTCTCAACAACGCAGCAGGATTTTGTCCAGGGTTGCGCATCCAGAACACATCCATTTGAACGGTGACATAATCCGGGTTGGTATTGTCCATAAAATACTCGTACAAGGTGCCATTGCCTCCTTCGTAGTCAACGAACTCATAACCATGGGCATGATAGGCGAAAGTAAGGCCGTTTTCCTTCAGGGTTTTTCCCGCCGCATTGAACACCTCCACCCCTTTCTTCATCTCCTCAAGGGTCATCTTTTCCTCAGTATGGGGAATCCAGTAGCAGAGCACAAATTTGGCATTGTAAAACTTCGCATTATCGATGATTGCCTGAAGCTCATCTGGTTTTTGCAGTGCATCGAAGTTGCTACCAACTGCTACTACTTTGAGCCCGTATTTTTCGAGTAGCTTTTTATACGCCTCTTTGTCAATTCCACGTGGAGTGCCTCCTTCAAGCTCTTTGACTCCTAGCTCTTTTAACCGAGCCAACGTCTTTTCCACATCTACTTTCATGAGTTCTCTCATGCTACCCATCTGAATGCCAATTTCCTGGGCCATTATCGCCGGAGCGCCCGCCAAAAGGGCCAGCACCAGCAAGAAAATCGTTCTTTTAGAGATACGGGTTATCGTCCTGTTCATATTTTTTTATTTAGGGTGATTCTCATGTTCATATTAGCCCTAATTTAAGGAATGTACAACACGTTTTCCACTGATAATTGCACCAAACGGTCTTACCAGGAACTCCATTTGTATCAAAATGGAGTGGCATTATGTGAGAAAACCAACCAGTGAAAACTAAGTCAATGGGAATGCGCCATGATAATGGTTAAATTCCAACCTAATACATACTACATTTTATTTTTACCCTATGAGAACTACATACCGCCTATGGCTATCCGTGGCGAGCGCCCTTTTTATCATTGTTTCATCAACTTCATGTTCCGACACCGACAAGAAGTTTGATAAGACTCCTCAGCTTAGCACTCCTCAAGACACTGTTAACCTGCCTGTGGTCAGCCTTCCCGAAGGAGCTGACACCACCAATGCCTACTGGCAGGGGATAGACCTAGAGCCCAAGAAACCAGTGATACCATTGCCGGTGAATGAAGAAAAGGCCAGGTTCCTACTTCAGCCGGGCTACAGCCTTGAACCAATTTTAACAGAGCCGCAAATACAGCAACCGGGTGCCATCACTTTTGACGGCAACGGCAGAATGTATGTGCTGGAATTACGCACCTACATGCTCACAGCAGACTCTGAAGGCACGCTGGAGCCAGTAAGTGCCATTTCCCGCTGGGAAGACAAAAACAATGATGGCGTTTATGAAACGGGTGGCACATTTGTCGACAGCCTCGTTTTCCCAAGATTTGTTCTGGCCTTTGGCCCCAACAGTGTGCTGACCATGGAGTCGAACACCGACAATGTGTACATGTTCACCGACACCGACAATGACGGCAAGGCAGACAAAAAAGAGTTTTTTACAGATAATTTTGGCCGCCCCGGCAATGTAGAGCATCAGCAAGCCTTTTTGTACTGGGGCATGGACAACTGGCTGTACAGCACCGTCAACCCTTTTAGAGTCAGGTGGACTCCGAATGGAGTAATAAGGGAAGCTACAGGCTCCAACCACGCCCAGTGGGGAATTTCGCACGACGATGACGGCAAGCTCTGGTTTCAGGGCGGGTCTAACGGTTTACCTATGTCCTTTCAATTCCCAATTCATTATGGCGACTATATTGTAAAAGACGTGAACTACGCAGAGGGCTTCGATGTGCCCTGGGGAGCACCCGTAAAGATAGCCGATATGCAAGGAGGCATGGGTGCGGTGCGAATGCCCGAAGGCACGTTGAACAGAGTGACGGGTGCAGCTGGCAACGATGTGTACCGGGGCGACCGCCTGCCAAAAGAGCTCTACGGCCAATACTTCTACGGCGAACCTGTAGCAAGAATCGTCAGGCAAATCAATCCGGTAGTTAACGAAGGGCTGACGACGCTACACAACGTCTTTCAGGATCAAAAATCAGAGTTCATTCGCTCCACTGATCCTCTTTTCCGTCCGGTTGACATGACAACAGCACCTGACGGCACCATGTACATCACCGACATGTACCACGGCATTATTCAGGAGGGAGAATGGACACCAGTTGGCTCCTACCTGAGAGCGAAAATTGAGCAGTACCAACTCGACAAAGTGGTGGGCCTTGGAAGAATATGGAGGTTAAACCATCAGGATTTTCAAAGAGATAAGACAAAGCCAAAGATGTACGACCAAAAATCGTCGGAGCTTCTGGCATACCTCAGTCACCCTAATGGTTGGTGGCGAGACATGGCTCAGCAGGTGCTGGTTCAACGGCAGGATAAGTCGGTAGCTCCTGAATTAGTGAAGTTGGCAAAGACAAGTAACAATCTTTTGGCTCGTTTTCACGCTTTGTGGGTGCTTGAAGGTATCGGCGCACTCGATGCTGGTCTTGTCAGGGAAATGATGAAAGATTCCAATCCACGTATGCGCATTCAAGCCATGTGGGTGGGTGAAACGCTTTATAAGGCTGGTGACATGTCGCTTGGGGCTGACTACGTGCGTATGATGAACGATGAGGACACCATGGTGAAAATGCGTGCCATGATGACCGGGCGCCTCCTCAAAATTCCGGGAACGGAAAAAGCTGTGAAGACAGTAATGGCCGCCGATCAAACAGCCGGTGTGCAGCTGGTTGGGCAGCAGGTGCTGGAACCTGTGGTTGTCAATTCGTTCTTTGGCCGGAGCAACCCCAACTATTCGGAAAAAGAGCAGGCCTTGCTTGAAAAAGGCGCCGACATCTTCAACAGCCTGTGCTCTACTTGCCATGGCACGCTGGGTCTTGGTGCTCCGGGTGGGCGGGGCAAATTAATGGCGCCCTCTTTAGCTGCTTCAAAACGAATAAAAGGCCATCCGGACTATGTGATTAAGACCCTGCTCCATGGAATGACCGGAGACATCGAAGGTACTTCATACACGGGCGTCATGATGGCGCCAATGGGCAACAATGACGACGAGTGGATTGCTGCGGCAGCCTCGTTTATCAGGGCCAATTTTGAAAACGAATCGTCGCTGGTAACTGCCGAAGACGTGGCCAGGGTTCGGGCAAACACTACAGGACAAACTAAGTCGTACACATATCCAGAGTTGTTGGCTTCAGTTCCCAAAGTTTTAACACCAACAGACGGCTGGAAAATGACAGCCAGCCATACTGCCAACACTCGTAAGGGAAGTACAGCGTCGGCAAAGGGCGCTTTTAACTTCGAAGGCTGGACAACAGGCATTACGCAGCAGGCTGGCATGTGGTACCAGGTGCAGTTGCCTAAGCCTGCCACCATTACCGAAATCCATTTCACCTCACCTCCAATAAGCAGAGGCTGGCGGCCAGGATCACCTCCTCCTATCCATACCTATCCAAAAGAGTATGACCTGGAAGTGTCAATGGATGGCAAGCAGTGGACAAAATTGCTGGAGAATGCGAAGGGTGACAATGCTTCAATGGCTATTAGAATAGATCCGGTAGAAACCAAATTCCTGCGGATGACGCTAACTAAATCTGACTCGGTGGTTCACGGAGAATTCAGGGGCAAACCAATCGACTTTGAGGTCACCTGGACAATGCGGGAAATGAAGCTTTATGGATTCATGGAGTAGATAGTTCAGTATATCTTCCCTTTGTCCAAAAATTTTCTGAATTGATCGTTGAGGGAAGCAATTTGATTGCTTCCCTCAACTTTTGTACTGTGGCTGCAAAGGCTCCAAATAAGCGCTCTTTAACTGCGTTTTGCTACCAAAACACTTTTTTCTGATGTAACTTTGCGCCACCAAAAATTATGTGGTCTGAAGTAAAATATCTGTTCCTCAAAGAGGTCACCCTTGAATGGCGGCAAAAGTATGCTTTCAACGGCCTACTGCTATTTACTGTCAGCACCATTTTCATCATCTACCTGAGTCTGCGGGTTAAAAATCAGGCCGGACTTCCCGACCATTTGTGGAATGCCCTCTTCTGGATCATTATCCTTTTCTCCGCCATCAATGCCATTGCCAAAAGCTTTCTTCAGGAATCTCCCGGAAGACAGCTTTACTACTATATTTCAGTGCACCCGATAAGCCTGATAATGGCAAAAATGGTTTATAACAGCTTGCTGATGGTGGTGCTGGCGGTGATTGCCGTTGTAGTGTACGGAACGGTTTTGGGCTATCCGGTCATCAACACACTGATGTTTGCCTCGGTGGTAGCGCTTGCTTCCATAGGCATCTCATCGGTGCTCACGATGATGTCAGCCATTGCTTCTAAAGCCGGTAACAATACCGTGCTAATGGCCATTTTGAGTTTGCCCTTGCTCATACCCATTCTCCTGCTGTCAATTAAAGCTGTAAAGAATGCTATTGATGACCTAACTTGGGGCGACACATCAGACGAACTAATTACGCTGGCGGCCGTAGATTGCATTGGAATTGCGTTGGGCTATGTGTTGTTTCCTTTTCTCTGGAAAAGCTGATATGGATAAATTGATAAGAAAATGGTGGTGGAAAACCCTGGCAGTTGTGCTCATGCTGTATGTAGTGTGCGCAGGCCTTCTTTTTGACGTTCCCCGCCTGGTGATTCTGAATGAAACCATCAGGGTGCTACACTTTCACGTACCCATGTGGTTCGGCATGATCTTGCTTTTGCTGGCCTCGGTAGTTTACGCCATCAAAAACCTTTCTAACCCCAGCCCCAAAAACGATATCTATAGTTTGGAGTTTGCCAACGTTGGCGTTGCCTTTGGGGTGATGGGCATTGTAACTGGCATGATTTGGGCGAATTTTACCTGGGGAGAGCCCTGGAGCAACGACCCCAAGCAAAACGCTTCTGCCATCGGCATCCTGATCTATTTCGCCTATTTTATTTTGAGAGGATCCATCGAAGACGAAAACACAAAGGCAAGGATAAGTGCGGTGTATAACATATTTGCCTTTGCCATTTTAATCCCTCTTTTGTTTATCCTTCCAAGGCTTACCGACTCACTGCACCCCGGCAACGGAGGCAACCCCGGTTTCAATGCCTATGACCTGGATAGTAAACTGAGGAAGGTGTTTTACACCGCAGTTATTGGCTGGTCGCTTATAGGTTTTTGGATCGCCACCATCAGGATCAGAATGAGATTAGTTCAACATGTTACGGAGCAATAAAATGAAGCATACACTTTCCATCGCAATGCTTGCCATAGGCATGTTTTTGTCAACCAGCCTCTTGGCACAGGAAAAACATAAAATAGATGAAAACGATTATGCCAATCAATCTGTTGAAATGGCAGACGGCTTCCGGGCCGAGGGAAAAATCTATGTGGTAGTAGCAGTAATGGTGGCCCTCTTGGGAGGATTTACCTTCTACGTGGTAAGGATGGACATGAAAGTGACAGGCCTGGAGAAAAAGGTGGAGGAATTTCTGCAAGGAAAATAAGGTTTAGGTAGTTGAAATATAAAAAGAGAGTCAATGAAAAAGTCGCACATATTCGGAATCATCATCATAGCTGTGGCTGTCATGGTTATTGTTTCCACAGCAGGTGACGCAAGCACCTATGTGAGCTTTGGAGAAGCCCAGGAGCTAGCCGAAAAAGGCAACGCAAACATGATCCATGTGGTGGGAGCCCTAAAAAAAGACGAGCAGGGTCAGCCAGTTGGTATTCAAACCAGCCCCGATATGCTCTCCTTCTCCTTCATCATGGTTGATCAAAACAATCTTGAACAGGAAGTGATTTACAACCAGCCCATGCCCATGGATTTTCTCAGGTCGGAGCAGGTAGTGGTGGTGGGCTCTTACAAGAAAAATAAATTCATTGCCGACAAAATCCTGATGAAGTGCCCTTCAAAATATCAGGAGAATGAAATAAAAGTTGGAGAGGTCAGATAAGCCCGAAAAGTAGATGATACATACCTTTGTTGGTAATTTAGGTCACTTTTTAGTGATCACAGCGTTTGTTTCTGTTCTCATCAGCGCATTTTCATATTGGAAAGCCCAGCGTTCCGATGAAATTGCCAAGCCTTCCTGGCTTAGCTATGCACGCATCGCCTTTTATATCCATGGCGCTTCCGTATTTGGCATCGTTGCATCTCTCTTTTACATCATCAACAGCCACTATTTTGAGTATCACTATGCCTGGAGCCACTCCTCTGCTGAGCTTCCGGTCTACTATCAGATTGCCACATTTTGGAACGGCCAGGAAGGCTCCTTCCTGCTGTGGGCATTCTGGCATGTCATTCTTGGAGCGATCCTGATCAATACCAACAAGTTTTGGGAAGCACCCATCATGGCCGTTTTCGCTGCTGTGCAAGCCTTCCTCCTGTCAATGATCCTTGGGGTCGTTATTTTCAATGTAAAGTTTGGAAGCTCGCCGTTCATTTTGCTGCGTGAGGCAATGAATGCACCGATTTTCCAGCTCAACCCAGACTTCGTTCCCAAAGATGGCTCAGGCCTCAACCCCCTGCTTCAGAACTACTGGATGGTCATTCACCCCCCAACTTTGTTCCTCGGGTTTGCCACCACTATTATCCCATTTGTGTATTGCATGGCTGGGCTTTGGATAGGAAAATACAAAGAATGGGTCAGGCCGGCACTGCCGTGGGCACTGTTTTCGGCAGTCACACTTGGCATTGGCATATTGATGGGCGCCTACTGGGCTTACGAAACGCTAAATTTTGGAGGCTACTGGAACTGGGATCCCGTGGAAAACGCCATCTACGTGCCATGGTTGGTGCTGGTGGCAGCCATCCACACCATGATCACTTTCAAGAAAAGTAACAACGCACTGAAGGCATCCATGGTGCTGTCCATTGCTACGTTCATCTTAGTACTTTATGCTACATTCCTTACCCGTTCCGGCATACTTGGAGACTCGTCTGTCCATTCCTTTACTGATCTCGGGCTTTCCGGCCAGCTCCTTGTCTATCTTCTAACATTTACAGTGCTATCTGTTTGGCTTTTGGCCAAAACCTGGAGCAAGATCCCCACCTCCGAAGAGGAAGTTTCCACCTACTCCAGAGAGTTTTGGATTTTCATGGGTGCCGCCACGCTTTGTGTGATGGCCTTTCAAGTGATAATACCTACTTCCATCCCTGTATGGAATGCCATTGTTGAGCTGTTTGGCGGCATCTCCAATGTAGCACCCCCGGCAGATCAGGTCGCTTTCTACAGCAAGTGGCAAATCTGGCTGGCAGTTATCCTGGCCCTGCTCTCAGGAACAGGGCAGTTTTTCTGGTGGAAAAAAGTAGACAAACAAAAGCTGAAAGAATCTCTCTTTTATCCCGCAGTTATTTCTTTGCTGGCTTCCGGAATAATTATTGTCGTGGCTAAAGTCACCGAGCCAGCCTACATTCTTTTGCTTACCGCAGGCATCTATTCCATCGTTGCTAATGGAAAAATTCTTTTTTCGTTGCTGAAAACGAGCCCCAAACTGGCAGGTGGAGCCGTGGCACACATTGGCATCGCCATGATGCTGGTGGGTGTCCTTTTTTCTTCTGGCTACTCCAGGATCATTTCCCTCAACAACACCGGAATGATTTGGAATAAGGACTTTCCGGAGGAAATGAACACAAAGAATCTCCTGCTGTTTCAGCATGAAACCGTGCAAATGGGGGACTATTCTCTAAATTATAAAGGCCTCCGAAAAGAAATAGATGGCTTTCCTGGCTATGTAAGTACCAGCGCTATTGAGGCCTTTGGAGATCAGCGCAAAGTGGTCGCCAGAAAAGACATTGAATGGAATGGGAAGAAATATTTTTCCGAAGGAGATACACTGGTTCTTGACAACCCTGAAAACAGTTTCTTCGAAATTGAATATTCGAAAAGCGACGGCAAGAAATTTACCCTATACCCCAGGTTCCAAATCAACGAGTCGATGGGGATGCAGGTCTATTCTCCGGATATCAAAAGGACTCTTACCTCCGATTTATATACCCACGTAAGAACCTTTCCGGATCCTGAATCAGAGACAGAATGGGGCGAAATGGAAGAAGTGACGGTAAAGGTCGGCGAAACTTTCTTTGTGAACGACTTCGTTGCCAGGGTGCAGGGCATTGAAAGAATAACGGAAATTCCGCAAGTGACATTGGGGCTGGAAGACGTGGCAATCAAGGCGAGAATTGTTATTAGTGGAGCCGATGAAGACTATATTGTGGAGCCTATTTACCTGATCAAAGACAGAATGATCGGTCTGATACCTGAGGAGGTGAAGGATGTCGCTTCAAAAATCACTTTCCTAAACGTCCATCCTGAAAGCAATAGCTTCACTTTTGGTATCAACACCACACAAAAAGAGTGGGTCATTCTGGAGGCTGTTGTTAAGCCTTATATCAACGTCCTTTGGACAGGCACCCTAATTATGGTACTTGGTTTTGCCATGGCCATTCGCAGGCGCTACGTCGAGTTTATCAAAATGAGAGACAAGGGTCAGGAGGAATAAGCCACTCAAGTAAAGTCGTTTAACAATCAAGTCAATTTTACTACCTTCATAGGTGAACAATCAATCGACCTATGAAGGCATCCAGAAGATCATTTTTCAGGCAAATGAGTGCCGCTGCCGGTGCTTTGTCTTTGTCAGGTATGGCGGCAAAAGCTGCCTCTTTCGAGGTGGCAGATGGCTTGAAGTCGCTGCAATCCCTTGACCCTATTACGGCAGCAGAAGACGAGCTTTCCTGGGCAGCAGTACGCCAGGCATACACCGTATCCCCCTCCATCATCAATCTCAACAATGGTGGTGTAAGCCCCCAGCCCAAAGTGGTGCAGGAAGCCAACGACCGCTATTATCACCTCAGCAACGAAGCGCCGTCTTACTATATGTGGGGAATCCTTGACCAGGGTCGTGAGCCTCTACGTGAAAAACTGGCAAATTTAGCAGGGTGTAGCCCTGACGAAATAGCCATCAACCGGAATGCCACCGAAGCCCTGGATACGGTCATCTACGGCATGGATCTGAAAAAAGGCGATGAGGTGATTCTTACCAGGCAGGACTATCCCAACATGATCAATGCCTGGAAGCAGCGGGAAATGAGGGACGGTATCAAGCTAGTCTGGCTCAACCTGGACATGCCCACGGAAAATGCTGACTACGTAGTAAAGGCTTTCACAGATGCTGTGACCCCTAAAACCAAAGTCTTTCACATCACTCACATGATCAACTGGAACGGGCAGATCATGCCTGTGAAGAGGCTTTGTGAAGAAGCGAAAAAAAGAAACATCTTCTCACTAGTGGACGGTGCGCACACATTTGCCCATATGGACTTCAAAGTACCCGATTTTGGCTGCGATGCCTACGGCACCAGCCTCCACAAATGGCTTTGTGCTCCATTTGGCACCGGCATGCTTTACCTGAGAAAAGAGCGCATCACTGAAATCTGGCCTATTTTCACTAACGATAACCCCAGGGGTGATAATATTAGCAAGTTCGAGTCCCTTGGCACCCGCTCCTTTGCTCCAGAGCAGGCCATTGGTCAGGCCATCGATTTTCACAATGCCATAGGCCCAAAAAGAAAAGAAGAAAGGTTGCGGCACCTCAAAAATTATTGGTGCGAAAAGGTAAAAGACCACCCGAAAGTCAAACTCAACATTTCTCTCAAACCCGACTTTAGCTGCGCCCTTGGAAACTTCGCCATTGAGGGCAAGGAGCCTGGGGAAATCGCTACCCGGTTGTTCAATGACTACAAAATCCACGTGGTGGGTATTGTGTGGGAAAACATCAAAGGAGTAAGAGTAACGCCACACGTGTATACACTTACCAGTGAATTAGATAAATTAGCTGCCGCAATACACAAAATAGCGGACAGTTAATGGCAGAACGGTTTTCCTTCAGAGTAGCTCTTATCGGTTCGGGCAGGCTGGGCACGCAACTGGCAATGGCCCTGGAAAAAGGCGGTCACCGGATTGCCGAAATTTTCAACCCTTCTCAGAAATCAGCGGAGAAGCTGGCCTACAACCTCTATTCAAGTCAGCTGGTCAATAGCCTCGATTTCTCTGACAGCGACTGCAATTTCTTCATTATTGCCGTGCCCGACGAAGCCATAGAACAGGTGGCCACAGAAATTGTGCTGCCCGACGAGGCCATCATAGTCCACACGTCCGGAGCCACTCCCATGAGCATACTGGAAGTGACTGCCGCTGAAAACTTCGGCGTGTTGTGGCCGCTTCAGAGCTTTAGCCATGGTGCAGCCATCAGCTTTTCGCAGCTTCCGGTGATTATTGAAGGCTCGAACGACTACACCCTGGAAATTCTGAATCGTGTGGTGGCGTCCATAGGGGCAGAGCCGGTGTTCATGGAGGAGGAAGAAAGGAAGAACCTGCATGTAGCAGCAGTGTTTGCCAGCAACTTTACCAACTTTATGCTGAGGTCGGCCGAGCGGGTGCTGGAAAAAGACGACATTTCTCTGGATATACTGAAACCTCTTGTAGTAGAAACCATTCGCAAAGCTTTTGAAATCGGGCCTGAAAATGCTCAAACCGGCCCGGCGGCAAGAGAAGATTTTACCACTATCGATGCTCAGACCTTACTTCTAGCCGATAACGAATCGCTGCAAAGAATGTACCGCATGATTTCTCAGGAAATCATCGACAGCAAATATGAGTCGGACGTGTAGTTTGAAATCCAGCGGTTCTGCACTTTCTTTGAACCTTAATTGGAGAAAATGGCAAAGTCGTCCCGGCCCAGGAATTTCTCATTCACCGGTCTTTTCAGGCTGACAAGGTTTCCTAACCTGCTTATTATTGCCCTCACTCAATACATGACGGCCCTCTTTCTTACGACCTCCACACACGGTTTATGGGCCATTTTCACCCACCCAGGCCTGTTTTGGCTCACCAGCTCCACACTCATGCTTGCGGCGGCTGGCTACATCATCAACGACTACTACGACGTAAAAATCGATTACATCAACAAGCCCGAGCGGGTGATCGTAGGCAGAATTCTAAAGCGCAGAATTGCCATGATCTGGCAGCTGGGGCTTAACCTGGCAGGCATACTCATCGGCTTTTTTCTTTCTCCCTGGATCGGGCTCATCCACTGTTTCTCTGCGTTCACATTGTGGCTCTATTCTAACCAGCTCAAGCGACTTCCCTTTGTTGGCAACTTTAGCATTGCCCTGCTTACGGGCGTGTCGGTTCTCGTAGTAGCGGTTCTCTTTGGAGAAAAAAACTGGCTGATTTTCACCTATGCTTACTTTGCCTTTGGCATTACGCTGGTAAGAGAAATCATCAAAGACATGGAAGACCTGAAAGGTGACGAAACATTCGGCTGCAAGACGCTTCCCATTGTGTGGGGCATTCGCAAAACAAAGCAATTCGTTTTCCTCCTCCTTATCGTCTTCGTTGCAAGTATATTCTACTTCGTTTTCAAGGCAGAAAACGAAGTGCTCAATACCTACTTCATGGTGATGATTATTCCGGCCGCTCTCTTTATCCTATATTTCTTACGAGCCGATACCAAAGACAAATTTGCCAACCTGAGTACCTTTTGTAAGCTGTTTATACTGAGTGGTATCATCAGTATGGCTTTCTTTGCAGCGAATTAAAAATTATGAAAAAGAACCTGGCCATATTTGCCTCCGGAAGTGGAACAAACGCAGAAAACATTGTCAACCACTTCAAAGGCAACAGCGACGTAGCTGTTAAGCTCATCCTTTCAAACAAAAAGGATGCGGGAGTACTTCAACGAGCCAAAAAACTGGGAATTCCTTCTCATGTTTTTTCGAGACCTGACTTTTACGAAAACAACAATGTGCTGGAAGTACTGAAAGCTCACAGCGTTGACTGGGTGGTTCTAGCCGGATTCCTTTGGCTTATTCCTGGCAATCTCATCAAAGCTTTCCCTGACAAAATCATCAACATACACCCGGCACTGCTGCCCAAGTTTGGTGGCAAAGGCATGTATGGCGACAGAGTTCACCAGGCCGTAATTCAGGCAGGTGAAAAGGACAGCGGCATTACTATCCATTTGGTGAATGAAAAATATGATGAAGGCAAAATCCTTTTCCAGGCATCATGCGACATAGAAAAGGACGAAACGCCGCAAAGCCTGGCTGCCAAAATTCATCAGCTTGAATACGCCTAT
This sequence comes from Imperialibacter roseus, assembly GCF_032999765.1. GTDB lineage: Bacteria > Bacteroidota > Bacteroidia > Cytophagales > Cyclobacteriaceae > Imperialibacter > Imperialibacter roseus. Next base: position 5,849,260 of record NZ_CP136051.1, on the reverse strand, counting down.
TTTCCTCAAGTAATACACGATCAGGTGGTTCAGTAAAAAACACAGGGTTTTTTTCAAGCCAACAATGCCTCACGCAGGCAAATTTTATTAGCTTTGCACCTTAATTTTCCTAGCCGTAAATGAGTCAAAAAAAAATCACTTCTGCTTTAATATCAGTTTATTACAAGGATGGCCTTGAGCCAATTATCCGTCAACTTCACTCGCTGGGTGTAAAGTTATACTCCACCGGAGGCACCCAATCATTCATTGAAAAGCTCGGCATAAAAGTTACACCAGTTGAGTCGCTCACAGCCTACCCCTCTATCTTCGGGGGCAGGGTAAAAACGCTCCATCCAAAAATATTTGGCGGCATTCTCTACCGCCGAGGCAACTATTCTGATATTGAAGAGGCCGGGAAATTTGAAATTCCATCCATCGATTTGGTCATTGTTGACCTGTATCCATTTGAAGAAACAGTGGCAGCAGGCGGAACCTCAGAGGAAATCATAGAAAAAATTGATATTGGAGGCATTTCGCTCATCAGGGCGGCGGCCAAAAACTTCCACGACGTTACCATAGTGGCTTCGAGAGACCTCTATCCAAACTTAAGCGCCCTGCTTGAAGAGAAGAAGGGTGAGACCTCCGAAGCTGACAGAAAGAAATTTGCGGCCCATGCCTTCAGAATAAGCTCGGGTTATGATACGGCCATATTCAACTACTTCAATCAGGACGACGAAATTCCATCGTTGCGTATAGCGGAAGACGAAGCCACTACCCTGAGATATGGCGAAAACCCTCACCAAAAGGGCGTTTTCTATGGCGACATGGCCAAAATGTTTGATCAGCTCAACGGCAAAGAGCTTTCATACAACAACCTCGTGGACATTGATGCAGCTGTTTCCCTTGTGGAAGAATTCCCGAAAGAGACGGCCTTTATTATCATCAAGCATACCAATGCTTGTGGCGTGGCTGTCGCTTCGACTGTGAAAGAGGCCTATCTGAAAGCATTTGAAGCCGACACTGTTTCTGCCTTTGGCGGCGTGCTGGCAACCAATAAAAAAATTGACCTGGAAACGGCAGAGGAACTAAACAAGCTGTTTTTTGAGGTGCTGATTGCTCCCGCCTTTGATGAGGCTGCATTAGAGCTGCTTAAATCAAAGAAGAACAGAATCATCATGAAGCAAAAGGCTGGCATCGACACAACCAAGCAGGCGAAAACCATTTTGAATGGCGTGCTTGTGCAGGATCGTGACCTGCATACCGATGGCAAAAAGGATCTTAAGGTGGTGACAAAGGCCGAGCCCACCGGTGAGCAAATAGATGCGTTGCTGTTTGCCAGCAAGCTTGCCAAGCACACCAAATCCAATACTATTGTGCTCGCCAAAGGCAACCAACTATTGGCGAGTGGTGTTGGACAAACATCCAGAGTTGACTCACTTAATCAGGCCATTGAAAAGGCCAAAAGTTTTGGCTTTGACCTAAAGGGTGCAGTTATGGCGTCTGATGCTTTTTTTCCTTTTCCCGACTGTGTAGAGATTGCGGACAAGGCAGGCATTGTGTCGGTTATTCAGCCAGGTGGTTCTATCAAAGACCAGGCGTCGATCGATTATTGCGACCAACATGGTCTGTCTATGGTGTTTACCGGGTATCGCCATTTCAAACATTGATTAATATTAAAACACAACGAGATTATTAGTCTCAAATTTGTATTTTCGACACGTTTTCAGCGTAATTGAGCGAATTAAAATAAACAATGGGATTCTTAGATTTTTTCTCCAGCGATATAGCCATAGACTTGGGCACGGCCAACACCCTTATTATTCATAAGGACAAAATTGTAGTTGACGAGCCCTCGATTATTGCCATTGACAAAAACACCAACAAGGTATTAGCGATAGGTCGTGAAGCCATGCAAATGCATGAAAAAACTCACGAAAACATCAAGACTATCCGTCCGCTAAAAGACGGTGTGATCGCCGACTTCCATGCTGCTGAGCACATGATCAGGGGCATGATCAAAATGATCCATCAGGGCGGCAAGTCGTTTTTCCCAAGCTCCCACAGGATGGTCATCTGTATTCCTTCGGGCATTACTGAAGTTGAAAAAAGAGCTGTGCGTGACTCCGCCGAGCACGCAGGCGCCAAAGAGGTGTACATGATCCCTGAGCCAATAGCTGCGGCCATCGGTATCGGCATTGATATTGAACGGCCTGTTGGTTCAATGATTGTTGATATCGGGGGTGGTACCACCGAGATTGCCGTTATAGCACTTTCGGGCATTGTGTGCGACCAGTCGATCCGGGTTGCCGGCGACACCTTCAACAAAGACATCCTCGACTACATGCGCCGTCAGCACAACCTGCTGATTGGTGAGCGTACGGCAGAAAGAGTAAAGATAGAAGTCGGTTCTGCATTGACAGAGCTTGACGAAGGACCGGAAGACTTTGAAATCAGAGGCCGTGACCTCATGACGGGCATTCCAAAAGTGATCAAGATCTCTTACTCTGAAATCGCTTTCGCCATCGACAAGTCCGTATCCAAAATTGAAGAAGCAGTGCTTAAAGCATTGGAGATTTCTCCGCCGGAGCTTTCTGCTGACATTTACGACAATGGTATTCACCTGACGGGTGGCGGTGCTTTGCTGAGAGGTCTCGACAAGCGCCTGGCCATGAAAACCAAACTTCCTATTCACATTGCAGATGATCCATTAAGAGCTGTTGTGAGAGGAACCGGCCTTGCCTTGAAAAATCTTAATGCATACAAAGCGGTTTTGATGACCTAACCATTGAATGTATTCATTATTCCAATTTCTCTACCGAAATAGGGCTTTTCTAACCTTTCTGTTTTTAGAGGTAATAAGTTTTTGGCTGGTCTTAAACGACAGAAGTTATCTGGGGGCGAAGTTTTTCAACTCGTCCAACCGGCTGGCTGCCAATGTGCTGAACATTTCATCCAACATATCGGATTACTTCTCTCTGGGTAAGGTAAACGCCCAACTGGCCGAGGAAAACCGTCAATTGCACGAAATCCTGCTGAATCAAACCCCTAAAGGAATAGACCCAATCAGGATTGACTCTGTGTCAATAGACTCAGTCAATCATGTGTATGAAATGATAGCGGCCAAAGTCATCAATAATTCCACCAGAAGGGTCAACAACTACCTGACCATCAACAAAGGCTCGGATGACGGAATACTACCTGGCATGGGAGTGGTAGGCCCACAGGGAATTGTAGGCAAAGTAAAATATTCTTCGAAGCATTTTTCATCAGTGATTTCGCTGTTGCATACCGAGTTTTTGATATCTACAGCTGTCAAAAGAAATCAGGTGTATGGCACTTTGCGCTGGACGTCAGGAGACGCCCTTTACGCTGATCTGCAATACGTTCCCCGACACGTAAGCCTCCAGGTGGGCGACACCATTGTTACTTCCGGGTTCAATACCATTTTCCCGGAAGGCTATCAGGCCGGCACTATCTCAGAATTTACTATTTCTGATGACGCCACTTTTTACACCGTTAAGGTGAAGCTAGCTACCGACTTTTACAGTCTCAGGTACGTGTATGTGGTGAAAAACCTGTTGGCAGAAGAAAAAGACTCACTCGAACAAGTAACTATTCCAGATTATGAATAGAAGCAATTACATAAGTCTGGCCGCTTCATTTATCTTTCTTGGATTGCTTCAGGTAACTGTACTCAAGAACCTGGTTTTGGGCAACTATTCATCTTGCTTCATCTATATCCTACCCTTACTCCTTATACCACTTGAGGTATCTGCCATCGCTTTAATGGCTACTGGTTTTCTGTACGGAATCTCAATTGACACTTTTTATGACACGCCTGGAATTCATGCGGCCAGTGCTGTGTTAATAATGTACCTTCGGCCAGGACTCATCAGAATACTGACTCCGGGCGGAGGATATGACGCCGGAACGCAGATATCGGCCGCCGAACTGGGTTGGGGATGGGTGCTATCCTACCTTATTCCCCTGATCTTTATCCATCATGTGGCGCTTTTCTTTATCGAAGCAGGAAATCTGGGAATGTTTTGGGTAACTTTAGGTAAAGCCACTATGAGTTCAATATTCACACTTGTGGTGAGCTTGATCATACTATATATAAGAATGCCTCAAAAAGGTAGTCGGCTATGAACGACAGCAGAAAACTATATATTCAAACTGGAATGGTGCTGGTGAGCGTTATACTGCTAGTCAGGCTTTTCATTATTCAAATTGTAGACACCAGCTACAAAAGCGCCGCCGATAGTAATATCATTCAGAAGGTAATTGAGTACCCCTACAGAGGTGAAGTGTATGACCGCAATGGCAAACTGCTGGTGTACAACAGCCCGGTGTACGATATTTTGGGTGTGCCCAAGGAAATCGAAAACCTGGATACCGCAAAGTTCTGCCGCCTGTTCAACATATCTAAAGCTGATTTGATAGACCGCCTTAATGCAGCGAGAAAATACAGCCCGATCAAAGCGTCAAAAATTGTGAACCTTCTGTCGCCGGAAGAATTTGCAAAAACACAGGATTACCTCATCGACTTTCCCGGATTTTACGTGTCGGCCAGAACAGTGCGGGGCTACACTACAAAAAGTGCCGCCAACGCTCTGGGTTATACTGGTGAGATAAGCAAGAGGCAACTGGACGCAGATCGCACTGGTTACTATAGCCAGGGTGACCACATCGGCATTAGTGGCCTTGAGCTATCGTATGAAAGAGAGTTACGAGGCAAAAGAGGGGTGAAATACAAACTTGTTAACGTTCGTGGGGTTGACAAGGGCAGCTTCAAGAACGGGTTGTATGACACATTAAGTATCCCCGGCGAAAACATCACAACAACGTTAGACATTGAGCTTCAGCAATATGCGGAAAAGCTTCTAGCCGGAAAAGTGGGAAGTATTGTGGCCATTGAGCCAGCGACCGGGGAAATCCTGGTTTTTGTGTCTGGTCCATCGTACGATCCGGCAGTACTAAGTGGCAGGGATTTTGGAGCTAATTTTACAAAGCTTTCCCAAGACAGCCTGGTTCCTCTTTTTAACCGGCCTCTGATGGCCATGTACCGACCTGGTTCGGTTTTTAAGATCATGCAGGCCATGATTGGCTTGCAGGAAGGAGTAATTACTCCCAATACGGTAATTGCCTGTAACCAGAGCGTGATTGGGTGCCATTATCATGGCCCATCCGAGAATTTGCTGGGCGCCATTACCATGTCCTGTAATCCTTATTTTCATCAGGTGTTGAAAAGAGTGGTGAATCAGGATGTGTCCAGGGATACTTATGAAGATACCCGAATAGGTCTTGAAAAATGGCGGGGCAGGGTAGCCAACTTTGGTTTTGGCAGCACTCTGGGAATAGATTTGCCTAATGAAAAAGGTGGCATGGTACCCAACGTGGCCTACTACGACAGGGCTTACAATAATCAACCATGGAAGTACTCTAACATTTATTCCATTGCGATAGGCGAGGGCGAGAACCTGGTCGTTCCACTGCAAATGGCAAATTTTACAGCCACTGTGGCCAATCGTGGTTACTACTACACCCCCCACCTAGTAAAAGCAATAAGCGACACAGGCAAGCCAAGGCCGGAATACGAAGTGCAGCACCACACCGGCATCAACCCGGAGTATTTTGACATTGCTGTTGAAGCCATGCACAATGTGGTAGAACATGGTACGGGCCAATACAGAGCAAAACTTGATGACATTGTAGTCTGCGGCAAAACCGGCACAGTGCAAAATGCCAATAGCCCCGATCACTCGGCCTTCATTGCTTTTGCTCCAATGGATAACCCACGAATTGCGGTATCGGTTTATGTAGAAAATGCAGGCCAGGGCGCAAGAGCGGCGGCAGCTATTTCCGGCCTTATTATCGAAAAATACCTCAAGGGAGAAAAGGCAAAATTGAGAATGGAACCCTACGTACTAAAAGGAGATTTTCTAGATGCGGACGAGAAGGCTAAGTTTAACCTCTAACCAGTTTGACTGGCTGGCGGTCTCTCTGTATTTCCTCCTTGTACTTCTGGGGTGGTTGAACATATATGCAGCCGTTTACGACGACGAACTAGGTGCTAGCATCTTTGATTTCAGCATTAACTCAGGCCGACAACTTATTTGGATCAGCACCAGCATCCTTATTATACTTGTCATTAGTATTGTTGATTTCAGGTTCTATGACTCATTCGCCTTCATAGTACTGGGCGTCATTGTGTTGATGCTTGTCAGTGTGCTTATTTTTGGATCCGAGGTAAAAGGCTCAAAATCATGGTTCGGTATCGGGAATTTTGGCATCCAGCCGTCGGAGTTTGCAAAATTTGCGACTGCGCTGGCACTGGCAAAGTTTCTCAGTCAGCCAACCATCAAGTTCGAGAAAATTAGCACGCAGCTAATGAGCCTGGGCATTATTGCTGTGCCAGCCGCTCTGATTTTGTTGCAGGGCGACACCGGAACCGCCATGGTGTTTGCCTGCTTTATCATTGTGCTTTACCGAGAAGGGTTAAGCCCTGTCTTCTTCATGATAGGCTTTGCCTTTGTGCTCCTGTTCATTCTCACACTGCTGGTGAACAAGTTGGTGCTCATCATCGGACTCCTAACACTTGGCTTGTTGGCGGCAGCACTGTCGGGTAGAAATATCAAAAAAATTGGTGTCGTCATCGTGTCGACTGTTTTCATGTTTGGCTTTGTTCAAAGTGTCGATTTTATTATGAACAAAGTGCTGAAGCCCCACCAGCAAAAGCGGGTAATGCAGCTCATCGACCCCAATGCTGATCCACTCGGCGCTGGCTGGCAGGTGACTCAGTCCAAGATCGCCATCGGCTCGGGTGGCCTGTTCGGCAAGGGCTACCTGCAAGGCACACAGACCAAGTTTGACTTTGTGCCAGATCAGAGTACGGACAACATTTTTTGCACTGTTGGGGAAGAGCACGGCTGGTTTGGTGGACTCATTCTGATCGCCGCTTTTCTAGCGCTTCTTTTGCGAATTACCCAGCTGGCCGAGCGTCAGAAATCCAAATTTGCCCGGGTATATGGTTATGGGGTAGCTTCTATTTTGTTCTTTCACTTTGCCTTTAACATTGCCATGACCATTGGCCTGTTTCCTGTGATTGGCATCCCACTGCCCTTTTTCAGCTACGGTGGCTCCTCATTGTGGGCCTTTACCATCTTGCTGTTTATCTTTTTGAAGCTGGATGCGCACCGCATGCAGATCTTCACGAGGTCCTAAAACAGACTGTTAACGAAACTTTTTGAAAACGATTTTAAGGAGCTCCTTCACCTCAGGAGCATTCATGTCCCACTCCAGCTTTTTGGAATAGGTTTGGATAAGGAGTTCAACAGCATCGTCGAAACTGTCGCAGCCCTCCACTTTCTTCATTGCAGCCAGAAAAACGTCGCTGTCGCCATCAAACAATTCGTTAACAAACATGTAGCGTTGATTAACGGTGATGCTTCCTGCAATGCTGTCAATTTTTTGGCTCTGATGCACTTCAGCCAAGGAAGGTCTCTGCTCGGCTTTTAGCTGCTCATGGAGCGGTGTTTTTTCAGACGAGAACTGTTTATTTAACGGCGCAGCATCCGGCTCGGCGTCATCGTCACTTTCTTCATCTCCCAAAAACTCGAAAGATCCCTTATTCGTGACCTCCTCGGGCTGACTTTCCTGCACCTCTTCCAGAGCATCGTAAGCGGGTTTCTCCTCTTCCTCGTCATCATCAACAAACCGTATCAGCTCATCGTCCCCGTCAGCAGCCTCTGCCAAACTCCTGTCTTCAACAATTGTAGAGCTGTCATCCTCCTCGTCTTCTGAGCCTTCTCCCTCGTCCTCATCGTCTTCAATGTTTTCATCAAAATCATCGTCGGTATCATCATCCTCATCTTGCTCTGGAAAGTCCTCCTCCTCCACAAGCGTTGAGAAATCAACCTGCGCTACTTCGCTAAACCTCTCCTCGTATTCCTGGGGGTTTTCTATGGAGAGGTTTCCGGCAGCAAAAAGCTCATCTAGCAAAGCGACGGCGGCGTCATGCGACAGCTCACCCTCCGCTTTTTCCTCAAAAAGTGTTACATAGCTTTCGAAAATTTCCTGATTGACCTTGATGTATTTTGAACTGTTTTTCAGGTACTTGTCATTGAGCTTGCCGCTTTCGTGCCCGGTCAGCTCCTCTCTGAAGAAATCGTAGGGAGAAACTATCAGTAAAATTGCTTCTCTGGTAGCTTGCTGTAGCAACGGCTCAAAGTTCACCCTATTAACTTTTATCTGCTGGGAAAGCGCATTCATAAAAGATAGAAGGGCCTTTCGAACATCCTCATTTTTGTAATTGAAATAGGGGCTCTGCAGGCGCAGCGTCTCTTTTTGCCACTTGCGAAAAAGAATTTTCAGCACAAAGTAATTCACCTGCTTTACAGGAGTTAAATCCACTATTTCCTTTCCCGAAATAGTGTCGGTGCCTTCAAAGAAAGAATCACAAGCTCTCTTTGTAAACAATTCAGCAAACACTTCTATAGCCTCATGATTCAGTTTGCTCTCCCGCATATATTTTGTTTCTTTTGCAAAGCTAGTTTTATGCCCAAGATCGTTATACAAAACCTGAATAACAAACGCCTATTCAGCGAAAATAGTGGCCGAACCCTCCTTTCTATTTTACAGGAAAACTACATTGACTGGATGCACGCCTGCGGCGGCAAAGGCCGATGCACAACCTGTAAGGCCATCGTCCATGAAGGACTGGCCCAGCTTGGCGGGTTGACCGAAGCGGAAAAGAGGTATGTGGAAATGGGCAGGCTCGAAAGCAATGAGCGCCTGGCCTGCCAGTGCCTGGTGTCGAACGATATTGAAATAAGTGTGGCGGATGAAAATAAATTCCCGCATATTGACTACTCAGGATAACAAAAAATGCTAATAGAGCCACATTTGGAAGGGTCTGGAAGGGAAAGCCGCAGGTCGGGCTGGATTGAAGTAATCTGCGGTTCCATGTTTTCGGGCAAAACAGAAGAGCTTATCCGGCGGCTGAACCGAGCCGTAATTGCAGGGCAAAAAGTCGAAATATTTAAGCCAGCTATCGAAAAAAGATACCATGATAAAAATGTGGTATCGCACAACGACCGAAGCATCCGATCAACCCCTGTTCAGTTTGCTGACGATGTGGTTCTGCTGGCCGGTGAGAGCCAGGTGGTAGGCATCGACGAAGCTCAATTTTTTGACAGCGAAATCGTTAATGTGAGTATAGCGCTGGCAAATAAGGGTAAGCGGGTGATACTGGCAGGACTGGACATGGATTTTATGGGCAAGCCATTTGGCTCCATGCCGCAACTAATGGCTGTTGCTGAATTTGTGACAAAAATCCATGCAATATGCATGAACTGTGGCGACGTTGCTTCTTATTCTTATCGTACTTCGCTCGGAAAAGAAAAAATAATGCTCGGTGAAAAAGAAGCCTATGAAGCCAGGTGCCGCAAATGCTTTTGGGAGGCCATGGGTAATGATAAAAAATAGAAAAAGTCCGCTCATCTCGTTTGTACTTCTCCTGCTGGCTATCGTCGTTCAAGCGCAAAACGACATCCCGGTAGGGCAGTGGCGAACCCACTTTAATTATAACCAGGGATATGGAGTAGTCAAGTTAAAGGAACAAATCTACTGCAACGCTTTTCACAGTTTGATAGAAGTCGACCCTGGAAGTACGGCCATTAGAAAAATCACCAAAGCCAATGGTTTAAGTGATGTGGGTATCACAGCGCTGGCGGCTCATGAGTCAAGCGCCTCTCTTCTCATTGGCTATTCCAACGGCAATATCGATATCCTCAGAGGGTCTGAGACGATCAATGTCAACGACCTGCTGCGTGCCAACGTTACTTCCAGTAAAGTCATTAACAGTATCTTCGCCGGAGAAAGCACCTTTTTCGCCACTACCAGCTTTGGCATGCTGGAAATTGACTTGCACTCATTTCAAGTTGTGAATGACTATCGGGAGCTGGGAAGAAACGGAACAACCGTAGGCATTCTGGACGGAGGCATTAAAGGAGACAGCATTGTGCTTGCCACCACAGCCGGCATTATTTCAGGCCACCGAACCAATGCTAACCTGCTTGACTTCCGCAATTGGAAGCGATCGCTTGAGGGGGTGGGCCAAATCGATTTCATTGAAGTTTCCGAGGAAATTTCCTACGCAGCAAGCAAGCAAGGGCGGCTTTGGGTGAATGAAGGAAATGGCTGGGAGGAAATCACGTTTACTACTAAACCCGAGTTTCTCACGCTGCAAAATGGAGAGTTGCTGTACGGGAAAGGAAATCAATTATCCAAACGATCTGTAAACGGACAAACCTCTACCTTTACCCTTGGAAACAGCTCAGTGGTGGCAGACGCCTTTGTCGACGGCGAAACCATCTGGTTTGCAGATGAAAAAAATGGTTTGGGCCAGTCTACGGCAGAGGGAATCGCCTACTATTTGTTGAATGGCCCGTTCGAAAGTACCATTGCCGATGTTTCGGCGATCGGCAATACAGTTTTTAGTCTGGGCGGCGGCTTCGAGTACAATGGGCTCATTCCTTTTAACCGAAACGCTTCTGTGTCGGCTTTCACAAAGCAGGGCTGGGAGCCCATTCAGCCGGGTAGCCTTTCTCTTTTTAAGGATGCTTCTTCAGTTGCTTCGGCAGGGGGCTCCGTCGATTTTTATGTCCTGGCCTACGGAAAAGGAATTATTCAAAACAGCTCTGGCAAGCTCATCAACCACCAAACACCAGGAAGCCTCATTCAGACGAACAACGGCTTTGTGCCAGTTACAGCCATGGCCGTAGATCAAAATAACAACCTGATTATCTGCTCCAATCAGGCCAGCAACAAGTACATGATGATGCTTGCCGACGGAAGCTGGGAGCCTCTTAGTTTTATCCCGAATACAGCACCGCCAGCCGTTTCTCTTCAGCAAAACAGCTACGGCGATTTCTGGGGCATTTTGCCACATTCCTCAAATAGCGGTGTAATAGTTTTCAACACCGACTCGAAAGAATACCGAATCATCAACACGGGATCAGGCCTCCCCTCCTCGACAGTGTCCGACCTCGCCTTTGACAGAGACGACTATACCTGGCTGGCAACGGCTAGGGGGTTAACCATCGTGGCCAACACCTACGAGGTGTTCGACGCAGTCGACCTTTTGATCTCCTACCCGGTGGCGGAGAATGCCTTTGTGTTGAACGAAGAACCCATTCAGGCGATAGAAGTAGATGGAGCGAACAGAAAATGGATTGGAACGGACAAAGGCTTGTTCCTTCTCGACGAGTATGGCGCAGGAACGCTGACCTCTTTTACGAGAGAAAGCAGCCCATTGGCCAGCAACAATGTGCAGCGCCTGGCAATCAACAGCAGCTCTGGTGAACTATTCGTGCTTACTTCTGGCGGCCTGGTGTCGTACAGAACAACGGCGACAGCTCCAAGCAGGGTCATGCAAAAGGCAAAAATCTTCCCAAACCCTGTGAGGCCTGGCTTCAATGGCGTGGTGGCTATCGAGGGTCTTACTTACGATACTGTAGTGAAAATCACCAACCAAGCAGGTCGCCTGGTCAGAGAAATGGTCAGCACAGGCGGAACAGCAACCTGGAACCTGGCCGACTACAACGGAGCCAGGGTTGCTTCGGGCATTTACATTGTGTTTGCTGCCACCAGAGATGGCAGTCAGTCGGTAGTTGGCAAAATTGCTGTAATCAACTAGAGCCATGCTACAGAAAACCCGGGGCATCGCTATCAACTACATCAAATACCGGGACACATCCATTATCTCCCGCATTTACACTGAGGATTTTGGTTTGCAGTCCTACATCGTCAATGGTGTAAGGTCGGCCAAATCAAAAGGAAAGATGGCGCTATACCAGCCACTCACGTTATTGGATTTGGTCATCTATCATAAAGACGGAGCGCAACTCAATCGTATTTCAGAAATAAAGTGTTTTTATCCGTATCAACATATTCCCTTTGAAATACGAAAAACAACTATCGGTATCTTTTTAGGTGAGGTCCTGAGCAAGATCGTGAGAGAAAATGAGCATGACCATGCCGGTCAGTTTGATTTCGTAGCAAAATCCCTCCAAGCGTTCGATACGCTGACTGCCAATTTTGAAAGCTTTCATTTACAGTTTCTTGTCAAGTTTACGCAATACCTGGGCTTCGACCTGGTCAACTCCGAAGACCTGTACCAGCAGGTGTATCACCTGACGAAAAGTGATCTGCTCTCGAAAGAGGTGTTGGAGTTTATTGAGTTTTTGTACAACGCTCCCTACGCTCACGAAATGAAAACCACCCTGGAGGTTAAAAGAGAGGCTCTGAAAAATGTCATCAGCTTCTACGATCACCACCTTGGTACCCTGGGCTCACTCAAGTCGGTGGAGGTCCTACGACAAATTCTTCATTAAGCGTCTCCTCACGAATCTATTTGCTGCTATGATGGTTATTTCGTAGTAAGAGTTATAATTTTACACGAATCAACAAAAATTGTCAATTATGAGAAAAATTCTTTTAGGAGCTATGGTAGCATTTGGTGTATATGCATGCTCTAGTCCAAAAACGGAAAACACAGAAGAAACAGCCAGCACTCCGGAAGCAACAGAAACTGTTGCCAAAGCAGTTAAGCCCCGGGTGTTTTTCAAATCTCCTGCCGACGGAGCTACGGTAAGCAACCCAGTATTTGTGGAAATGGGTGTGGAAGGCATGCAGATTGAACCGGCAGGACAGGTTAAAGAAGGTTTTGGCCATCATCATATACTTATCAATCAGGAGTTTTGGCCAAAAGGCGAGGTAATTCCTGCCAGTGATTCAACCATTCACTTTGGCAAAGGCCAGACTGACACGCAGCTTGAACTTGCTCCGGGCGACTACACTATATCGCTACAATTCGCTGACGGTGTTCACACATCGTATGGCCCTGAAATGGCCACCAGCATTAAGATTACCGTGAAGTAATTTCAAAAAAATAGCTAAAAAGCCACCATACTTAGTCTACGTGACTTGGAAGTTAGTATGGTGGCTTTTTTTTTCGTTTTTCACTATCATTATACAAAATACAAGCAACTATGGCCCAGGTTCTATTTGATGCAGTTCCCTCTCTCGATTTGGCTGATTTCACTTCCGGAGACGCTGAAAAAAAGAAAAAATTTGTTGAGAAACTCGGGGAAGCATACAACAACATAGGCTTTGTTTCTATCAAAAATCACGGCTTGACAGATGAATTACAGCAAAAGCTCTACAGCATCATTAAGAAGTTTTTTGACGAACCTGACACAGTAAAACAAAAATATGAAAAGCCGGAGCTGGCCGGTCAAAGGGGGTATATTTCCAAGGGAAAAGAGCATGCGAAAGGACGGTCGACCGGTGATTTAAAAGAATTTTATCATATCGGCCAGGAAGTAACCGACAACGACCCTATTAAAGAAGAGTATCCAGATAATATTTGGCCTGAAGAAATTCCTGAATTCGAAGGAATCGCCTTGACGGCTTACAGAACTATTGAGAACGCAGGAAGGGCGATGCTCAGGGCCATTGCACTGTATCTTGAGCTCGATGAAGACTATTTTGAATCAAAGGTGAAAAATGGGAACAGTATTCTAAGGCCCATCCATTATTTTCCTATTGAGAATCCGGATGCCATTCCCGCCGATGCAGTAAGGGCCGCCGAACATGGCGACATCAACCTTATCACGTTGCTGATGGGAGCCAGCGCCGATGGCCTCCAGGTGTTAAGGCGTGACGGAAAGTGGATCCCAATTACGGCACTACCTGAGCAGTTGGTAGTAAACGTAGGTGACATGCTTGCCCGGTTGACCAACGACAAGCTCAAAAGCACTATCCACAGGGTAGTAAACCCTCCCAGAGAGCTCATGCATACCTCAAGGTATTCGATTCCGTTTTTTATGCATCCCCGGTCCGACATGGATCTCACCTGCCTGGAAAGCTGTGTTGACAGCGAACATCCTAAAAAATACGATGACATGACAGCCGGAGCATTCCTCCACCAGAGGCTGGCTGAAATAGGCCTCAAGAAATAGTATTGCCATGCGCAATATTCGCAATTTCATCTTTCTCAAAGACGTTTTCATTCTCGCCATAACCTCGTTTGGTGGAGCACAAGCACACTTTGCCATTATTCTCGACAGGATGGTGAAGCTCAGGGCATATCTAACAGAAGAGGAGTTGATTGAGCTGCATGCGCTGTGCAACCTGCTACCGGGCCCCACCTCCACCCAAACAATCACCGCCATAGGCTTCAAAAGAGGAGGGCCGCCTTTGGCCTATCTGACGTTGCTGGTTTGGATTTTGCCGGCCGTGACTGTTATGACAGCGGCCGCCATCCTGATCAACAGCCTGCAGGTGAAAGAGCTCAGCCTCCATTTTACCCGATTCATCCAGCCCATGGCGATTGCCTTCGTTGCTTATTCTGCTGTGCTTATCTGGGGCAAGGTGGTAAAAAGCCGGACGAGCATCTTTTTAGCGATTGGGTCGGCGGTAATCTCCTATTTTATCAGCTCCCCCTATTTGTTCCCTGTACTTCTGCTTGCAGGTGGGGTGATTTCCTCCACCAAATACAAAAGGCACGAAAAAGAAGAGCGTCAAAAGATAAACATCGTATGGGCCAACTTTTTCCTTTGGGGAGGGGTGCTGATATTTGCAGCCCTACTTGGCGCAGCCACAAAATACCAGGCCATTACGCTGCCTATAAGGCTATTTGAGAACTTTTACCGGAACGGAAGCCTCATCTTTGGCGGCGGTCAGGTGCTTGTCCCTTTTCTTTACACAGAATTTGTTGAGTTTAAGAGATACCTAAGTTCCGAGGAGTTTCTTTCCGGCTACGCCCTGGTGCAAGCCATTCCCGGCCCTACCTTTTCCTTCAGTGCCTTTATTGGTGCGCTGACGTTGCGGGAATGGGGGACAAGCGGTGAAATAATGGGTGCGGTTATTGCCTCCATTGGTGTGTTTCTCCCAGGCACGTTCCTGATCTTCTTCGTATCCAGGTTTTGGGACCAGCTTAAAAAGTACCGGCCTGTGAAAGCTTCGCTAGAGGGGATCAACGCCGCCAGTGCGGGCATGGTAGTGGCGGCAGCTTTTTTGCTCTACCAGCCTCTTGAGCAAAACCTCCTCAACATTCTGGTGATCATCATTACTTTTCTGGTACTTCAGTTCAGCAAAATGCCCCGCCCCATTATAATTCTTATTGGCTTTGCGCTGGGTTTTGTATTTAAAGGCCAATAAAAAACCCTGAGTGCTTGTACCCAGGGTCTTCATGCCAAATAGCCTTCTATATTGCGTTATTCGTGAAAGGTGAGCAAAGGCACCTTGACACCCATAGCCACCTTTTTCGTAACGCTGCTTTTGAAAATCTTCTCAAAAAGGGAATGCTTTCTAGGCATCATGACAATCATGTCAGCTGAGTTTTTTTCGGCAAATTCAAAAAGCCCGGCTCTTACATCATCATTCTTTGTAGTCTCGAAAGAGTGCTTAATATTCTTAAGAAATTTGTCGACTTTGAAGCTCTCCACCAGGCGGCTAAATGGAAATTTGTCATCCTCAGTAACATTGACGATTGTGATTTCAGCTTCGAAAAGCTCGGCAATATCCTTCAGCGGACTTAGCCTTCCTATTGACTCTATCTTATTGAAGTCAGCAGCAAATACTATCTTCTTCGGGTTGAATTTTTTTATAGCTTCGGGAACTACCAGCACGGGCACGTCGGCAATTCTAATCACTTCACTGCTTACCCCGCCGAGCAGCTTCTCAAGTGTATCATGACTTCCTTTTGTGCCCATCACAATCATATCTATTTTCTTGGTTTCCATTGCCGTATAAATAGCGTCAATGGTGAAAGATACATAGGCTCTATGATCGTGCTTAACATCCTTCAACCCTGGAATTTCCTCATCCAAAGCGTCGAATTTCTTGTCAACCTCCTCTTCATACTCTTCAAGCATCGGCTCAATCATGGCCTGGCCACCAATGTCCATATGCGGCGTTGGCACATGAATGGCGTTAATAAGGTGGATTTTAGCACCCAGCTTCTTGCTAAGGTCTACCGCAATTCTAACAGCGTTCTTCGAACACGGAGAGAAGTCTGTCGGTACAAGTATGTTTTTGATGTTCATGTCTTTGTCGGATTACAAGGTTGCTAATTAAAAGTAAACTTAAAGCTTCTCCATTCCGCCTGACATGACCTCAATATTCAGAAAACCTGATTTTAGTCAGAATTGAACTACATACTACTTAATCAGCTGTTTCCTGCGGTAGAAGTAGATGTGTTGCGGGCCGTTAAAGTTTTTTCCCTCACTTAGGGTAACATAGCCCTGGCCGTTTGCTGCAAACGCAACGGCCTCCCCTTGCGGTTCCGGTTGGTAAGGAAGCCGGTGCGGATTCGTCTTGATCGCCTCCAGCCAGGGAACGCCTGGCTCTTTCTTCCAGTAAAATATCGACTCGTAATTTTTAAGTAAAAGCTCCTGCCCATCTGGTGATATGTCTCCAGAGACTATCATCCAAAACGGGATGCCACCCGCCTTGTGCAGTACATAGGGTTCTGGCGTCTGCTCCGCAAAAGGCCAGTGATAGACAATAACATTGTCCCCTCTTTTAGATATAATGATGATGTCACGGTTGGTGGGGTCGACCAGCAAGGTTTCAGCATCCCGTGCGCCATCAGGGTATTGAAATTGATACGTTGAAAAGTCGCTGATGCTGAGAAATTGAATCTCTCCCACCAGATTCAATTCTGGTTCGGGAAACGAATAGATGGAGTAATTGCCATAAACAGCTCTATTGTCCCCTATTTCACCTACGTAAAGCAAATAGGCCCCGTCCTGCCCTGGACCAATGGCGATATCCTCCCAGTCACGGTTGATCACTCCCTCCAGTCTTATTTCAGCTTTGAGCTGAGCAAGGCTGTCGATCAGGTAAACGGAAGGACTGCCGCCACTATCGTTGTGCACCCAATAAAAGCCGGGGTATCTCTGACTAGCCACTATCCCTGAAATTTCATCGAGGCTACTTTCTTTTATGATTCCCATTGAAGTAGCCGCCTCGAAGGGTGCTCTCGCCTTTTCCTCAGCATAGTCATTCTTATCCCTTCTGCCATGGCAGGCTACCAAAACAATAGAGCAAAGGGTGTAAAAAGCAATTCTAATTGACATCAAAAGCCTTGTTTAGAGGGGCGGGGTAGAAACCATGTATTCAGGAAGGCCGGGTTGTTACCGGCTGCATTGGTGGGAAGTACAGGACTCGAACCTGCGACCCCCGCCCTGTCAAGGCGGTGCTCTAAACCAACTGAGCTAACTTCCCGAAATGCACCATCGAAGCAGCAACGTGCGACTTGCTAGCCAGCAAAGTTTGAGAAACAATTCGAAATAAACAAAGGCTTAAATGGGGAGGTAAGCTTAGCAAGTGCTAAAAAAGTCAGTCGCTGCCTTGATGATGGGCTTCTCGAAAATGGCAGCAATGCCTACTGCCACACCCACTGCTACGGCCGCAATAGTCAGTGCATTGCGAATTCCTGCGGGTAGTTCTTTGGGGTTGGTAAAGTACTTCATGGTCTTCTTGCTCAACATCTTCTTTCCCAGGTAAGGTTAAAAAATGGGAAGGGTATAGGGCTGAAACATAAATCAGCCCCAACACCCTTATATTACTATTCTACTACTTCTCCTTTAATGGTCAGCACAATAGGAGCTTCGGAGCCACTGTGATAAACGCTCACAGTCTTGCTAAAAGCCCCTGCCTTTGCAGCATTATAAGTAGCTTTCACAAACCCTTCACTTCCCTCGCCAATACTACCTTTCGTGTAGTCCGTTACAGTGCAGCCACAAGATGCTGTCACTTTAGTGATAGTAATTGACTCGCTGGATGGGTTCGTAAATTCAAAGTTGTGGCTTGCGGGCGCACCCTTTACAATCTTACCAAAGTCGTAAGTCATTGCCTTGAATGACAATGACTCGGCGGCAGGATGAAAGCTTGAAAGAGCGATAAAGGCGACGAAGAGCCCAGCTAGTGCAACAATGTTCTTTTTCATAATTAATGTGTTTTAGTGAAAAAATAAATAACGATTCAAATGTCCGTACGGAAACTTTAAAAGGCTGTTAATGAAAGCATAACAAGTGTTAATGAAATGTTAATGGCACACTGTTCATCAATGGATTGTTTAATTTTGAATCATGAGGACTCGTTCAATCAGGCTTATCACCTCACTCGGAGCACTGTCAGTAGCCGGGGTTCTGCTGATCCAGTTTCTTTGGATCAGGCAGGCCTACATTGCTGAGTCCAGAACTTTCGACCATAACCTGCATCTCGCACTACGCAATGTTGTGGAGTCGCTGTGCCAAACCGATGGCTTGGATGTGCCTGCCTATAATCCCATTGAGCAGATATCTGCTAATTATTATATCGTACGAACTTCGCAGGTATTACAGCCCCAAACCCTGGAATACTTCCTGACCGCCGAATTGAACAAGCGGAATATTTTCACCGATTTTGAGTACGGTATATATGATTGCCAGTCCCAACTCATGGTCTATGGAAATCAGGTTTCAGAAAACAAAGGGAAGTTGGTCAAGGCGAGCTTCCCGTCGCTAAAAGAAGACCAGTATTATTTCGGGGTGCTGTTCCCCTCAAGGCAAGGATACCTCCTGGGCAGAATGGACTTTCTGGTGTACTCCTCGGGAGGGCTACTGCTTGTGATAGGGTTCTTTGCCTACGCCATGGTGGTGATGACAAGGCAAAAAAGACTCTCAGAAATTCAGAGGGATTTTATCAACAACATGACACATGAGTTCAAGACTCCCTTGTCGACCATTAAGCTGTCGGCAGAAGTAATCCGGTCGGCCAATGAAAAGGACTCGAAAGAACGACTTCACAAATATGCTTCTTTGATCGAAAAAGAGGCCGACAGATTGCAAAGCCATGTGGAAGAGGTGTTACAGATAGCGCTGGTAGAAAAAAATAAACTGCAATTACACATGCAGCTACAGTCAGTGGCCGACCTGCTAGAGGAGTTTGACCAGACTGCCCGGGAAAAAGTGCTGGCTGCTGGCGGGAAATGGCAGTTGGAATGCCATTGCAATGGCAGCAAAATAAAAACTGACACCCTCCACTTTCAAAATGTGCTGGGCAATTTGCTCGACAACTCCATCAAGTATTCGGAGGGTGCCCCCGTCATCAGCCTGGACGTTACCGACACTGGCCACGAGGTGCTCCTTACATTTAAGGACGAGGGCAGGGGCATTCCTGCTCAATCGCTGAAACACGTTTTCAAGAAATTTTACCGGGTGCCGTCCGGGGATGTGCAGGATGTTTCAGGTTTTGGATTGGGCTTGTTTTATGTAAAGCAAATCGTCAAAGCCCATAACGGTGACATTACGGTAAGTTCAACACCCGGAAGGGGAACAACTTTTCGAATCAAAATCCCAGTAGTTCATGAAAAATAGGCCAAAACTGTTACTGGTGGAGGATGACCCAAGCCTGGGCTTCGTGCTAAAGGATAACCTGGAGCAGGGTGGCTACGAGGTGGTTCATGCTACAAACGGACTGGATGCTCAACAATTTTTTAAAACCAACACCTTCGACCTGTGCCTTCTGGACATTATGTTGCCAAAAGTAGATGGGTTTACATTGGCAAAAAGCATCCGGGCAACTAATTCATCTGTTCCGATCCTTTTCATCACAGCCCGCTCGCTTCAGGAAGACAAGCTGAAGGGTTTTTCAATTGGAGCAGACGACTACATCACGAAGCCATTTAGTATGGAGGAGTTGCTTTTTCGTGTAGCGGTGTTTGTTAAAAGAACCACGCCTACAGAAGAAAAACCAACTTCTCAGCAGCTGGCCATTGGCGAGTATACGCTCAACACCGACACGCTCCGCTTGCATTTCAAAGATGGCGAAACCAAGCTGACAAGAAGAGAAAATGACTTGCTTTTCATGCTGGTGTGTCGCAAAAATCAGCTTGTGAAAAGAGATGACATTCTTTTGCAGCTCTGGGGCGACGACGACTATTTTGCCGGAAGAAGCCTTGACGTGTTTGTGTCACGTCTCAGAAAGTATCTCAGGCACGATCCGAATGTTCAAATTGAAAACCACCATAGCGTCGGTTTTCAGCTTAGAGTAAAATAAAAGCGTAGTCACTACTTTTTCACAGTCGGCAGGATCAATTTCGAGGCATTCTTACCACCCACATGGACTTTATTGACAGCCGGAATCAGGTTTGCTTCTGTGGCAATATTAGTTCCCGTGTTCGGGTTCGGGTCGTAATGCGGAAAGCTGCTGCTGGTAATGTACATTCTGATACGATGCCCGGCTTTAAACAAATTAGCCGTAGCCATATTATCGATGGATATCGAATAAACCTTCTCCGGCTTCATCAACACCTGCTTCTCAAGCCCTTCCCGGTAGCGCATCCTTAAATAGCCAGCATCCAATCCACTCAGGTTAATGGACGTTCCATCAGGGTAAACATCGCATAGCACTACGTGAAAATCTGTGTCCTTTGCTGAAGAACTTACAGCCAAAGCTGCTTCCACCAGACCAATCACTTCGATATCCTTCGTCAAAACTTCGGAAGTAAACACCAATACATCCTCCCTGCTCTCAATTTCTCTTTGGTCGTAGGGATAGCTTTTTTCGAAACTTTTATCATACACTGGATTATTTGGATCAAAGGTGTAAGACATGGTTTTCGCCTTTTTTGACGGCTGCATTACAAGTTCCCCACTTTTGTTGTCGGCACCGGCGACCAAATAAAACGTGGTGCTTTCGATATTGGGTACGGGCCAGTCGCTAAACGTTTTCCATTTATTAGCGCCCATCACAAAAACACTGACAGGGTCGGGCATGGGTGCCTCCTCTTCTTTTAAATGAAGGGTGAACCAGTCAATCAACACCCTATCAAAGTCAAACCCCGCTGATGGCCCAAAGTCGACCTCACCAAAATGCGATTTTCTTACAGTTACAGACGTGTGATTCCAAGGGCCAAGAATGAGTTTGGTGTTTTCTCTCGCCACCGATGTAGCAGCTTTCGTTTTCATTTCCTGAAAGGCCTGAATAGCTCCCAAAGGCCCATAAGCTGCATCATACCAGCCACTTAGTAGCATAGCAGGTGCCTGCATTTTCTCAAAGTCCTTTTCAACTGAAGCAAAATCCCACCAGTCCGATTTGTCAGGGTGCGAGAGCCAATCGTAGTAATAAGGCGCATATTTCTTAAGCAACGGCATGTCAGCCAGAGGCCGGT
The DNA here is from genome assembly GCF_032999765.1 of Imperialibacter roseus. Lineage (GTDB taxonomy): Bacteria > Bacteroidota > Bacteroidia > Cytophagales > Cyclobacteriaceae > Imperialibacter > Imperialibacter roseus. The sequence continues at coordinate 5,828,055 of NZ_CP136051.1, read as the reverse complement.
ATTTGTACCACTGATCCCTGTCTTTTGCCCATTGCTGGTAGGCATCACTGTCGAGCCAGGGCCCAGAAGGGTCGTTGGCTCTTTTTCGTAAGTCAGGCACAATCAGAGGCATAAACCAATCGAGCCATGGCATTGAAAAAGCACCACCGAAGTAATAAAAATAGTGACTATTGATCGGTGTCATGTCGGGTGCTGCAGCTTTGAGCGCCTCCGGCGCTTCGGACAGGGCCAGCCACTGAACAATGCCTGGATAGGAGCCCCCATAGGTTCCCACTCTTCCGTTTACATAGGGCTGCTTACCCACCCATTCTATTAAGTCGTAGCCGTCGGGCCGCTCCTGATGATACGCTTTGAATTCTCCCTCGCTCCCGAAGCGACCTCTGACGTCAACCAGAAAAACGGCAAACCCTTCTTTTGCTGCAGCAAGGGGAAACATGGCGTAACCATCATACTCATCTTTGCCATAGGGCGTCCTGTACACAATAGCGGGAAACCTACCTTCTCCTGCTGGCTTGTACAGAATAGCCTCCAGGTTGACGCCGTCCCTCATGGGAATTTTTACCACTTCCCGTTGAATGTTCCATGCTTGCGGCTGAGCCACCAGTGGGGTTGCCAAAAAACTGAGGAGAAAAGAAAAGATCAATGCTTTCATCGCACAACGGGTTAAGGTCATGTCAATTAAATCATTGAAACTGGAAAGGAAAAATGATACTTAACTCGTTGGGAAAAAATGGGGCATAAAAAAAGCCCTCACTAAGGGCTTCTTCATTTCACAAGGGTGGAAGACCGGGTTCGAACCGGCGACCTCCTGAACCACAATCAGGCGCTCTAACCAGCTGAGCTACAACCACCATGTAATTTTGGGACTGCAAAGTTAATGGCATTCATCAATTTTGCAAAGCACTTAGTCCCTTGTAAATAATAATCTTTCACCTTTTTTAGTTTCATCCAATTGGCCTTTGTGGTATGCCCTGTGCCCCGAAACAAGGACAGTGTCAATTTTTGAATGAAAGATTTGCCCTTCAAAAGGCGACCACCCACATTTCGCCAGGATATTTGACTTCTCCACCATCCAGGTGGAGCTTGTGTCGGCAATCACCAAATCAGCAAAATAACCCTCTCTGATAAAGCCCCGTTTTTCAATTTGAAACAAAATAGCTGGGTTGTGGCACATTTTTTCCACCAGCCGCTCCATGCTTATTTTACCCTCCCGGTGCTTTTCAAGCATCGCCACGAGCGAATGTTGAATCAACGGCCCCCCGGAAGGCGCCTTGAAATAGCTATTTTGTTTCTCTTCCCAGGTGTGGGGCGCATGATCAGTAGCCACCACATCGATTCTGTCTTCCAACAAAGCTTTCCATATCTGCTCCCTGTCGCTTGCTTTTTTCACGGCCGGGTTCCACTTAATAAGTGTCCCTTTACTCGCATAGTCTTCATCCGAAAACCAAAGGTGGTGGATGCACGCCTCAGCCGTTATCCTTTTTTTTGCCAGAGGAATTGAATTGTCGAACAGCGCCGTTTCCTTTCCTGTGGAGATATGCAGAATGTGTAGCTTGGTGCCGTGCTTCTTTGCCAACCCCACTGCCAAGGATGAAGAGAGATAGCAAGCTTCTTCACTTCGAATGAGAGGGTGGCATTCTATCGGCACATCTTCACCATACTTATTCCTGAATATTTCGGTGTTAGCTCTGATAGTGGCTTCGTCTTCGCAATGAGTTGCTATGAGCATGTCTACCTTGCTAAAAAGCCCTTCCAGCACCTGCGCATTGTCTACCAACATATTACCAGTGGAAGAACCCATAAACACCTTGATGCCACACACATTCCTGTGATTCGTTTTCAATACCTCCTCCAGGTTGTCGTTGCTGGCTCCCATGAAAAAAGAGTAGTTGGCAAGAGATGTTTGCCGGGCAATTTCATATTTGTCCTCCAGCAGCTGCTGAGTTAATGCGTTGGGCACTGTGTTGGGCATTTCCATAAATGATGTGACTCCCCCGGCCACAGCCGCCCTGGCCTCTGTATAAATGGTAGCCTTATGTGTGAGGCCCGGCTCACGAAAATGCACCTGGTCATCGATTACCCCAGGCAACAGGTATTTGCCGTCGGCATCTATCACCTCGTCAGCGTCATCAGTCAAGTGCGAACCTATCTTTTCGAAATACTGGCCCTTCACCAACACATCTGCGGCACGTACGTTGCCTTCGTTCACTATATTTGCATTTACAATCAGCTTCGTCTTCATAGGATGGACTATTTGATATGCAAATTTACATTTATATACCCAAACAGGGGGCTCTGGCATGATAGATAACAAAAATTTTATGGAGGAGTCGGCCGGCTTCGAGTCGTTCAAGCTGAATAAGCAGCTCCTGAATGCTATAGCCGATTTGGGTTATAAATCGCCCACTCCTATTCAGGCCAAGGCTATTCCTGTGGCGAACGCAGGCCACGACCTCTTCGGCATAGCGCAAACCGGCACCGGCAAAACAGCGGCCTACCTGATCCCCATTCTATTGAAAATCAAGTATGCCCAAGGCAACGACCCGAGAGCGCTCATTCTGGCACCCACCCGGGAGCTTGTGATGCAAATCGAGGAGAATGCCCGAAAGCTGGCCACCTACACCGACCTACGGGTAGTGGGCCTCTACGGGGGAAAAGGGCCAAAGCTTCAGATTGAAGATTTGAAAAAAGGTGTGGACTTGATCGTGGCCACCCCCGGTCGGTTCACCGAGCTTTATCACGCAGAGGCTATCCATCCACGCCAAATTAAAACGCTCGTGCTGGATGAAGCAGACCGAATGATGGACATGGGTTTTATGCCGCAGATAAGGAAGATCCTTGAGGTTATACCGGTCAAGAGGCAAAACATGTTGTTTTCTGCCACCATGCCCGAAAAAGTAGTGAAGCTCTCAGAGGAGTTTCTGGAGTTTCCTCAAACAGTTGAAGTGGCCCCTCAGTCGAGTACGCTCGAAACCATTGAACAGCGGGTGTACCTCATCCCTAACTTCAAGACGAAGATCCACATGCTCAACTGGTTTCTGCATCAAACAGAAGCCATCGACAAAGTCATCATATTCACCAAAACAAAAGACACTGCCAACAACCTTTATAAATTTATACACCGGAAAATCAATCCATCTGTAAAGGTGATCCATGGCAATAAAGACCAAAATGCCAGAATCAATGCTTTTGAAGCCTTTAAAGCTGGCGACAGCAAAATCCTGGTAGCTACGGATGTGAGCTCAAGAGGCCTCGACGTGAGCATGGTAAGCCATGTTATCAATTTTGATGTGCCAGTGTTGTATGAAGACTATGTGCACAGGATAGGACGAACAGGGCGAATTTACAAAGCAGGCTCAGCCTGGACTTTTGTTAACCCTGCCGAGGAATATCACCTTCGGAAAATAGAGGAGCTTATCCGAAAACAAATTCCCGTACACCGTTTGCCGAAAGATTTGATCATTGAGGAGACCCCGTTTGAAGAACAGCAGGACATGGCCAGGGAAGTGGATCATCAGAAGAGAAAAGATGACCCGGATTTCAAAGGTGCCTTCCATGACAAGAAGCATCCGAAAGGCCAATTTAAGAAGCCCGTTCCCAAAAAGAACAAAAGGAAAAAACGTTGATCTGCATATCGGCAGAATTCATCGAAGAATTTAGGTAGTTCATCTAATCGAAATTTTTGTTTGAAGTGAAAAGCATACATTTGATACAGAAAGATGGATAAGTCTTTCTTTCCATAGCTGGTTGAAAAGATCTTGGGGGATGTGGCTTTGCCGATCCCTCAAGTTGTTTCTAGCCCACACTAAAAAGGCCCTTGAACTTCAGTTCAAGGGCCTTTTGCATTCTTTTCGCACCGTTTGCTTGTGACTCCGCTAGTCTAGTTTAATCCGCTCTTCCCTGTTAGCCACTTCCCAGGCCGTAAAGAAAACCAGCTTTGTGATAGCGGTCATCTTGTCGAACGCAATTTTCTCGATCGTGTCGGTGGGGCGGTGGTAATCGGCATGCACACCATTAAAATAGAAAATAATCGGCACGTTGTTCTTTGCGAAGTTGTAGTGGTCAGAGCGATAATAGAACCGGTTTGGGTCGTTCTCGTCATTATAAGTATAGTCCAGCGCAAGGTTGGTGTAGTCTTTATTTACCTTCTCCGAAAGCTGATGAAGATCCTGCGACAACTTGTCCGAACCAATCACATAGATATAATTCTCATTGTCCAAATGAGCGTCATCTACCCTGCCTATCATGTCAATATTCAAATTGGCAACGGTTTTACTCAGCGGCAGCACCGGATGATCCGTGTAGTACTCCGACCCGAGAAGGCCTTTTTCCTCACCTGTCACGGTCATGAACAGTATACTTCTCCTGGGCCCGTTGCCTTTCCTTTTCGCTTCGCTAAAAGCCTGGGCTATTTCCAACACTGCACTCGTGCCCGATCCGTCGTCGTCTGCACCATGGTAAATAACATCGTCTCTTTTGCCAAGGTGGTCGTAGTGGGCCGTCACTACCAGCACCTCGTCTTTCTTGTCAGTCCCTTCCAGAAACCCAAGCACATTCTCAGTTATTACCTCCTCGGTGGTTCTTTCTGCCTTAAAGCTGATACTAGCCATCGGTTGCTCTGCGCCCGAAGCACTCGCCATCAGCTCTTCAATAGACCGGCCAAAGACACCCTTTGCAGCATCGGGCGAAACAATGAAAACAAAAGGGCCTTCGTTGCTGCTATCTCCCTCACTACTAAGGCTTAGACGTGAGGCTGTAATATAGTTCTTGTATCGACCGACTACAGTTTTAAATTGACCATCCGATTCGCCGCCAAATACCAGGAGGCCCCTGACGTCGGCTTCAGCAAACTGCCTCCTTATGGATGTCCACGACCTGCTGTCCTGGCTTCTCACAGCAACAATTTTATTCTTGAAAGCCCCATTTTTGACAATGCCTGAGGCTTGTGCCAAATCACCAATAAAAACCACCTCGGCGGTCACTTCGTTGGAAGTGCTGGCAGCACCAAAATACAACAGGTCGGTTCCGTTCTCCAGCTTTGTCGCACCTGCTTTTACATAAACATCGGTCCATTGAGATTTTTGCAGCGGGAAACGCTGAAAATAAGACATCGACTGAGCCTCAAACACGATGGGCTCCAAACCATATTGCTTAAACTGTGCCGCAATAAAAGCCGCCGCCATTCGCTGACCTTCGGTGGCTGTTTCCCTACCCTCCAGGCTATCGGAAGTTAACACTTCGAGCCGGGCATAGAGGTCTTCTTTGGTGATGGTCTTCGAGATTTTTATCGCCTTTTTATCCTGGGCAAATGCAGCTAAGCTAATTACCAGGGCGAGCACAAATAATGAAAATTTTTGAATCATGATTGCTTTGGGTTACCCGGGGCAATTTTATTCTTTTCGGGTAAACCTTCCATACCAATTCCACATTTTATTTGAAAACCGGAACAAAATATCTTCACATTAAATTATACCTTTGCAGTCAGAAATAAGGTTCATATCACTACACATTTTCAGAGGGTAACTTAATGAAGATCAACGTTAACCAAAGGGTTAGTTTTGAGAGTCGCCATCACGGCAAAGATGATCAAGAGCTGGCCACAATGCTTCAAACTGTTGGAGTGTCGTCTATTGATGAATTAATAGACCAGACGGTTCCAAAAAAGATTCGACTGGAGCGGCCGCTGCAACTTCCGGCACCAAGAAATGAGTATCAGTTCCTGAACGAATTCAAGCAACTGGCTGCTGGCAACAAGGTATTCAAGAGCTATATCGGCATGGGGTATTATAATTGCGTGGTGCCTGCCGTTATTCAGAGAAATATATTGGAAAACCCAGGGTGGTACACAGCCTACACTCCTTATCAGGCAGAGATCGCCCAGGGACGTTTGGAAGCACTTATCAACTTCCAAACTGTGGTATCTGATTTGACAGGCATGGAGATCGCCAACGCCTCCTTACTCGACGAAGGTACCGCAGCGGCCGAAGCCATGACCATGCTGCATGAGCTAAGGAAAAAATCGAGAAAAGATGCGCATAAATTCTTTATCGATGAAAATACCTTCCCACAAACGATCGACTTGCTCGTTACAAGGGCCCAACCATTGAACATTGAGTTGGTAGTTGCTCCGTTTTCTTCGTTCGATGTTACCGACACTTCATTCTACGGGGCCTTGCTTCAGTATCCGGATGCTAATGGCGAGGTGAAAGACCTGACATCTTTTATCGCCGCAGCGAAGGAAAACGATTTGATGATTGCGGTAGCCGCAGACCTCCTGAGCCTCACGCTTCTGACATCCCCGGGAGAAATGGGCGCCGATGTGGTTATCGGGAGCAGCCAGCGCTTTGGCGTACCAATGGGCTACGGCGGGCCGCATGCGGCTTTTTTTGCTACGAAAGATGAATACAAAAGGCAGATACCTGGCAGAATCATTGGCGTGTCGGTAGACAAGGAAGGCAACAAAGCCTACCGCATGGCGCTGCAAACAAGAGAGCAGCACATCAGGAGAGAAAAAGCCACTTCCAATATTTGCACAGCGCAGGTACTATTGGCCGTTATGGCTGGCATGTACGCCGTATATCATGGCCCGCATGGCCTGAAGGAAATCGCTGCAAGAGTCAATGGCTTGGCAAGACTGCTCAATGCTGGTCTGGCTCACCTTGGTTTCAAGCAGATGAATGCTGAGTTTTTTGACACCCTTAAAGTAGAGGCGGCAGGTAAAAAAGAAGCGATCAAGGCCCTTGCCGAATCCAAGGGGGTAAACCTTAGGTACTTCTCCTCTGATCATGTTGGCATCTCGCTGGACGAAACTACTCAGTTGGAAGACCTGAAAGTCGTTTTCTCCATCTTTAGTGAAATAGCAGGCAAATCAACTTCCGGATTTGATCTTGAGGGCCAGTCGAGCAATGTGGATGTGAGCTTCTCTTCGGCTTTGGAACGCAAAAGCGACTATCTTACCCACCAGATTTTCAATGTGCACCACACGGAGCACGAGCTGCTTCGCTACATGAAATGGCTTGAAAACAAGGATCTTTCTCTGGTGCATTCAATGATTTCCCTTGGCTCGTGCACGATGAAGCTCAATGCCACATCGGAAATGATTCCGGTAACGTGGGCCGAATTTGGAAACATTCATCCATTTGCTCCGGCGAGTCAGGTAAAAGGCTATCAGCAGTTGGTAAACGAGCTTTCGGACTGGTTAAAAGAGATCACTGGCTTTGCGGCAGTTTCTTTGCAGCCAAATTCTGGCGCACAGGGGGAGTATGCCGGTTTAATGGTAATAAGGGCTTATCATCAGAACAGAGGCGACAACCACCGCAACGTGGCGCTTATTCCTTCGTCAGCACATGGCACCAACCCAGCCAGTGCAGTAATGGCAGGTATGCAGGTGGTGATCGTAGCTTGCGATGAAAAAGGAAATATCGACCTGAATGACCTCCAAACCAAAGCTGAAAAACACAAAGACAATCTGTCGGCGCTGATGGTGACCTATCCATCCACTCACGGTGTGTTTGAAGAAGAAATCATAGATATCTGCGACATTATCCATCAAAATGGTGGACAGGTGTACATGGACGGCGCTAACATGAATGCTCAGGTTGGGCTGACGAGTCCGGCACGCATTGGCGCCGACGTTTGCCATCTCAACCTCCACAAAACATTCTGTATCCCTCACGGCGGCGGCGGCCCCGGCATGGGCCCGATTGGCGTTGGGGCTCACCTGGCTCCCTTCCTTCCCGGCAACCCGGTGGTAAAGGCAGGCGGAGACAAAGCGATTACGTCTATTTCATCTGCTCCCTACGGCAGCGCCAGCATCCTCACTATATCGTACGCTTACATAGCTATGATGGGAAGTGAAGGACTGACGAATGCGACGAAAATGGCGATTCTTAACGCCAACTATATCAAGGAGCGATTGAAGGGCGATTACAAAATTCTTTACACCGGAAAAAATGGCCGGTGCGCTCACGAAATGATTGTGGATTGCAGAGAGTTTAAGCAGTTTGGAGTGGAAGTGGAAGACCTCGCAAAAAGGCTGATGGATTACGGCTTCCATGCGCCTACCATGTCGTTCCCGGTGCCCGGCACCATGATGATTGAACCAACAGAGAGTGAGTCAATTATTGAACTGGACAGGTTCTGCAATGCAATGCTCAGCATTAGGGAAGAAGTGAGGGAAGTAGAAAAAGGTCTGGCAGACCGTGAGATCAACGTGCTGAAAAATGCGCCACACACCCAGAAAGTAGCACTGGCCGAAGTATGGCAGCTGCCTTATAGCAGGGAAAAGGCGGTGTTCCCTCTTGAATATGTGAAAAACAGTAAATTCTGGCCAAGCGTGAGCAGGATTGACAACGCCTATGGCGATAGAAACCTTTTCTGCAGCTGCATTCCAATTTCAGAGTTTTCGGAAACACTGGCAGAAGCCTAAGGAACAGAAAAGGGAGTTAATCGCTCCCTTTTTTCATTTGGCAGGTCAATTGAAAACAAGGAGCAGTTGCCGAAAAAAGCTAAAAATTGTGTAATCTTGTTAGCCTGTTAATGTCAAGCATATTTTTTATAGTGCCTTCATTGAAGGGTAACATATTGTTGAAATACTAATCGCAGTAAAGATTATGGCGTCTCAAAAGGATCTTTTAGAAAAATGGTCCAGCCGCATAAAGGCAGAAAAACTTGATGAAACAATTGCAGTAGTTAAGAACGCCCTGGCTGGCTATAAAAGATTCCCAAAATCTGTCAGAGTAGCCTACTACCTGCATGGCTCTCACCTCAATGGCACCAATATTCTGTACAATACGCCGGTTGACGTAGCGATTGAACTGACCTCGGTAACAGGTTCCAGCAAAAGCAATGAAGACCCATTTGAGGGAAAAGGCCTCACCTACAAAAGCTTCAGAGAAAACATCCTTGAAAGCATGCAAAATGCTTTTGGCGAAGGGTCGGTACAGGATGGAGATAACGCCATTCATATCATTGGCTCTCCTAATCGCCTCCCTGTGAATGTGCTCGTGTGCTTCAAATACAAACTGTTTATCAAGCATGGAAGAGATGAAGTGGAAAAACTGGGCGTGGCATTCTACCCTAAAAAAGGGAAGGAACTCATCATCAATTTTCCAAAGCAGCACAACTCCTATGAGGCAGTAAAAGAAAGTGGCTCCCAGGGCCAGTTTCTTGCTACCGTGAGGGTTTTCAAAAATATCAGAGACCGGCTGGTGCAGATGGGGCATATGGACGAGAACAGGACGCCTTCCTATTTCCTCGAAAGCTTTATTTGCAATGCTCCTACGGGAATGTTCACCAAAGATTACATTTCTTCCATCGCCAACTTGCTCGACTTCTGGAAGAAAAATGCGTGGAGGAACTATATCACCATCGACGGCTTCAGGTCTCTTTGGGGCGACTCACCACAATCGTGGAATGTTGAGGATGCAAAATTCTTTTTGGAGGCTATTCGTAAAGTGGGAAAAGATCCCGCTTTCTGGCAGGCAGGCACTGATGCCTGATTCTCTCTTACTTGAAGTAATTCTCCCACCATTTCTGAAAAACATACAGGGCCCACGTGGTAGCATGCGCATCGCCAGGGTTGTTGCTGTGCAGTTGTTGCCTGAGCAAAGCCAACTGCTGAGCGCTGAAAATTCCCTGCTCGTTTAACTTGTCGTCATTAAAAACAACACCGTCCAGCGTGCTCTTCATATCGTTTTGCATCCACTTTAGCAGCGGAACCTCAAAGCCTTTTTTGGGTCGATTATAGAGCTTTTGAGGCAGAAAGCCTTTAAAAGCATCCTGCAAAATTCTTTTCCTGGTTCCATTGTGAATCTTAAAGCTTTCGGGTAGCCCAAAAGCAAACTCTACAACTCTGTGGTCCAAAAATGGCACTCTTACCTCCAGCGCATTCGCCATCGACATCCTGTCTACTTTGGTCAGCATGTCGTCGGGCAACACCAGCTGTGTGTCCGCCAAAAGAAAGCTGTTTAGTGAAGAGGATCCGTGCAGCGGAAGCAACCAACCTCCCTTGTTTCCAAGGTAAGTCTCCATAACAAGTTCTTCCTTTGCCGATGGGCTCAGGTAGTCCAGCGCCCGGCCTTCCGCCATATAGCTGGCCCACCGCCAATAACGGTCTTCAGCAGAAAGCTTAAGCCCTTCTCCATACTTACTTAGTTGCCTTACCTTATTTCCAAAAGCTGACGATCTTGATGCAGGGAGGCTTTTCCAGAGTGGGAGCAGGCCCTTTGCCAGCGCATTCGAAAAACTCGGCTCAACGCTTTTTTGCCAGGCCAGGTGCTTGTTGTAGCCCCCAAAGAGCTCGTCTGCTCCATCGCCGGAAAGAGCCACGGTTACGTGCTTTCTGGTTTCCTCACTTAGTATGTACACCGGCAGCGCTGACGAATCCGCAAACGGTTCATCAATATTGCTAATCATCCCCTCCAGATGATTCAGTAAGTCATCGTTCGACAACTTGAAAACATGGTGCTGTGTATTGAAATGACGAGCAACCAATTCAGCATACTCGGTTTCATCAAAAAAAGGATCATCTCTGTAACCAATTGAAAATGAATGAATACCCGGGTGCAGCTTCGAGGCAATACCCGCTACGATTGAAGAGTCGGTACCTCCGCTAAGAAATGTGCCGAGGGGAACGTCCGCAACCAGCCTATGTTTTACCGCACTGGTGAGAAGCTCTCTCAATTCCTTTTGCTTGTCGGAATAGCTTTGACGCCCAACAGCGCTGCTTGCATCGAATGGAACCTTGTACCACTGTTCAACCGTTACCTCATTCTTTTTGCTCACAATCAGGTGGCCCGGAGGCAACTTATGGACACCCTTGAGGATCGTCAACGGAGCAGGAATATAATTGAGCTGCAGGTAAGTAAGCAACGATTCGAATGACAGCTCTTTCTGAATACCATAGCGCATAATGGCCTTCATTTCTGAGGCAAAAATCAGCTTGTCCTCGTCGTAGTAGTAATAAAGCGGCTTGATCCCCAGGCGGTCTCTGGCGATAAATAGCGAACCGTCAGCTGCGTCAAATATGGCGAAAGCAAAGAATCCGTTGAGATGATTCAGCGCCTTTTTGCCAAATAATATATACAACTGAAGAAGCACTTCGGTGTCACTTTCTGTTTGGAACGACACTCCCTTTTCCTGCAGGCCCTTCCTCAACTGCATGTAGTTAAATATCTCGCCGTTAAATACGATTTGATATCGGCCGGAGGCATCCGACATCGGCTGGTGGGCGCTTTCAGAAACATCGATAATACTCAAACGACGGTGCCCCAGCCCGACAAAATGGTCGTAAAAGAGTCCCTGATTGTCTGGCCCTCTTTTGGCGAGCGATTCAGTTGCGGCAGCCAGGTGAATCATGTTGATCCGCCCAACCTCATTAAATGCCTTAATTCCTGTTATCCCGCACATTATTTGAGCCTCTTTTCAAATGTTTGTGTAATTTTAAAGTAATTCAACGGTTCTGAAAATTCGTCAGATAAATATGTCCAAGTTAAGACCCTCTTTTGTTCTTTTCATTTTTTCCATTCTTATTCTCTCGGGCTGTGCCGGCTCCAAAAAATCCAGGGCAAAAAAGGTCGACGTCATTATTCAATCTGCCAGGTCATACACTGGAACGCCTTATAAATACGGTGGCACCACCCGGAGCGGCATCGACTGCTCAGGGCTAATTCTCCGTTCGTTCGAGTCGGCAAGCATCCAGGTGCCCAGAACATCCAATGCACAAAGCAAAATGGGCCGAAAAGTTTCGCTGAATGACCTGGAAGAGGGCGATCTCATATTCTTTGCCATGGGCAAAAGGAAAAGAAAAATCACCCACGTTGGTATGGTGACTGACGTCAGGGGCAAAACCGACATCCGCTTTATTCATGCCTCAACAAAACTTGGCGTGATGGAAACGAACCTAAAATCCGACTATTATTGGAAAAGGATAGTGCAAGCCCGCCGACCTTTTTGAGAATACAATTTCTTTCCTATTTTTGCAGTCCCCAATTCAAGACTTCAATGTGAGCTAGCTCGTTGCGGTTCGACGATTCTTCTTTGGTGTTTTAATGGGGCATTAGCTCAGCTGGCTAGAGCGCTTGCATGGCATGCAAGAGGTCATCGGTTCGACTCCGATATGCTCCACTTCGATATTTAACTCAAAAGGAAGGCACAAGTCTTCCTTTTTTTGTCCATCTTCCTTTCTAATTGTGTTCACAATTACGCCAGCTATTACTTCAGTTCATTTTTTGGAACAAGAATTCACTTCATTTAGTAGTTTTTAGCGACTACACTGCTAATAAAATTGAAGCTTATAGCTAAACAATTGAAAAATGGGTATTTTAATTTCCAGAAACACGTAATAGATGGCAAAGCTCAAGAACATTATCAAACAACTCTCCGATAAAGACTATCAGGCTATTTATAACAGCCTCAATGAAAGTGCGGCCGAAAAATCGGCCTCGTTGCTCAAGGGCATTAGAGAACGAAGCCTTGGCGACAACAAGATCATGGAGGAGTTGGGTGTCAACCCCAATGCGTACTATACGCTGCGGTCACGGCTCAACCAGAAAATTGAAGAGTATCTGGTGGAGCAAATGGAAAACCCCCGTACTGATATTCTTAAAAAGGTAGCCAACGTGAACGACGTTGTGTTCACCAAGAAACGAGCCATTGCCCTTGCCACACTAAAAAAACTGGAGAAAGAGCTAATAGACTATGATTTGTCGTCAGAGCTAACGGTAGTTTACAAATATCTCAAGCGCTTGCACATGCACTCGCCAGAGCAGTTTAGCTACTCTCAGCTCTATAACAAACACGTGGCCTTTATGCTTGCCACCGACAAGGCTGAAGATATTCTGGCAGACTATTTTAAAAATTATGGCGACTACTACCTGACGGGGGATGAGACATCAAAGCTGGGACTTAGTTACCTGCTCAGGGAGCTTACCAATGTCAGTGCTCTTCATGATTCGCACAGGCTATATGTGTACAAGTCGGCGGTAAATATCTTTCACAGACTTTTTGTGGACGACAAAGAAAGTGAACTTAACCAGGATGAAGAGGCCATTGAGGACGTTCTCAAAAAAGTAGAAAGCTACTTCTCAGTATATACCCTTGATTCTATCTACCACCACTTATCGCTTTTGTTTGACTACCTAAAGCTGGAGTATTATACCCACTATCAGCTTTATAAAAAATCAGAAGAGTTTTTCGATGAAGTGAACGATGCAGTGGCAACGCTTCTGATGAACTATCCCACGTTCACTTTTTCTTCCCAGCTGCTTATCACAAAGCTGCGAAGAAGCATCCGTCTGAAAATAGAGGACACATTGGAAGAAGAGAACCAGCTTCAGTTTTCAGAATATGAACCAAATCCTCTCAACGTACCCGCCTATATTACCTATGTCACTTACCGGGCGCTGAGTTGCTATTATGCCGGCAACTATGACGAGGCGGCTAAATGGATCAACAACTTCCTTAACGAGGTAAGCCTTAAAAAATACCCGCTTGCCCAGCTTGAAATCAAATCGGTGCTGGCCCTGCAATATTGTATGATGGGCGACTATGATTTATTCAGCCAGCTGATGAATAGTGTTCAAAGACAGGTGAGGCTGATGGGCAAGGAAAACATTGACCACGTCGTTATCTTCAACAAGATTCTGAAAGTCGCTACCAGCGAAGCAAAAAAACAGAAGGCAGATAAAATTTCGGTGTTGGTCAGGAAGTTCAATTCCTCCAATATTTCAGTTTATGCACCAACCACGCTAATTCGAATGGATGAAAAATTCATAAACGATCTCAGCTCTGTGTCGGTGGTTTAGAACTTTATCTTCTCGAGCGTATCCTGTGTTAGGGGTTTATTGATGTATTTTTTTACGTAGTTATACTTCTTCGATTTGTTGACGTCCTGAGGATTAATTGACGAAGTAAGCATGACAATATTGCAAATATTCTTGGTTTCCACTCTGAACTTTTCAAACTCATCCAAAAATTGGAACCCGTCCATCAGTGGCATATCGATGTCGAGAAAAATGATTTGAGGGAGAATGGAATGTCCTGCCGCACCAAGCTTTTCTATATTTCTTAAAAACTCAATGGCGCTCTTGGCACCGGTATGCACATAAATATTTTCAGATAAGGTTGATGCCTCAATCATCTTTTGATTGATCAAATTATCGATCTCATTGTCGTCAATAAGCATCACAGCTTTAAATCTGGGGGCTACAGTCACTGCCATATTAAGTTGTTAGTTGGTGTCATAGCCTGGGGTAAAAGGGCTACGACACCAAATGTTACTAATTTTTTGGTAAAATACACTGCTAAAGATCAAATTTTATCCCCTGAGCCAAAGGTAACTTTGCGCTGTAGTTGATTGTATTGGTCTGACGGCGCATATATGCTTTCCATGCGTCGGAGCCCGACTCCCTGCCACCACCTGTTTCTTTCTCCCCACCAAAGGCTCCCCCAATTTCAGCTCCAGAGGTTCCAATGTTAACATTAGCAATGCCACAATCACTTCCCGCCTGTGACAAAAACTGCTCTGCTTCCAGCAGATTATCTGTGAGAATTGCAGAAGAAAGGCCCTGAGGTACTCCATTTTGAAGAGCGATGGCATCAGCTACATCACCAGAGTACTTTATCAAATACAAAATTGGAGCGAAGGTTTCGTGCTGAACAATCTTGAAAGTATTCTCTACCTCAAAAATGGCGGGCTTCACATAACATCCCGATTCATAACCGGCGCCCGAAAGCACACCACCAGCAACGATAGTTTTGCCTCCTTCTTTTTCTACTTCCTTAATGGCGTTGAGGTAATTTTCAACTGCCAGTTTATCTATAAGCGGGCCAACATGGTTTTTCTCACTCAGCGGATTCCCTATTTTCAATTGAGAGTACGCTTTAGTCAACCGAGCCTTCATTTCATCAAAAATACTGTCGTGCACAATAAGCCTTCTGGTAGTGGTGCACCTTTGCCCTGCGGTGCCCACAGCACCAAACACGGCTGCGATAATTGCCACGTCCAAATTAGCATGCTGCGAAACAATGATGGCATTATTACCGCCAAGCTCCAGCAGAGACCTGCCCAGTCTTTTGCCTACAGCTTCACTCACCTTCTTGCCCATGCGGGTAGAGCCGGTGGCAGAAACCAATGGCACTCTGGTGTCGTTGGAGAGAAGCTCCCCAATTTTATAGTCGCCGATAACGAGGCCGCTGATGCCTTCTGGCAAATTATTTCTTTCGAACACTTTCGCAGCTATCTTCTGGCAGGCTACCGCCGTGATCGGTGTTTTCTCTGAGGGTTTCCAAACACAAACATCGCCGCATACCCAGGCCAGCATAGTGTTCCAGCTCCAAACGGCGACAGGAAAGTTAAAAGCAGAAATGATACCCACAATGCCCATGGGGTGCCACTGCTCATACATGCGGTGGCCGGGTCTTTCGGAATGCATACTCAAGCCATACAGCTGACGAGAAAGGCCCACAGCAAAATCGCAGATGTCGATCATTTCCTGCACTTCACCATAACCCTCTTGCAAGGACTTACCCATTTCGTAGGAAACCAGTTTGCCAAGATGCTCTTTATTCTTCCTAAGCTCGTCACCGATTTGCCGTATGATTTCTCCACGCTGAGGTGCCGGCACAAGTCTCCAGCTCTTGAAAGCCTCCTCTGCCTTTTTTATCACCTGCTCATATGTAGCTGCCGTCGCAGATTCTACAGAGGCAATCAACATTCCGTCCGCCGGAGAAAAGCTTTCTATCACCTCTCCACCAGAGGCAATCCAATTTTTGCCAGTTGAGGATCCGGCATTTTTATTTTCAATACCGAGCTTTTCAATCGCTTCGGCAATTCCGTAAGTATCTTCAATTGTGACCATTCTATAATTATTAGGGGGTTAATGGAGCCGCAAAATTGCTAACATTTAAAGCGTTTTCAAAATAATACTACTTAGGAAACTGCACTCTAACAGTACCCGGTTTTCTGTTTCCCACGGCATAAGTCTTTTCTGTGTACTCAACCCCGCCACCATGATCAATAGTGATGACTGTGGTGCAGCAGGTGCCATAGTTTTCAGTCTTAATGCACATAGCCGACAGCTGTTTTTCCCAGTCAGCTGAAACCCCGGTAGCGGGTAACTGCTCATCCGGTGCCAGCTCGCCATCGCCCATCCACTCGATCATTTCGGTAGCGCTGGGATGATCCTTTTTCAAAGTGGCTTCAAAGTAGCGCTTTGCCTTTTGCACTTTTGGCCACGGTGTATCGAGGAAAGCATTGGAAAGCCCATATATACCAGGCTTTACCTGTAGTAGTTCCTTCTGAATATTATTGAAATAGTATAGCTCATTATTTTCAAGAGTCAGCAAGTTGAATCCGTTGAAAAGATCAAGCCGCCCTTTTACACCCCCATAAAACGACGGTGACGATTGGCTGCCAGTAAGAAAGTCCTTTGTGAGATTTCCCCTTGATGGGGGCGACACCTTGATATTAGCCAGGTCACGGTGGTTGGTGATGGCCGTCAGTCGACCCGATCGGTGCATGCCCATCCAGGTGCCGCCTTCTTTCAGGTCACGACCGCCAAGTACGTCCGGATAATCGTGCCAGTAGCCAAGTGGAGCTGTTGGGCGTTCGTAAAATTCGTCCCTGTTGGCCACCAGAATCAGCTGATAGTTGGGATGATGCTTCCAGGCAAAGGTGATCAGGCACATATTATTGTTATTGCTTTCAAAGTCACAATACTAAAACAACTCCTCCAATCAATGATGAATTTGAGAAATAGGTTCCGTTACTTAGTTTGCGTCGCAAGAAAATAGCCATGAACAAGAAGTGGAAGATTTGGGTCGATACAGGCGGCACCTTTACCGATTGCCTGGCAGAAACACCCAATGGTGAGATAAAAAGAGTGAAAGTGCTCAGCAGCAGCAAGCTGAGGGGAAAAGCCGTTGAGCAGGTGGCTAAAAATGCTTTTCGTGCAGATGCTTCGTTCGCTGTCGACAAAGACATCCTAAAAGGCTATAAAGTAAGGTTTCTGGGCAAGGACCTGCCCCACAACGCTATTACCGGTTTTGACCCCATCAACTCCATATTTACTCTGACGAATTCCATTCCTGCCGACCTTACCCTTCCCTGCGACTTCGAGCTGGATGGAGGTGAAGAAGCCCCCGTGCTGGCCGCCCGATTAATCACCGAAACAGCATTAGACCACGCACTCCCACCTATGGATATGCGGCTGGGCACTACCCGGGGAACAAACGCCCTGCTGGAAAAAAAGGGAGCAAAAACTGCCTGGCTGGTAACAAAAGGGCTCCAAGACCTGATTCGTATCGGTACACAACAGCGGCCCGATATCTTTGCCTTGAAAATCGAAAAACCTGAGCCGCTTTATTCAACTGTTTTTGAGATAGATGAAAGAGTAGATGCGCAGGGAAATGTGTTACTTGCCTTAAATTCAGGCGAGGTAGAGCGAATCATTGAAAAAATAAAAGAGCAGGGGATTCAATCGGTCGCTGTTTCCTTTCTCAATTCGTTCAAAAACCAAGCACATGAATTGGTGGCGCTCGACCTGTGTAAAAAAGCCGGACTAACATACGTCTCCATTTCCTCTCAGCTTTTTCCTGCCATCAAATTGCTCCCCAGGGCCGAAACAGCTGTCGCCGACGCCTACCTGAATCCTATTCTCACCTCCTATCTGACAGGCGTTTCCAACAAGCTTTCAACGGACAGTTCACTAAAAGTGATGACCAGTGCCGGCGGGCTTGTCAGTGCCAACGATTTTCACGCAAAAGACAGCTTGCTTAGCGGCCCGGCCGGGGGGGTGGTGGGGGCAGCCGAAATTGCCCGACTTTGCGGGCAGGAGCATATTCTCACCCTTGACATGGGTGGCACAAGCACCGATGTAAGCCGGTACTCCGGCAAACCCGACTACCGTTTCGAGTGTGAAGTGGGCCAGGCAAAAATCGCCTCTCCTTCGGTGGCTGTGGAAACTGTGGCTGCGGGAGGCGGCTCCATTTGCTCTTTTGATGGTCACAAGCTACGGGTGGGGCCGGAAAGCGCCGGTGCACAACCCGGGCCGGCCTGCTATGGTGCAGGCGGACCATTGACCATAACGGATGTTAATCTATTACTGGGGAGAGTGGATGAGGAAAAGTTTGGCATTCCTTTGCAAAAAAGAGCGTCAGCCAAACGGCTGGAAGAGCAGCTAAGTGCTATAAGAGACCAAACCGAAGAGCAAGCGGAAGCCAATAGCTTGCTGGAAGGCTATCTGCAAATTGCCAATGAGCGGATGGCAGAGGCGATCAGAAACATCTCAACGAGAAAAGGATACGACCCTGCCGAACATGCGCTTCTTGCTTTTGGTGGCGCCGGTGGGCAGCATGCCTGTGCCATTGCTGAATTGCTGGGCATGAAAAAAATCATTGTGCCTTTCGATGCCGGACTGCTGAGTGCCTACGGTATTGGCAAGGCCGTTGAGGAGCGAATGGTCACGCAACAAGTGCTGAAACCTCTCGATGACCTGAAGCATCATTTCGAAATGATCGTTGCCAAGGCGGCGGACGAAGCTACTTTGATGCTCAGAAACGAAGGAATTCAATCGACCCAAATCACATTTGTGGCAGCCTATCTGCGCTTTTCAGGGCAAGATGCTGTGATAGAAATTGAATCTGAAAAATACGACGGTCTATACCCTGCCTTCAAAAGCAAGTACGAAGAGCTATTTGGTCACTGGGTTGAGAACCGGGCCATTGAGGTGGAGTCGATAAAGGTGAAAGTTTCTGCACTAAAAATAAGTGCAAACGGAGTTGCCCGGCAAGTCAAAGCCTATGCTGCATCATCGCAAAAAACCAAAGAAATAACGCATCAGGGCAAGCAATTGACAGCACAGCTCTACGACTGGGAGTTGTTGTTGCCGGGGGCAAAAATTGAAGGCCCTGCCATCCTGGCTTCAAATACTTCCACCACATGGGTTGCCCCGGGCTGGCAAGTCAGCATAGGGGACGAGCTCAATGCCATTTTAGATTTGACACAAGCCTCCTCTTCTAGCCTCAACGAGTTGCATGAAACTGTAGCACTTGAGCTGTTTACCAACAGATTTCGGGGCATTGCTGAAGAAATGGGTGCATTGCTCATGCGAACAGCCTTTTCAGTGAACATCAAAGAGCGCCTCGATTTCTCCTGCGCACTGCTCGACTCAAATGGCGAACTGGTGGTCAATGCTCCTCACATTCCCGTTCACCTCGGGGGGCTCGGGCTCTGCGTTCGCAAGGTGCTGGAAGTCCTTCCTTTGTCGCCAGGCGATGTGGCAGTAACCAATCATCCCGGTTTCGGTGGCTCACACCTGCCCGACATCACACTCATTGCCCCAGTGTTTGAAGGAACAAAGTTGTTGGGCTATGTGGCCAACCGGGCTCATCATGCGGAACTGGGAGGTAAACGGCCCAGTTCTATGCCGCCCGACGCTAAAAATTTGGCCGAAGAGGGAGTCGTCATCAGCCCCATGCTATTGATCCAACACGGAGAGGCAAGGTGGTCAGACATCGAAAAGGTGCTTACGGCGCACAGCTACCCCACCAGGGCCGTGGCAGAGAACATGGCCGATCTGAATGCGGCGCTGTCGTCAATTAAAGCCGGCCAAAATGCGTTGCTTTCGCTTTGCCGAAAAGAAGGGGCTAAAAAAGTGCTGCATTATATGCAGCGGCTCAAAGACTACTCCAACGAAAAGCTTTGGAGCCAATTGCAAAGGCTTCCGGGCAACGAGTTTGAAGCCGCTGAAAAACTAGACGATGAGAGCCCATTAAAAGTAAAATTACAACAGGCAAACGACAAGCTGACGGTTGACTTCACTGGTTCCTCAAAGGTGCATCCCGGCAACCTGAATGCCACACCTGCCATTGTGCGAAGTGCTGTCATCTATGTGCTCAGGCTGCTGATCTCTGAGGACATTCCACTCAATGAGGGCATTATGAAACAAGTGGAAATTATTCTTCCCGAAGGCTTGCTCAACCCTCCTTTTCCGGCTGATTCTTCCCAGTGTCCGGCGGTCGTTGGCGGCAATACCGAAGTAAGTCAGCGGCTGGTGGACACTCTGATCAAAACGTTGAAGCTTTCCGCCTGCAGCCAGGGGACGATGAACAATCTGCTATTTGGCAACAAAAGCTTCGGCTACTACGAAACCATCTGTGGCGGCACCGGGGCCGGGCCAGGTTTCAACGGCGCCGACGCCATTCACCACCACATGACGAATACCCGCATTACCGATCCGGAGATCATGGAATGGAGGTATCCGGTGCAGGTGGAAGAATTTTCTATTAGAAAAGGTTCAGGCGGGCATGGCAAATGGAAAGGCGGCGACGGTATTGTGAGAAAACTTCGTTTCACAGAGGCCGTGGAACTCACCATCCTCACTCAGCACAGAGTAGAAGCCCCTTATGGTATGAAGGGAGGAAACTCTGGCGCAAGCGGAAAGCAATATGTCGAAAAGTCAACCGGAGAAGTCATTGGGTTGAAAGGCGTTGACGAAATGGATTTACAAGCAGGCGATGCCATTGTCATTGAAACGCCGGGCGGAGGTGGGTGGGGCCCGTAGCCAACGGATGCTTGTTGAGCTCCATTGACAGTCTATTGTTTTTGTACTATTTTTATGGAAAATAATGCAAAACATACTTTTCCCATGCAACTACTCAAATCATTTTTCGCAGTCGGCCTTCTTATTTTTTCTCATCAGGCATTTAGCCAGTGCAATCCCTATTTCAACTATAATGAGGGGGCGGTGATAGAACGAACTTATTTCAACAAAAAAGGGAAAGAAGTCTCTCAGGACAAGACAGAGATTTTATCGGTGACCGGCTCGGGCAACAACCAAACCATCAAGGCCCGGGTAACCATGTACGACAAAAAGAAAGAGCTGAGCAACAGCGAAATCGAGATGATTTGTGAAGACGGCGTCTTCAAAATGGACATGAGGAACTTTATGCCGCAGGGAATGGAGGGCATGGAAGATGTTCAGATTGTATTTGAGGGTGACCAGCTGACCATTCCGTCAGACCTGAAGGCGGGCCAGTCGCTGAAAGACCTGAATTTTGTGGTGAAGATTGTCTCTGACAACCCCGCCATGAAAGCAATGGCCACCAATACCAACGTGTCGATCAAGAACCGGAAAGTGGTAGGCAAAGAGAAAATAACCACAGCCGCCGGCACCTACGATTGCTTTAAAATGACCTACGACTCGGAGTCTACCGTGTCTATCATGGGCATGAAAAGAACGATGAACTCGTCCAGCGTTGAGTACCTAAGCGAGGGTGCGGGAATGGTGAAAAGTGAGTCGTACGATGAAAAAGGTCAGCTGAATAGCTATGTGGAGTTGAGTTCGTTTAAAAAGTAAGAAGTTCCCGCATCTCATCAATCAGATTTATAAATAGATCGGTATGCTATATATTAGGGCTGACCTATTCATACCTTTCTTTTGAAAAAGAAGCTCCTTAACATTCTCTTCTGGTCGGTCATCTCTGCCGCCTTCATCGGCCCGGGAACCATTACCACGGCATCGTTAGCTGGTGCCTCTCATGGGGTGTCTTTACTCTGGGCTTTGCTCTTTTCTACCCTGGCCTGCATGGTACTGCAGGAAGGAGCCGCCCGCATCACCATTGCGTCAGGACTCACCATAGGGGAAGCGGTCGAACTCACCTTTGGTAACCAACCCTGGATGAAGTGGTTGCTGGGAGGAGCCGTGATTTTCGGGTGTGCTGCCTACGAAGCCGGAAATATTGTCGGAGCCATTTCGGGAGCGGGCCTGTTGTTTTCTCTGCCACCGTGGGTTTTTACATTGGCCATTACCGGTATTGCCGCCGTTCTTTTGTGGGGAGGCTCTGCGGGTTCCATAGCCAGGTCGGTGGGCATGCTGGTAGCAGTAATGGGCGTGGCCTTTCTGTATACTTCCTTTTTCATTAACGAATCTCTGCTAGCCATCACCAAAGGCCTTTTTATTCCACAAATTCCCGCCGACGATATTTTGCTGGTCATTGGCCTGGTAGGTACCACTATTGTGCCGTACAACCTGTTTCTAGGCTCTGGTCTGGGCAAGGGCCAGCAATTGGGCGAAATGAGATTGGGCCTCATCATTGCCATTGGGCTGGGTGGCATTGTCTCCATGGCGGTGCTGCTCTCCGGCACGCTGTCGTCTCTTCCCTTTTCCTTCGAAGAAATGGCATCAGTCTTAGAAAAAGCAGTCGGTCTTCCGGGCAAATATCTGTTTGCCCTTGGTCTGTTCGCCGCTGGTTTCACCAGCACTATCACGGCACCGCTGGCCTCCACTATTACCGCACAAAGCATTTGGGGGAAGGGAGAAAAAAACTGGGAGGGCACCGGAACATACTATAGACTCGTGTGGGGCGCCATACTGATCGTTGGCCTGGTGTTTGGCCTGCTCGGCTTACGCCCCGTACCCGTTATCCTGCTGGCTCAGGCCATCAACGGCGTATTACTTCCGGTGGCAGCTACAGGGCTCCTGCTGGTGCTTAACAATACCAGGCTCATGGTCAGCCATATCAACGGCCCTTTTTCCAACTTCGCAGGGCTGCTCATCGTTGGTGTTACGCTGTTCCTCGGCATTCATCAAGTGGCCAGGGCAATTTTTATGGCTATCGGCTACCAGGGCAGCTTCGATAGTCCTTACTTTGTAACGATTTCCCTGCTGGCACTTTTGCCACTTATTTGGCTGGGAATTCGTATTTTCAAACGATAGAATCGTTAAGCAAAGTTGTCGCTATGCACTATTTAATCCAATGAAAATTCACTGCTCTTCTGTGGAACCGGTCTAGGGAATAAAGGAGTACCCGCCATGAGTACTCTGTTCTAAACGATATTGGAGCGCAGCGCCTATTTTTCCACCACTACTTTCCCGGCCTGAACCACAAGCTTCACTTTCCTCAGGTCTCTGATGTTTTTAGACGGATCACCTTCGACAGCAACAAGGTCTGCCACAAGGCCGTTTTCTATTTTTCCGACCTTATCGCTTATGCCAAACACCCTGGCATTTACCGAAGTAGCTGACTGCAGGCAGGCCAGGGCGCTCATACCATATTCGTTCATCAGCTCAAGCTCATACACATTGTTGCCATGTGAGAAAACACCCACATCACCACCAAAAAGTATATCGATACCTGATGTAAGCGCCAAAGTCATTGAAGCCTTCTTTTTCTCGATTCTGTCGGTATCTGCATCCGTTCCTTTCTTCCAGCCACCGTAGGAGGCAATGGCCTCAACGGCCCCCAAAGTAGGGCAAAGAGCCACGCCATGTTCCTTCATCAGCTTCGCAATTTCCTCGTCAAGGTCATCCCCGTGCTCTATCGTTTTTACACCCGCCAGAATCGCTCTCCTCATGCCTTCTTTGGTGGATGCGTGTGCTACTACTTGTCTGTCGCTGCTTTCGGCCACTTCTACTATCAGCTTCAACTCGCCTAGGGTAAAAGTAGGGGCAGCTGTCTTGTTCAATCCCCATCTGTAGTCGGCGTACACTTTGATCAGATCAGCGCCCTTGCCAATCTGATCCCGCACCACCTTTATCAAATCGTCGTGGCCATCGGCAGTTTCTGCGCCAAGCGGCACAGCTACTCCATCGTGAAAGCCTTTGGGGCCATAACTACCCGTGGCTACAATCGCCGGGCCAGCCACCAATAAAGTTGGTCCCTGAATAACGTCTTTTTCCAATGCCGTTCTCAAGCCAACATCGGCATAGCCAGCCCCTTCACTGCCCAAATCCCGCATGGTGGTGATGCCCGCCTCCAGCGATTTTCGAAGGTGCACCGTACCTCGGGCTACCCTTTCGGCTGTTGATTCTTTCAGCACCTGGTCGTTCCAGGAAACTTCATTGTATGGATGCAACAAAACATGGGAATGTCCCTCTATCAAACCCGGAAGCAAGGTTTGGCCTGGTAGTGTCATGGTTTTTGTGTTCTTTCCTACTTTTGCGCCACTTTCCGGCCCTACATAGGCCACCTTGCCGTCTTCCAAAAGCACTACCGTTCCGGTCGCCAACATTTTTTCACCGTCAAAAACCCGGTCTGGCTTGAGCAGCAAAGACTGAGCATGCGAAATACGTGCGTTGAGGCAAAGGACTGCCAACAAATAAAAAACGACTTTGAAGTATTTTTGGAGCAACATCTGAGATTGGGCTTAGTAAGTTTTTCGTCCAATATTGCAATCCGTTTGGTAAAAAGGAAAGATTAGGAGCCGACAATAATGAGTATAATTACCACCATGGAGAAAACAGTGATTATCGGTAGCCGAAACCCGGTGAAAGTGCAGTGCGTAAAAAACGCCTTCGAAAAAGTATTCCCCGGAGAGGTTTTTAGCTTTGAGGGAGTAGATGCGGCCTCAAATGTTACTGACCAACCCATGACAGATGAAGAAACCTATCGGGGAGCATTTAACAGAGCTACGAATGCAAAGACCGGCCGCCCCGACGGACAATATTGGGTGGGCATAGAAGGCGGTATTTCAGATACTAATGGCCTCATGGAGGCGTTTGCCTGGATGGTCATTCTTTCACCTGACCATTCTTCGAGGGCACGAACAGCCACTTTTTTACTGCCAGGCAAGGTAGCGCAGCTTGTTCGGCAAGGCGTAGAACTCGGGGTGGCCGACGACCAGGTTTTTGGCAGAAGCAATTCGAAGCAAAAAGATGGAGCAGTGGGCTTGCTTACCCATGGGCAAATCGACAGAACGCAGTATTATGCTCACGCCATGACTTTGGCTCTGGTGCCGTTTATCAACAACGAGCTTTTCCGCTAGTCAAAAGCTTCCTCACTCAACAGCTTCATTATCAAAGCCACGTTTTTTTCACTCCCTGCCTTTTCCAGCAGCTTTTTCAACTCTGCCTCTTTTTTCTCCACACCAGCCAGCGAAACTATTTGCTTTACCTCTGCTTCCGAGTAGACTTCACCCATCACCTTACGGAGGTCTTTTTGCTCGGGCAAGCCAAATAGCTCTATTTCATCGATAGCTGAAAGCACTACCTCTCTCCCGAGGTTCTTGCATGACTCTAACGGATGATAGGTGGAAGGTGCGTCCCGGAGTGCCCAGCTGCTGTAGTCAATTTTGAGGTCGTGGATTTGCTTGATCTTTGGATCACTGGCCCCAAATGTTCTCGAAAACAAGGAAACGGCAGAGGCCTTCCATGCTTCCAAATCGAACTCCTTCTCGTTGAGCTTGCCTTCCAGTTTTTTGAAGACGGCTATCAGCTTCTTTTTATCCATACATTAAGGTACAACCAATTACCCATAAATCTCATTCAGCAGGCCCGCTAATCGCACGCCCGCCTGCACCAGCCTCAATTTTACTGCATCAATATTATCAAAGTTGTATCGATAAGAAAGCGACAAGTCCTCGGGCAAGTTATAAACCTGCTCTCTCAGGCCCATCGATTCGTAGGCCCAGTCTGTCGTTACATTTTTTTGCCACGCAGCCACCGTTGCCTTGTCTTCGGTATCTACCCAGTCGGCAAACTCAGTATAGCTTAGCTGCTGACCATCAATCATGTCGCTGTCCCACACCCTGTGCAAATTGGAGCTTTCCCAAAAGTACTTCAGCTTCACATCGTTGCCGCCCCGGTCGTTTCCATTGCCCACGTGCAGTGGCTGGTGAATATCGCCCACCAGATGCGCCAGCATCTTTATGGCAAAAGCCTCGTCTCTATCTGTAAATTGCTTGCTTTTCAACTCGGACTTAAGTCTTTCTATAGTGGCTATCACGTCGCCCTCTGACGGAGTGCCAGCCTGCTCATAGGCTTGACCATCGGGAATCGTGCAGTAATGCCAGGGGTCCATGTGCTTATAAGTTGGATCGGATTTAATAAAATCCATATAGTTGCTCACTATGGCCAGGCTCTCTCCTCCAAGTATCTTCCCGATGTTGGCTTTTGCTTTTTTGGTGAGATGACGCTCCGCCACCAGACCCACCACCCTGTGGCCTGTTTGACCCCACAGCACATTCGATGTCGTATTGACTGCCTGAGCAGAAAAGGTGAGCATCAGGAGAACAGTGAGAGGAAGCATTATTCTTTTCATGGTATCGGTTGTTAAACTTCACAAAAATAGAAACAAGCACCTATAGGATGTCAGGGGCTGGAAAAAATTACTGTTAAAAAAGAAAGGGCATGCCCTAAAGGTACATGCCCAATCACCAACCTAACCTATCTATGAAACCACTATGGAATTGTGATTCAGTATTATTAACAAATATCTGCGTATTTAGTTCTCGCAATGGCTCAGCCACCGGCCACAGATATGTCCGTTTCATCGTTTCAACATTTGTGCCAAAAACACTCTTTCAAAGAAAAAACAAGAAAAACAGGAAAAGAAACATCCAAAGACCATCCATGAAATGCCAGTAGGTTACCAACAAGTTGAGTTGAAGCTTTCGAAACGAGTTAGTGAAATACACCAGCGAGTGAACCGGGTTGCTTGATTTCCTGATCAGCAGGATGTAGCAATACGCCAGATAAATGATGCCTGCGCTCATGTGCAAGATGTGAAGGCCAGAAAGGGCATATAAATAGACAATGGCTCCTCTCACGGCATTGCTGGCTTCCTGATTCATCAGCTCATTCCACCCAAAAAACTGCGAGAACGAAAAAGCAAAGGCAAGCGCAAGAGTGAACAGCAGCGACTTCCTTAGCTCTTTGGTTTTCTCTTTTTCAAAATATTCCACGGCCCGGCTAATGGTGAAGCTGGATCCAAGTAAAATGAGTGTGCTAATTATAAAAGCTTTCGGAAACTCTATTTTGGCTGATTTATCAACCAAGGTTCCCGAGGCTGTATACACCATTAGCAGAAAAAAGAATATCAAAATACTGCCGAAAATACCTATCAGCAACAGCATTTTGTAGGGGTGCATTTTCTCCAGCTCGTTGAGCGGGAATGAACTGGTCGGTGCTTTTGTTTTCTTATAGGAATTTGCCATGCTAGCGCCGTAATTTGTAATTAAACATTTTGTTTGAGCCTTGGTTCAACAATTTGCTATGAATAATCATAAAATGATTTTCTGTTATTCGTTATATAACGCTCCATCACCATAATATCCGTACTTTTGCCCACCAAAAAATGTTCTTAAGTTGAAAGTTTCCGACTTCCTATCAATTTATAAGCAAGATAGTTTTGTGAAAACCCTGGCCGAGAGCTTCAAGGCCAAAGGTGGGGGAGCATTTCAGGTGAAGGGGCTCGTTGGAAGTCTCGATGCCGTTGTGCCTGCAGCTGTTTTTTCTATGGACAGGCAATGCCATGTGTTTGTTATGCATGAAAAAGAGGAAGCTGCTTACTTTTTCAACGACATGCAGAACTTGTTTGGTGAAAGGGAAGTCTTGTTTTTCCCCACTTCCTATAAGCGACCTTACCAGTTTGACGAGACCGAAAATGCCAACATCCTTCTGCGGGCCGACGTATTGAACAAACTCAACCACAGAAGTGGCAAGGGTGAAATAATAGTTACCTATCCGGAAGCACTGACAGAAAAGGTGATCAATAGGCGGGCACTGACAGAAAATACGTTTAATGCCAAGGTGGGCGATAAGGTCGATGTGGAGTTCATCGCCGAACTGCTCATGACCTACGACTTTGAGCGAACCGACTTTGTGTATGAAGCGGGTCAGTACGCAGTAAGAGGTGGTATTATCGATATATATTCCTATGCTGGAGAGCTGCCCTATCGCATGGAGCTTTTTGGGGACGAAATAGAAAGCATCAGGACTTTCGACCCAAATACCCAACTATCGCAGGACGCCGTAAACTCCATCAGCATCATTCCCAATGTGCAAACCAGGCTTTTGCAGGAAAAAAGGCAGTCGTTTCTGGAGTTTGTACCAAAAGAAACCCGTTTCTGGATAAAGGATCTGCAACTACTCTACGATCAGCTCGACAGTTACTTCACCAAGGCTTCTGCAAGCTTTGACGTGCTGATGAAGGAAAGCGGCAACACGAAAATCGTGCTGGAGCCCGCCGACCTGTTCGAAAATGCTGCGACCATCAAGTCACACATTTTCTCTTTCCCGATGATTGAGTTTGGCAGCCGGTTCTATCTGGAAAATGCTACGACCTTCCAATATGAAGCGGAGCCCCAACCACCATTTCACAAGAACTTCGAAATGATGGTGGAGAACCTCAACCAACGCCAATTGCAGGGATATAACCTGTTCATCGCCGCCGAGTCGGAAAAACAAATCGAGCGCCTGGACACAATTTTTCAGGAACTGGATCCCACTATGCGGTTCGAAGGTTTTTTGGCAGGGCTTCGGGAAGGCTTTGTCGACAAGCAGATAAAATTGCTTTGCTACACGGATCACCAGCTTTTTGATCGCTTTCACAAATACAAAACCAGGGAAAAGCATAGCAAGTCAAAGGCCCTCACAATCAAAGAACTCAAGTCGCTGCAGCCTGGAGACTACGTAGTGCATATCGACTACGGGGTAGGCCGATTTGCCGGACTGGATACCGTGGATGTAGGCGGAAAGAAACAGGAAGCGCTTCGGATTGTGTATCGGGACAATGACCTGCTGTACGTAAGTGTGCATTCTCTGCATAAAATTTCCCGGTATGCCGGCAAGGAAGGGCAACCGCCGCCGATCAACAAGCTCGGCACTCAGGATTGGGACATCAAGAAAAAGAAAGTAAAGAAGCGGGTAAAAGACATTGCCAAAGACCTGATCAGCCTTTACGCCAAGAGAAAGGCGACGCCCGGTTATGCTTTCCCACCCGACAACTTTCTTCAGGCCGAACTTGAGTCATCCTTCATTTATCAAGACACACCTGACCAGGCGCTGGCTACTGCCGACGTAAAAAAAGACATGGAGCAGCCTCACCCGATGGACAGACTGGTATGCGGCGATGTTGGTTTTGGCAAAACTGAGGTAGCCATTCGTGCAGCTTTTAAAACGGCGAGCAACGGAAAGCAAGTGGCGGTGCTGGTGCCAACCACCATTCTGGCCATGCAGCACTACCGCACGTTCAAAGAAAGGCTTGCCAATTTTCCACTAGACATAGAATACATCAACCGGTTCCGCACCACGAAGGAGATAAAAGACATTCTTCAAAGAGTGAAGGAGGGTAAAATTGACATTCTCATAGGCACCCATCGCATTGTGAACAAAGATGTAGAGTTCAAAGACCTGGGACTACTGGTTATTGATGAAGAGCAGAAGTTTGGGGTGAAAATTAAGGAAAAGCTCAAGGAATCGAAGGTGAATGTAGACAGCCTCACTTTGACTGCAACCCCGATACCGAGAACGCTTCATTTCTCCATGATGGGGGCACGGGACTTAAGCATTATTGCCACACCACCACCTAACAGACAACCCGTTACCACCGAGCTGCACGAATTCAACGAAAGTGTAATCAGAGACGCCATCAGCTTCGAGCTGAGACGAGGCGGCCAGGTATTCTTTGTGCACAACAGGGTCAGCGACATTGACCAGATAGCCAGTATCGTTTTGAGGCTGGTGCCAGACGCACGAATAGGCATTGCTCATGGGCAAATGGATGGGCCTAAGCTGGAAAAAGTAATGATGCGGTTTATCGAGGGTGAGTTCGACGTGCTGGTGTCAACTAATATCATTGAAAGTGGCCTTGATATCCCCAATGCCAATACCATCATCATCAACCGGGCACACATGTTTGGCCTTTCTGACCTGCACCAAATGAGAGGGCGGGTAGGCCGATCGAACAAAAAAGCCTTCTGCCTGCTGCTTTCTGGCGCATCGTCGGGCCTGACAGCTGAAGCCCGTAAGAGGCTGGTCACGCTTGAAGAATTTTCCGAATTGGGCGACGGCTTCAAAGTAGCCATGAGAGACCTGGATATCCGTGGAGCTGGAGACCTGCTGGGTGGCGAGCAAAGCGGCTTTATCTCTGACCTTGGTTTTGAAATGTATCACAAGATCCTCGACGAAACCATTCAGGAGCTCAAAATTGAGGACTACAGCGACCTATTTGCTGAAGACATCAAAAAAGCCGTTGAGGCTGTAGCCACCGATTGCGTGATAGAAACTGACCTCGAAATTCTTATTCCGGAGTCCTACGTCAACAATATTTCGGAGCGGCTAAGCTTGTACTCCCACCTCGACAGCATTGAGGCGGAGGAAGAGTTGGCGAAATTCAGCGCTGATGTTAAAGACCGTTTCGGGCCGATTCCCGAAGAGGTGGAAGAGCTTATAAAAACCGTACGACTTCGCTGGCTGGCCAAAAAAGCAGGTATTGAAAAGCTTATACTGAAGGTTGAGGTGCTGAAATGCTATTTTGTTTCTGGTGAAAATGAAGCCTATTTCAAGTCACCTACCTTTGGCAAAGTATTGGAATATGTACAAAAGAATCCGAAAATCAGCCGGATGAGGGAGCACAAAGGCCGACTCATTCTGAACCTTGAGCAGGTCAAGTCAGTAGACCATGCAATCGGTTATCTTAAAAAAATGCTGCAGGAAAATGAGGCTGCAGTAGCACAATAAAACGTCTGTTAGAGACATTATTTAGATAAATCCCTATATTGTCCTCTCTTTTTTTGAAAAAAACTTATTATAATTGAAATTTGTAGTCGATCGTTATTAAATATGCCCGATCTAGGCTACATTAGCTTTTTAAGTTCAAATAAACAGGTTATGAAAAATTTTGTTAACATCTTATGTACCTCTGCTTTGGCTGTTGGGTTCTCCGCTTTTCTAGGCGGGTGCGGTTCCAGCACGCCAACAAGTAGTAGTCCAGGCAGCCTGAGCTCAGCGACAGGAATGGAGTACAACGAGGAGGGTGGTTTTCAGGTTAGCGACTATGCCGGTCAGCCTGAGGGTCCTAATCTAGTTTTTATAGAAGGAGGTCGTACGGTTCTTGGGTCTTTTGAGGAAGATTTGATGAACAGACACGACAATGTTGAGAGAGCCGTAACAGTTGCTTCATTTTACATGGACGAAACTGAAATCGCCAACATTCACTGGTTGGAGTATCTCTACTACATTCGCCTTGACTCTTCAAGAGAATTTTATGAGTCTTCGCTGCCTGACACAACTGTTTGGGCCAGAGACCTTGCTTACAATGATCCTTATGTAGATCACTACCTTCGTTACCCTGGTTTCAGGTACTATCCTGTTGTAGGTGTTAACTGGAAGCAAGCCAATGACTATTGCAACTGGAGAACCACGGTGGTTAACCTTAAGCTTGCACAAGATGCCGGTCTTGAGGACGTAACACTTGCAGAGTCAGGAAGTGAAAGAATTCCTTTGGAAAGTGGTGTTGTGCTACCTAACTACCGTCTCCCAACCGAGGCCGAGTGGGAATATGCAGCTCAGGCACTTATTGGTGTTCAGTGGCTGGACGAAAACCAAACTCACCGCAGGCTGTATCCCTGGGATGGTCACTCATTGCGTAATCCTTATGGAAAGAAAATGGGTTACTTCCTTGCCAACTTCAAAAGAGGCCGTGGTGACTACGCCGGTATAGCCGGTAAGCTGAACGACGGTGCCATGATCACAACTTATATCTACGATTATCCTCCAAACGAATTTGGTCTTTATAACATGTCAGGTAATGTTAACGAATGGGTATGGGACGTTTACCGCCCGCTTTCGTTCCAGGACTTTGATGACCTGAACCCTGTTCGTCGTGACGGTTACCTTGATGACGAAAAAGGTTATGACACTCAGAACTTCAACTCACTTGTTTCTGACAGAGTGAGAGTTTACAAAGGAGGTTCATGGGCTGACGTAGCTTACTGGATGTCGCCAGGAACCAGAAGATACCTTGAAGAAGATTCTTCAACTTCAACAATCGGTTTCCGTTGTGCGATGATCCGTGCCGGTACCAACTACTAAGAGAAGACAAAATTATCTATATAAGAAAGCTCCGAGATTCGGAGCTTTTTTTATTTGTGAGAGACCGCCAACGCACAAATTCCTATCCCTTCAGCCCCGGCGCTTATCAGCGCTGAAGCACAGGATGAAAGTGTTGATCCGGTGGTAAGCACATCGTCAACAAGCAGCACTTTTTTCCCTTTTACGCTCTCCGGGCTGGTAACACCAAAAATGTTTTCCACATTCTGCCAGCGATCCACCTTTTGCTTCTTGGTTTGCGTGCTGGTGAATTTAGACCGGACAAGTAGCTCGGCATCAACTGGTTTTTGCGTAGCGACAGAAAGTCCTTCTGCAATTGCCATGCTTTGATTGTAGCCTCTGATCCTCAGCTTTCTTTTGTGCAAAGGAACTGGAACAATTATATCAAAAGCCGAAAACCCTGGCTTCTCTGTAAGCTGGTTACCATACCAGGCACCAAGCATAACACCCAACTCACGATTCCCTTTATATTTTAGCTGATGAAGAAGCTTCTGAGTAATGCCCGATTTCTTGAAAGTTAAAAAAGCATCGACGAAGCTAATTTTTGGTTCGTACACAAACTTGTTTGTCAGAAGAGAATCCCGGATAGCTTCATCTACAATGGGCAGCTGATAACGGCAAGCTGTGCACAAATGATCCTCACCCCGAACCAATAACTCACCGCATGAGATACAGTTTTCAGGAAATATCAAAGAAACAAAATCATTCCAAAGTTCATTTGCGATATTTGCCATAGGTAAAATATAGAAAAAATCGCGGACGCAACCACAAACTGTATTCCCCTATTTCAAAAACAGGCCGGAGCATGAGAGTGACTCCTTTAATAACGCAGACAGACCGTATGAGCAAAGTAGACGAATTCAATAACTACAGAGAAAAGATGAATGAGCGTATCCTTTCTTCTGACAACAAGCTTGTTAAAAGAATATTTAACCTCGACACCAATGCCTTCAGTGAGGGGGCCATTGATGTGAAAAACAAAGAAATGCTGGGGCTGGCCTGCTCCATGGTGCTCAGGTGCGATGACTGTGTACGCTATCATTTGGGCAAATGTTATGAGCTCGGCTGCTCCGACAAGGAGATGGACGAGGTGTTTGGCATTGCCACACTTATTGGGGGAACGATAGTAATTCCCCACCTGAGAAGGGCAGTTGAATTTTGGGACGAATTAAAACTAACACCACAAAATGTTTAAAAAAGACCTGGATCTTGAGAGGGAGTGGCAGGCGCTACTTGGCAAACTAGAAAATATGATCGGTAAAAAACCGGCCGATCTCAACTCCGTACTTTTTCTTATCGGAGTACAAGAACTGGGCAAGGGGCGAAGGACATTCACCAAAGAACAAAAGCAGGACTTAATGCACATTGCCATTTGCAAAATACTCAGTTTCTCTGGCTTCTACGCCCTGGAGGGCATAGACGAGGACGGCTGGCCTCACTGGAAGATGATGAAAAAATTACCTCATTTTGACACGGGTGAGCAAGAAAAGCTGCTAAAAATACATGTAATAGAGTATTTTGAAAAAGAAAGTATATTATAATGACTGGAATAATATCATATAATGTAAACGGAATTCGGTCGGCTGTTTCCAAGGGTATAACGCAGTGGCTAAAGGAGAAAGATCCGCAAATCGTTTGTTTTCAGGAACTTAAGGCCCACAAAGAGCAAATTCCCGTTTCGTTGTTCGAAGACCTCGGCTACCACTGCTACTGGTTTCCCGCAGTGAAAAAAGGCTATAGTGGTGTTGCCATTCTATCAAAAACTAAACCCAAACATGTGGAGTACGGGTCCGGCATCGATCAGTCGGACTACGAAGGCCGGGTTATTCGGGCCGACTTCCAGCACTACTCCGTTATGAGCGTTTACGTTCCCTCAGGTTCTTCAGGAGACGAACGACAGGACTACAAAATGCAATGGTTGGGTGAGTTTACTGACTACATAAAAAAAGTAATGGCCGACCATCCCAAACTCATTATTTCCGGCGACTATAATATTTGCCACAAGCCGATCGATATCCACGACCCCGTGTCCAACAAAAATAGTTCTGGCTTTTTGCCGGAGGAACGTGAGTGGCTTAGCGAATTCATAGATACCGGCTTTGTGGATTCCTTCCGCCAATTCAACACAGCGCCTCACCAGTATAGCTGGTGGACGTTCAGGGCCAATGCCAGAGCAAACAACAAGGGGTGGCGGATTGATTACCACCTCGCCACTCAGGAGATGGCAGCAGACTTGATACACGCTGAAATTCTCCCACAAGTGGTTCATTCTGACCATTGCCCCGTTGGACTTAGCATTAAATAACGGTTTTTTGGCTGCTTTCGACAGCGAAAGCAAGTCTATTCAAACAATTTTCCGTTTTTAACTACATTCTTTTCACGATATTCGTTATAACTAGTATCATACCCTTTGCGAATTGCAAATGGATGAAAAGAAGGAGGCCAAAATGAATACAGGAATCGACGCCATCAAGAGGCAACTTCATGATTACAAAAAGAAATACTATACCGACAAGTTGGTTAAAGGTGTTCTCTACTTCCTTCTTGTGGTCCTTTGCCTTTTCTTGACGTTTACCGTATTAGAGTTCAATTTTCGCTTCGGCACGTGGATCAGGGGTTTTTTGTTGTTTTCTTTTGTCATTCTCACCTCTGGCATACTCCTGATCCGGATTATAAAGCCTCTGTGGGAGATCTATTCAGGAGGAAAAAACCTTGATGACGCCGAGGCAGCCCGTCAAATAGGGCAGTTCTTTCCTGAAGTAAAAGACAAACTTCTGAATGTGCTTCAGCTTCAAAAAATTAGCAACCAGGATGAAAGCCTCCTTATAGCCAGTATAGATCAAAAGAGCCATGAGCTCTCAACAATAAAGTTCGTCAATGCAATAAAAATAAATGCGAACCTTAGCTTTTTAAGGTATCTAGCCATTCCCGCCGGCATCACACTTATATTGCTTCTGCTTGTTCCCCAGCTGTTTACGGAAAGTGCCGCCCGAATCATACAATATAACAAGACCTTCACCCCGCCGCCGCCGTTTACCTTCAATCTTTTGAATGAGTCCCTTGATGGTTTTCGTAATGAGGATTTTCAATTGAAGATGAGCATTGAAGGCGATAACATCCCGGAAAATGTGTACCTGGAAAGTAACGGCCGCCGCATCAAGCTAAATGAAAACGCCGAAGGCCTCTTTGAGTTTACCTTTCCGAAAATGTTGGTGAAGACCAATTTCAAGTTCGAAGCGGCAGGATACTCAAGTGCAGAATATCAGATTACACTACACAATCGGCCCCTGCTCAAAAACTTCAACGTGTTTCTTGACTTCCCATCCTATACCGGAAAACAAGATGTTCTTTTGGAAAACATAGGCAACGTGGAAGTGCCGGAAGGAAGCCAAATCAACTGGCAGTTCAGCACAACCGAAGCCGACAGTTTGTGGCTGAAGTTTGATAAGGACGACGAGCCATTTTCATCCCAAATATCTGACAATCAACTATTTGACGTCAAAAAAACATTCTTTAACCCTCAATACTATGAGGTGTTGCTGGCCAACAAATTCAGCAAAAATAAAGACAGGATCAGGTACCGGATCGAAGTGGTGAAAGACAAGGCGCCGGAAATTCACGCAGAAATCTTCCAGGACACCACTCTTTTCAGCTTCATTGTGCTGGGCGGATCAGTGAGCGACGATTATGGCCTTACCAAGCTTGCCATTAAATACCAAACTCAGAATGCCAGGGAAGAGTCCCTGTTCAGCACGCTTCCGCTTCCTCTCGACAAAAAGCAATCGTCGCAGGGTTTTTACTACCAGTGGCGCATCGACAGCATGAATCTCAAGGAAGGCGAAACGCTTGCTTACTACGTGGAGGTGACTGATAATGACGAGGTTAACGGGCATAAATCGACCCGGACAGGTCTGTATTATATGAAGGTTCCGACAAGGAAAGAGTTGAAGGAGTCGTTGGCGAAGGAGGCGCAGGGTGCCGAAAAACAGATTGATAAAAGTCTTGACCAGGCCAAAGAAATTCAGGATCAGATAAAGGAGATTGAGAATCGGCTGAAGACCAAGAAAAAGATGGACTGGCAGGATGAGAAGCTGATACAGGACTTGCTGGACAAAAAAGAGGAGCTTAGTGAAAACATAGAAAAGCTAAAAAACCAAAACAAAGACCTGAATGAGCGTAGAGAACGGTTTTCAGAGAGCAGCCCCAAGTTAAAAGACCAAATGGAGAAGCTTCAGTCGCTCATGGACGAACTGCTGGATGATGAAACTAAAAAACTCTATGACGAGCTGAAAAAACTGCTGGAGGAGAAGTCACAGCTTGGTGAGGTTCAGAAAATGATGAACCAGATAGAAAACAAGGAAGAAAACCTTGAAAAAGAGCTAGAACGGGCGCTGGAGCTTTTCAACAAGATGAAATTTGACTTCAAGCTTGAAGAAATAGTTCAGGATTTGGAAGAAACAAGCAAGAAGCAGGAGGAACTAAGCGAGAAGACTGAGAACTCTGAGAACTCAAAAGAAGATCTCATTAAGGAGCAGGAAGAAATCAAAGAAGAGTTTCAGGAGCTTCAAAAAGACATGGAAGAGTTAAACGAGCTCAACCAGGAGCTCGATAACCCAGAAAGCATGCCGGATTTCAGCGAAGAAAAAGAAGAAGTGGAGAAGAACCAGGAGGAGTCTATTTCAAACCTGGAAGAACAGAAGAGGAAAAAGGCGTCTGACAATCAAAAGAAAAGTGCTCAGCAAATGAAGCAGATGGGTGAGAAGATGCAGCAAATGCAAAGCAACATGGAGATGGAGATGCTTGAGGAAAACCTCGATAACCTCAGAGATATTGTAGATAACCTCGTTAAGCTCTCTTTCAGCCAGGAAAATCTGATGAACAACTTCAAAGAGGTAAACCAAAGTGACCCGAGGTTTCTCGAATTATCTCAGGAGCAATTAAAGATAAAGGACGATGCCATTATCGTTAAAGACAGTCTCCTTGCGCTGGCTAACAGGGTTTTTCAAATTGCCTCGTTTGTAACAAGAGAAGTGGGTGCACTCAATGAATACATGGATCAAAGCCTGGATGCGCTTAAAGACCGGAACAAATCGCTGGCGATCAGCAAGCAGCAGTTCTCAATGACATCGATGAACAACCTGGCTCTATTACTCGACGATGTGCTTCAGCAGATGCAACAGCAAATGGCTGACGCAATGGGCTCACCGCAAAAAGGGAAAAAAGGACAAAAGAAAAACATGCCGGGCCTAAGCGATCTTCAGAGCGAACTGAGCAAGAAAATTAATGATCTCAAAAAAAGCGGAAAAACAGGCAGACAACTATCGGAAGAATTGGCTAAACTTGCTGCCGAGCAGGAAATGATTAGACGAGAGCTCGAAGCAATGCAACAGAAGATGGGCGGCGACAAAGAGGGTGGCCCGGGTGGCTTGCAAGATGCTATCAAAAAAATGGAACAAACCGAAAGAGATCTTGTTAATAAGCGACTAGCCAACATTAGCCAGGAAAGGCAGGAAGACATTGTAACAAGGCTTTTGGAAGCTGAGAACTCTGAAAGAGAAAGAGAGCTCAGTAAGGAAAGAGAAGGGGAGGCCGCACGAGATTTTGAAAGAAAGATCCCAGCAGCTTTTGAAGAATATAAGCAGCTAAAAGAAAAGGAAATTGAGTTGCTTAAAACTGTTCCTCCCAAATTGAACCCTTACTACAAAAAAGAAGTAAATGAGTACTTTAAACGTATTGGCAGCAATTAACCCGCTTAAAAATGGATAATATCAAAATCGAGATTCCTTCTCTTCCTGAGAATATTCGAATCGTTGAGAGTTTTATCGACAACGCTAAAGAACGATTCAGTCTTGAAGATGATATCTATGGCAATATTATGATTGCTGTGACAGAAGCCGTAAACAACGCTATACTGCATGGCAACGGAAAAGACGCCCACAAGAACGTACTGCTTCAATTATCATTACTCAACGAGAACCTTCAGTTCACCGTTCAGGACGAGGGCGCTGGGTTCGACTACCAACACCTTCCCGATCCAACTGCACCTGAAAACCTTGAGAAGCCCGGTGGAAGAGGCATCTTTCTTATGAAGAACCTGTGTGACGAAGTTAAGTTCCATGAAGGCGGCAAGAAAGTGGATCTGATCTTTTACCTGGGCTAGAATGAAAATCACCTTCTTTAGTGAAGACGTTTCTTTTAAGCTTTCCTCTCCTAATAAGGTTCGTCGTTGGATCAAAGAAGTGATACACCTGGAGAAACACACACTATCAGAGATTTCCTATATATTCTGCTCCGACGACTACCTGCACAATATGAACGTGCAATATCTCAATCACGACACACTTACCGACATCATTACGTTTGATAATTCGGAACAGGAAGAACTAATCGAAGGTGACATATTCATCAGTGTCGATCGTGTGAAGGAGAACGCTACCCAACTAAATCTTCCTTTTGACACCGAACTGCATCGAGTCATGATCCATGGCATACTTCACTTGTGTGGTTACAAAGACAAGACAAGTGCCGACAATGAGCTTATGAGAAAAAAAGAGGATGCTTGTTTATCTTTGCTCCCGGATCTATGATGTTCCACGTGGAACATTATTTCTTCCAACTCTGTTGCTAACACTAATAATGACTAGACGTTCCACGTGGAACATGAAAATATATGTTTCCTAAATACGATATAATAGTAGTAGGAGCGGGCCACGCCGGATGTGAAGCTGCACATGCCGCAGCCACAATGGGCTCCAAAGTACTGCTTGTAACAATGAACATGGGCACTATCGCTCAGATGTCTTGTAACCCTGCGATGGGTGGCGTAGCCAAAGGACAAATAGTGCGTGAGATAGATGCCCTGGGTGGCATGTCGGGGATTATCACCGACAAAACCATGATCCAGTTCAGGATGCTCAACAAGTCGAAAGGCCCAGCCATGTGGAGCCCACGAGCTCAAAGCGACAGAATGAGGTTTGCGGAGGAATGGAGGCTTACATTGGAGCGCAACCCTAACGTGGATTTTTGGCAGGAAATGGTAGTAGGATTGCTCGTCAAAGACGGAAAAGCTGTTGGTGTCAAGACAAGTTTAGGAATAGAGATCGAGTCAAGCGCAGTTGTCCTCACTAACGGCACCTTTCTTAATGGCGTCATCCATATTGGAGAAAAGAAGTTTGGCGGGGGCCGCACCGGTGAGCATGCTGCCAAAGGAATAACTGAGCAGCTGCAAAGTCTTGGCTTTGAGTCAGGCAGAATGAAAACTGGCACACCCCCGCGGGTTGATGGACGAAGCCTCAACTACGACGCCATGGAGGAACAAAAGGGAGATGCCGAGCCTGGCAAATTTTCCTACAGTGAAGAAACCACTCCCTTAGCAACTCAAGCAAGCTGCTATATCACCTACACAAACCCTGAAGTGCATACTATCCTGGAGACTGGTTTCGAAAAGTCCCCAATGTTTGCTGGGCGAATTAAAGGAATAGGCCCACGTTATTGTCCTTCAATAGAAGACAAGATCAACCGCTTTTCGGAGCGAGACCGGCACCAGATATTTGTTGAGCCCGAAGGATGGGACACCGTGGAGGTATATGTCAATGGCTTTTCTACCTCGCTACCAGAAGACGTCCAGATAAAAGCACTAAGGAAAATACCGGGCTTTGAGAATGCCAGGATGTTCAGGCCAGGCTATGCGATCGAGTACGACTACTTCCCACCCACGCAACTCAATCACACCTTAGAAACCAAACTCATTCAGCATCTGTACTTTGCTGGTCAAATAAATGGTACTACCGGCTATGAAGAGGCGGCATCGCAGGGACTGATGGCAGGCATTAACGCCCACCTAAAAAACAGCGAGAAAGAACCACTGATCCTGACAAGATCTGAAGCATATATTGGTGTGCTGATTGACGACCTTATTAACAAAGGCACTGAAGAACCTTACAGGATGTTTACTTCCCGGGCTGAGTTTCGCATACTTCTGAGACAAGACAACGCCGACATAAGACTAACCGAGAAAGGCCATGCCATTGGTTTGGCCTCCGACCACCGTCTAACAGCAACGAAAAACAAAATCAACCAAAGCAATCAAATACACACCGTTTTAAAACAACTCAAATATACTCCCGAAGAAATCAACGATGGACTCGATGCCATAGGCACCGCAGGCATTAGAGAGAAAACATCCGCCTATACACTTTTGAAACGGCCACAAGTCGATCTTGCCGAACTGCTCAAACTGCATCCTAAAACCGCTGATGCACTACAGCCTTATATGAAAGACGCTATTGAACAGAGCGAGATAGAAATCAAATACGAAACCTATATCGTGAAAGAGAAAGAGCTAGCCGACAAAGTTCACCTTTTGGAAAACCACAGGATAGATCCGCTCTTTGACTACTATAAAATAACAGCGCTATCTTCGGAGGCACGAGAAAAACTACTCAAAATCAAACCACACACATTAGGGCAAGCCTCCAGAATAAGCGGCGTTAACCCAGCAGATATCTCAATACTAATGGTATACATGGGGAGGTAATTGGACATGTACGAACGAATAGAGGAGTGCCCCATTTGCACAAACACCGATCTAAGAAACAGCCTGATCTGCAAAGATTATCTTGTTTCTCAACAAAGCTTTGCCATTTCTATTTGCTCATCCTGTGGCCTGCTAATCACCAACCCAAGGCCCAGCAAAGAAACTATTTCCCAGTTCTATGACTCAAGCAGCTACCTGTCGCATAACAGCGACGGCAGCTTGATGAGCAGACTGTATTCGCTCGCCCAGCGCTATACACTGTGGTACAAGTTTCGGTTGGTCAAAAGACTAGCGAAACCAGGCAGCAGACTAATGGACTACGGCTGTGGTGTTGGGCAGTTTATGCAGTACATGCAATCGAACAAGTACGAGGTAACAGGCATTGAGCCCTCTGATGTTGGGTTATCGAAAGCAAGAAGTAAGGAGATGCTGGTTTACCAAACATTAAGTGAGGCTAAAGAGTCAGCCGCCAAATTTGACGTCATTACATTGTGGCACGTGCTTGAACATGTGCACGACCTCAACACCACAATAAAACAACTCAAGAAACTGTTGAATAAAGACGGCCATGTCGTAATCGCTGTTCCAAACACCAAGAGCTGGGATGCCCAACATTATAAAGAGAATTGGGCCGCATACGATGTGCCACGCCACCTTTTTCATTTCGACGATGAAAACATCAAAATGTTATTGAAATCAAACCGGCTTTCCTTCGTACAAAAAGCTCCGCTGTATCTTGATTCATTTTATATTAGTCTGTTATCAGAAACACATCTCAACAACGGCAACAAAATATTAAAATCCATTATAAATGGTTGTAAATCAAATATTTACGGTTCAAGAACCTCACAATACAGCAGTATGATATACATTTTCCAAAAGAAATGAAAAATATACTTCTTTCCGCCTTTCTTGCCTGCTATGCCTTTATCCTTTACACGTCCTGCGCAAGCCAACAGCCTGTAACGGGCGGAGCAAAGGATACAATTCCCCCCACGCTTCTTGAATCTTACCCGATCAACAAATCACTTAACTTCAAAGATCAAAAAATAACATTGGTGTTTGACGAATTCATTAAAGAAGACCAAATCAAGACCAAGCTGATAATTACGCCAGATGATCAGAACAAATTTGATGTCGTCATCAAAAAAACCAGCATCACCCTCGACTTCGAAAATCCATTTGCTGACAGCACCACCTATACCTTGAACTTCAATAGTACAATCTCCGACATCACGGAAAACAACGATGCTGAAAACATCATACTGGCATTTAGTACCACTACCTACATCGACTCTCTATCCATAGCAGGTAGCATTATCGACCTGCTCACCCACGAGCCAATCAAAGAAGCCACAGTAGCCCTCTACCAAGCCAACGACACGACTGATATATTTAACAAGCGCCCTCTCTATTTTACAAAAACTGCTGAAGATGGTACCTACTCAATAGAAAACCTTAAAAACGGGAACTACAGACTCTACGCCTTCCAGGACAAGAACAAAAACAATTTGTGCGAGCCCAACGACGAGCCCCATGGATTCATCGCCGACACTTTAGCACTTACATACAACATCGACTCTCTAACCATACCTATCACACGCAACGACGTACGCCCACTGGCACAACTAACCTCCCGCACGTCGGGCATATATTTCGAAAGCCGCTATAACAAACCCCTCAAAGATTTTAGCGTTCAAATCCTGGATTCTTTGAAGCTTCCCAATTGGACAATTGAAGCGAACCTAACACCAGATGGGAGAGGTATTGTTTTCTATCCTGTCTCAAATCCGAAAAAGGATAGCCTGCAAATCGCAATCACCTCCATAGACAGCACCTACAACCAAACCATTGATACCACTTACCTAAAATTCACATCAAGCAAGCGAAGCATTCCACCGTTTAAATTTACCACCATCCCTACCAAAGACGAGCAAATACTCGAGAAAACGACATTTACATTATCGTTTACAAAACCAGTAGCAAAAAACTACATCGCCGACTCCATGAGAGTTTCCATAGATACACTTGTTCAACATCCAGTCAAGATCGACACCATCATTTGGAACAACCACAAAACAAAAGTTACTATCAACACTCAAATCGACAAAAAGATAGTTGCCAATGAAAAACTCCGATACCAACAATTAACTGACTCTTTGCAATCAGACACATCTTCGCTCGACTTTAAACGATACAGTAGAATCAAAAAACTATTAGACAAAGTCGAAGACAACTATACCAGAGTCAAACTTCCAAAGGGAACCTTCTTTTCTGTAGACGGAGACACTTCCTACACTGAAAACATCCCACTAAAATTCATAAACAGCGAAGAGCGGGGGATAGTGAGAGGAACTATTTCAACAGACTACACAAACTATACACTTCAGCTAGTCACCAACAAGTACAAAGTAGTTTCCTCACAACCAGGAACGTCTACTTTCGAGTTCAAAAACATCCCACCCGGAGACTATACCTTCAGGATCCTAGTTGATGATAACAACGACGGCGTGTGGTCTACCGGAAACAGCCTGAAGCGAATAGAACCCGAAAGCGTGTACATATATCCCGAATTCTTTAACGTTAGAGAAAACTGGACACTTGAAAATGTTGAGATCAACTTTTAGTGGAAAACTTAGCTAAGCCTGTGCTTAACTGCCCAAGTTCTCCACAACTCGATTCAATCTAACAGAACCGATCCGACACAATTTCAGCTAAGCTGATTTGTGCACATTACACTTACCTCTTACCAACAACTTAAGTCAAAAAAGATACTCACATCACTAACTCCCCATCTATCAACAATCTCCCTCCTTTGCACTATCGCTTGCGTTTCAATGTTAACATATTGTTTGAAACTCCAATTTGATCTACAATCGACTTATGCTAATTTTCTTATCCACAAATCCACAGACTTAATAATACTCTTCAATTAATCTTTTAAAAATTTAGTTATATATATTACAAAACAGAAAATGTGGATAAATGAGTAAACGACTGATAATAGTAGCAATTCTCATCCTGGTTGCGCCAGTTCTATTGCGTGGGCAGGACAACGCTAAAATTGACCTGGCGAACGAATATTTGGGGCAGGGCGATGTTGACAAGGCGCTCGATCTTTATAAAGACCTGGTAAAGGATTCCAGAAACATCCCCTTTGTTCACAATAATTATCTGGCGCTTCTCATCAACCTGGAGAACTACAAGGAAGCAGAGGATTACGTAGAGAAACAAATTAAGCGAGACGATGGCAATTTAATTTATAAGATAGACCTGGGCATGGTGTATCAGGCGGCAGGAAAAGCCGATAAGGCCAATAGCCAATTTGAGTCGGTAATAGCAGGCATAAAGGGAGACAACTACAAGCTCCGAATAACTGCGCAAACTTTTATCTCCAAGCAGCTCAGAGAATATGCCCTTAAAACTT
This sequence comes from Imperialibacter roseus, assembly GCF_032999765.1. Taxonomy (GTDB): domain Bacteria; phylum Bacteroidota; class Bacteroidia; order Cytophagales; family Cyclobacteriaceae; genus Imperialibacter; species Imperialibacter roseus. The sequence continues at coordinate 5,784,260 of NZ_CP136051.1, read as the reverse complement.
ATCTGGCAGGAAGACAATCATCCGGTAACCAGTATGCATACGCTATCGAGTTGGCGAATATCTACCGTCTTCTCAATAATAGGGAGCAAATGATGGAGGAGTATCTCAACTTCGCCATTCAAAATCCCAATAATATTAACTACGTCAGGAATATTCTGCAGAACCTGCTCACGGAGCCCGAAGACTTAGAGGCTCTTGAAACGATCCTTATCCAAAAGGTGCAGAAAAGTCCCAATGATATTATCTATGGCGAATTACTTATTTGGGCAGAACTTCAGCAGAAAAATTTTTTTGGTGCATTTACGCAAGCCAGAGCCATTGACCGCCGGGAGAGAGGTGAGGGCTCGAGGGTACTGGAAATTGGTATCATAGCAATTGACAATGGAGCGTTCGAAGATGCCGAAGATATTTTTTCATGGATTATTCAAACATATCCATCGTCTTCCAATTATGTGTTAGCAAGAAGGATGCTGATAAAGGCCAGGGAAGGAAAAGTTAAAAACACTTATCCGGTTGACACCACCGCCATCAGAACTTTGATCGCCGATTACGATAATCTTATCAAAGATTCGGGTTTGAACAGCAACACCCTGGAAGCGCTCCGAAGCAAGGCTTTGTTATATGCTTTTTATCTTGATGAAAAGGATCAGGCAATTTCTACGCTAAAAGACATTATCAATTTTCCGAGGGCTCAGCCGCAATTGGTTTCCAGCTGCAAACTAGATCTTGGAGACATCTATCTGCTGATAGGAGAACCCTGGGAATCGACATTACTTTATTCGCAGGTGGAAAAAGACAGCAAGGAAAGCCTGATTGGCTATGAGGCAAAACTCAAGAATGCAAAGCTCAATTATTACAATGGCGACTTTGAACTTGCCAAAGCCCATCTCGATATTTTGAAATTGGCCACCTCACGGGAAATATCTAATGATGCAATGGCACTTAGTCTGCTGATTCAGGACAATACACTGATGGACACCACCGAGCTGGCGATGAAGAAATTCGCTGCAGTTGATTTGCTGCTTTTCCAAAACAAGAAACTTGAGGCTCTTCAAGGTTTTGACTCGTTGCTTAGCCAATTTCCCAACCACAGAATTACCGATGAGGTTTGGTACAAAATGGCACAAATTAACCAGGAGTTGGGCCATGCGGAAGTAGCGATTGCCCTCCTTGACAAGATACTCACCAGCTACCCTACGGATATACTTGGCGATGATGCCTTGTTTCTAAAAGGTAAAATTATCGACAAGCAGTTGGGGAATAAGCAACTCGCCATGGAAGCTTTTCAAGCACTTCTTACAACCTACCCCGGAAGTATCTACACCGCCGAGGCTCGCAAAAGATTCCGGGAGCTCCGGGGCGACCTCAATCAATAAATACACTTTTCTGCATTGATCAAATGCCAGGCAAGAAATAGTATGCATGCATAACAAATTTTGTTATATTTGATATACTCCCGTTATCCCTTTAGAATGAAGAGAGAAGAAACTATTGACTATAATATTAAAGTGGCCTGGCATAGCATTGCCAGGATGTACAACCAGGCCGGCCAAAATGATGGTATTACAACATCGATTGGATTTGTGTTGCTCAATATAGAAAGCGAAGAGGGCACCCCCGCCACCAAAATAGCTCCTTTGATGGGGTTGGAAGCAAGAAGCCTGACGAGAATGCTCAAAAATATGGAAGAGCGGAAGCTCATCTACAAAATGCCTGACCCGAATGATGGCAGGTCAGTCCGGATATTTTTAACTGAAAAGGGAAAGTATCAGAAGACGCTCTCAAAACGGGTAGTTATCGCATTCAACGAAATGGTGATCGACCAGGTTGAGCCTGAAAAGCTCAAAGTATTCTTTGACGTCATCACACAAATCAATCAACTCATAGAGGATAAACAACTGATCCATACTTACATTAACGAAGAGAAAATTTATGAACAGAGTTATTAAAAAGGTGGCAGTTCTTGGCTCCGGTGTAATGGGCTCAAGAATAGCATGTCACTTTGCGAACATTGGTGTTCAGGTTTTGCTTTTAGACATTGTTCCGAAAGAGCTTTCGGACGATGAGAAAAAGAAAGGCTTAACAATGGAGCACCCACTTGTTCGTAACCGAATTGTAAACACCGCCCTTCAAACAGCAATTTTTTCAAAGCCAGCTCCGCTTTTTGACGCCAAAAAGGCAAGCCTGGTAAAGACAGGCAATTTTGATGACGACATGAAATCCATTGCGGAGTGTGATTGGGTGATGGAGGTTGTGGTTGAAAACCTGGATATCAAGAAAAAGGTCTATGATCAGGTAGAGAAATTCCGCAAACCAGGCACCTTGGTTACTTCCAACACGTCGGGTATTCCAATCCACCTAATGGCTGAAGGAAGAAGCGAGGATTTCAGGAAGCATTTTGCCGGAACACACTTTTTCAATCCGCCTCGTTATTTGAGATTGCTGGAAATCATTCCTACTCCGGCTACAGACCAAAAGGTGGTGGACTTCCTTATGCACTATGGCGATTTGTACCTCGGTAAAGAAACTGTGCTATGTAAGGACACGCCTGCGTTCATTGCCAACCGGATAGGGGTCTACTCTTTGATGTCGGGCATGCATGTGGTGGAAAAAATGGGACTGACTGTCGGTGAGGTTGATAGAATGACCGGACCGATTATCGGCCGGGCAAAATCGGCCACCTTCCGAACCATGGATGTGGTAGGGCTCGACACCACAGTTAATGTATCAAGAAATTTGTTGCAGGGCTTGCCAAAAGACGAGTCGAAGGACACATTCAAACTACCGAAAATTGTAGAGGAGCTTTACAATAAAAAATGGTGGGGCGACAAAACAAAACAAGGCTTCTTCAAAAAGACAGTAAACGAAAAAGGCGAGAAGGAAATTCTCGAGTTGAACCTGAAGACATTTGAATATGGGTCAAGAACCAAGGCTTCCTTTAAATCGCTTGAAGAAGTAAAAGATATTGAAAGTGTAAAAGAGCGCCTGCCAAAACTGATCAATGCAACGGACAAAGCTGGTGAGTTTTATCGGGCGACATTCTACGATGTGTTCAGGTATTGCTCAATGAGAATTCCGGAAATTGCCGATGAGCTTTATAAAATCGATCAGGCTGTCTGCGCTGGTTTTGCCTGGGAGCTTGGTCCTTTTGAGACGTGGGATTTGGTAGGGGTAAAAGCGACTGCCGAAAAGATGAAGGCAGCAGGAATGGAAGTGTCGCCATGGGTACATGAAATGCTAGCTACAGGCAATACATCCTTCTACAAATTCGAAAAAGGTCAGAAGCTTTACTACGACATCCCTACAAAGTCGTACAAACCAATTCCCGGAAAAGAAGGGCTTATTATCCTTGATGCTTTTAAAGAAAACAAAGTGGTTTGGTCAAATGCTGGCGCAACACTTTATGACATCGGTGATGGTATTCTGGATCTTGAGTTCCATACAAAAATGAATTCTCTCGGTCAGGAAGTAATTGAGGGAATCAATCTCGCTATTGCAAAAGCGGAGGAGAACTATCGAGGCTTGGTTATAGGTAATGAGGGTGCCAACTTTTCAGCGGGTGCTAACCTGGCTATGCTATTCATGTATGCTTCCGATCAGGAGTTTGACGAAATCGATTTGATGATTCGCCAGTTCCAAACTACGATGATGAAAGCTCGCTTTTCATCTGTGCCAGTAATTTCAGCCCCTTCGGGCATGGCGCTGGGTGGAGGCTGCGAGCTTTCACTTCATTGTGACGCTATTCAGGCACACGCCGAAACGTATATAGGCCTTGTGGAATTTGGCGTAGGTTTGATTCCTGCGGGCGGCGGCACAAAAGAAATGACACTGAGGGCCAGTGACTCTTATGCTCCCGGTGATCCGGAGCTCAATCATTTGCAGGAATATTTTATGACGATCGCTACAGCCAAAGTGGCCACCTCGGCACACGAAGGCAAGGCATTGGGTTATATCAAACCGTCTGACGAAATCACGCTGAACAGAGCTCGCCTTTTGGCTGACGCAAAAAGGAAAGCCATCGAACTATCGGAAGCTGGCTATACTCAGCCTTTGGAACGAAGGGACATCAAAGTACATGGTCAATCGTCACTGGCTTTGTTCGAAGCTGGCATAACTGGTATGCTGTATGGAAAATATATTTCGGAGCACGATGCCCTGATTGCAAGAAAGCTTGGCTACATCATGAGTGGGGGTGATCTTTCATCGCCGACGGAAGTGTCGGAGCAATACCTGCTTGATTTGGAAAGGGAGGCATTCCTCAGCCTGACGGGTGAGCCAAAAACTGTGGAAAGAATTCACAGCATTTTGTTCAAAGGCAAGCCGTTGAGGAACTAAATTTTGTTAACCACAAAAAGACTACAATTATGAATGCATATATAGTGGCCGGCTACAGAACGGCAGTTGGAAAGTCGAAAAAAGGGGGCTTTCGCTTTACCCGCCCCGACGACCTGGCAGCAGATGTCATCAAACACCTGGTTGCTTCGGTTCCGGGCTTTGATGCCAAAAGGGTAGACGACCTTATCGTGGGAAACGCTGTGCCCGAAGCTGAACAAGGCATGCAAATGGGTAGAATGATTTCATTGCTGGCTTTGCCGATGGAAGTGCCCGGCTTGATAGTGAATCGGTATTGTGGCTCAGGCCTGGAGGCGATAAGCATTGCAGCGGCAAGAATTCACGCCGGAACTGCAGAGTGTATTATTGCAGGGGGTACCGAATCAATGTCGATGGTGCCTATGATGGGATATAAAACCGCACTCAACTGGAAAATAGCGCACGAAAACCCTGACTATTATATCAGCATGGGCTTAACGGCCGAGGAAGTATCAAAAGACTACAACATTAGCCGGGAAGACGCTGACGAATTTTCTTATCACTCTCATCAAAAAGCCATCAAGGCAATAAAGGACGGAAAATTCAAAGATGAGATTGTCCCGATCAATGTTCACGAAACGTATGTGGACAAGGACGGTAAGAAAAAGACGAGAGACTTTGTGGTAGATACCGACGAGGGCCCACGAGAAGATACGAGTCTCGAAGTGCTTGCAAAACTAAAGCCTGTTTTCAGAATGGGCGGAAAGGTAACTGCGGGTAACTCTTCACAAACTTCTGATGGCGCAGCTTTTGTGATGGTGATGTCAGAGAAAATGGTGCAGCAATATAACCTGAAGCCAATTGCCAGAATGCTGGCCTATACGGCAGCTGGCGTGGAACCAAGAATAATGGGGATAGGGCCGGTAGCCGCAGTGCCAAAGGCGTTGAAACAAGCCGGCCTGAAAATGGCAGACATTGACTTGATTGAATTGAATGAGGCTTTTGCAGCTCAGGCATTGGCTGTTGCCAAGAACCTGGATTTCGACATGTCGAAATTAAATGTGAATGGTGGTGCAGTAGCGCTTGGTCATCCGCTCGGTTGCACAGGAGCCAAACTGTCGGTTCAGATTTTCAATGAATTGAGAAGGCAGAAGAAAAAATATGGCATGGTCACCGCCTGTGTAGGCGGTGGACAGGGCGTAGCTGGTATTTTCGAGTTACTTAACTGATCATCAAAGACTCTTTGAGAGAAAGAATTAAAGCATTGGCATTTGCCAATGCTTTTTCATTTATCGCCTCAAGAGATCGAACTTGTATAAGACGGTTACAAAATTCATTTTATCTTTACAAAATAGGAGCAGAAAATACATCCAGCATATAGTTATTGAGGAAACCTTCTTCCGATAAAGAAGAAAATATTTACAATCCATATTGATGTTGTTACTGATTTGTAAATGTGGACACTCTTATAGCGGACTCTATTAAACAGCACTTTTTTGATAATATTTAATCCATGAAAAACTATTCCACCGGAGAATCAGAGGCCAGGCTTAGCGCCATTTTTGATCATGCCATTGATGGAATAATCACAATTGACGAAAAGGGAATTGTTGAGTCAATGAACCCAGCTGCGGCCCGGCTGTTTGGCTATGAACCAGTGGAAGTACTTGGTCAGAATATTAAAATGTTAATGCCTGAACCTGACAGAAGCCGACACGACACTTACCTGGAAAACTACCGGACGACGGGTGTAAAAAAAATAATTGGGATAGGTAGAGAGGTAAGCGGAAAGAGGAAAGATGGATCTAAATTTCCTCTTTACTTAAGTGTTACGGAAATTCAATTTGAAGGAAAAACGATTTTCACAGGTATCATTCACGATATCACGGAGCTGAAGCTATCAAGGGAAAAACTGCGGAGATATGCCGCCGAGCTTGAGAGAAGTAATAGGGAGCTACAAGATTTTGCTTATGTATCGTCGCACGATTTACAGGAGCCCTTAAGAAAAATACAGGCATTTGGAGACAGACTTCTTCATAAAGAAGCTCCGAACTTGTCGGAGCAAGGGCAAGACTATTTGGCTCGAATGCTGAACGCCGCCGGCCGAATGCAGCGGCTTATTAATGATCTATTGTCTTTCTCGAGAATTTCATCAAAGACCCGAGAATTTGTACAGGTTGATTTGAATCAGGTTTTGGCAGAAGTGCTCACCGACCTTGAGCTGCTTATAGAGCAAACAGAAACTAGAGTAGAGGCTTCCGACTTGCCCACTATAGACGGAGACTATACTCAATTGGCACAGGTTTTTCAAAACTTGATTTCAAACGCCATCAAGTTTGTGAAAGATGGTGAAAAGCCAAGAATAAAGATCTCGGCCAGGGCGGTTCAGGAGCAGGCTCACCTGACGGCTACTCCCGGCGACGAGACTGTTGAAGTCACCTTCCAGGACAACGGAACGGGCTTTGATCAAAAATATGCGGATCGAATTTTTCATATTTTTCAACGGCTGGAGGGTCAAAAATTCGAAGGCTCCGGAATAGGCTTGGCCATTTGCAAGCGAGTGGCTAACCGACATGGCGGAGATATCGTAGCAATAGGCACACCAGGAGTAGGTGCTACGTTTATTCTAACTCTATCAAAAAGGCAAACCAGACATGAGAACTAAAACTTCAAAAAACAATACAATACTTATCCTGATTGCCGAAGATGACCCGGAGGACAGGCTGCTGGCTAAAGAAGCAATTGATGAAAACGGTTTGGTTAGCCGGGTAGAGTTTGTTGAAAATGGCGTCCAGTTGATGGATTACCTTTTTAACCGCCCCCCGTATAACGACAAAGAAAAGTTTCCAACTCCCGGACTTGTCATTTTGGATCTCAACATGCCCAAGAAAGATGGCCGGGAGGCCTTGAAAGAAATAAAATCGAGTAAGCTGCTTAAATCTCTCCCCGTTGTAGTACTGTCCACTTCTAAGGCAGACGAAGACATCATGCAGACATACGACTTGGGGGTGAATTCTTTCATCACTAAGCCGGTTACGTTCAAGGCGCTGGTTGAGATTATGAATACATTGTGCCACTACTGGTTTGAAATCGTAGAACTTCCCGCAAACCATGACTAATTATCAGCATCGGTCATCGATAAGTATACTTCTGATAGACGATGATGAGGAAGACTTTCTAATCACCAGGGACATCATAGCCGATTTTCCGTCCGGGGCATACACTTTGGCGTGGGAGCCTGATTTTGAAAAGGCAAAAGTGAAAATTCTTCAAAATGAGCACGAAGCCTATTTGGTCGACTTCAGGCTTGGTGCTGAAAGCGGTCTTGACCTCATTAGCTATTCTTTGGAGAGGGGAATTATGGGCCCGTTCATTTTACTTACAGGACAGGGTGACCTGCAAATAGACGAGGAGGCCAGAAGGCTTGGGGCTGTCGATTACATGGTCAAAGGCTCGATTAATCCAGATCAGCTGGAACGCTCGATAAGATACGGCATTCAGCACGTTCTCAACCTGAACGAAATAAAGGAGCTGAACCAGCAATTGGAAAGAAGAGTGATGGAAAGGACTCGTGATTTGGCGAGAGCGAATGAAAGACTTTCCTATTCCAATGAATCACTTCAAAAAGAAGTAGACGAACGAAAGCAGGCTGAAAAGGCTCTAAGAGAAAGCCAGAAAATATACAGCGCCATAGCCAGTAATTTTCCAGATGGAATGCTGTGTGTGTTAGATAAGGATTTAAGGTTCCTCCTTGTAGATGGGAAAGCCGAAGAGCCTGAAATGAGGAATAAGCAGGAATGGATAGGGTCGTATGCCAGTTCGATGACTTTTATAGACCAAAAAGAAGCCTTCATTAAAAATTTGAAAAAGGTACTTAAAGGTGTGCCATTGAATATGGAAGTGACGGTAGCCAACGGCGAAAGGGAGTACCAGATCAATGCCGTCCCTTTGTTCGATGACGAAGAGAAAATACAGAACCTATTGATTGTTTGTAAAAACATTACAGAAAGGAAAAAAGCAGAGAAGGAAGTACTCCGAGCATTGAATCAGGAAAAGGAGCTCAATGAACTCAAGAGCAGGTTTGTCACAACAGCGTCTCACGAATTCAGAACCCCACTAAGCACTATCCTTTCTTCAGTGTCTCTGATAGGCCGTTATATTTCAGATTCGGATCAAAAGGAAAAAATAGACAAACACGTCCATCGTATCAAATCTTCTGTAAATAACCTGACCTATATTCTTAACGACTTTTTGTCTTTGGGGAAATTGGAGGAAGGGAAAACGACCTTTAACCCTGTATCATTTGATTTGGAACAAATGATTAGTGAGGTGGTTTCTCAGATAAGCCCTACTTTAAAGGAAGACCAGGATATACTGCTGAGTATAGCGGAAGGTACATTTGGAGAAATCTACGTTGATGAGCAAATGACTAAGAATATCTTGATCAATTTGCTCAACAATGCGTCGAAATATTCTGGAGAAAGGCAAAAAATTCACCTAGGTTTGGGTAGAGAGAATGGGCTCCTGAAAATCACGGTTAAAGATGAGGGAATTGGCATACCGAAGAAGGATCAGCAACATCTTTTCGACAGGTTTTTCAGGGCCAACAATGCCATCAATATACAGGGAACAGGCCTGGGGCTCAATATTGTCAAGAAATATATTGAACTAATGAACGGACATATTGAATTTAGCAGTGAAGAAAACAAAGGCACCGAATTCAGGGTGGCGATACCGATAACACAACCTAGCTATGACTAAAATATTGCTTATTGAGGACAATATGGAAATGCGGGAAAATACCGCAGAGATTCTTGAGCTCTCCAATTATGAGGTGATAACAGCTGCCAATGGTAAGGAGGGAATCGAAAAGGCCAAGAAGGAATTACCACATCTGATCATTTGTGATATCATGATGCCTGAGCTGGATGGTTATGGTGTGCTTCGTGTTTTAGGGAAATTACCTGAGACGGCCGGCATCCCTTTTATATTTCTTACCGCTAAATCTGAAAAAGAGGATTTTAGGAAAGGGATGAGTATGGGTGCCGACGACTATCTGACCAAGCCTTTTGATGATGTGGAGTTGCTGGATATCATTGAACTGCGGCTTCGCAAAAACCAGATTGCCAGAAAGGAGTATTCCAATGATGTGGATGGCATTGCGGATTTTATGAATGACGCAAAGGCGTTAAATGAGCTGAGCCATTTGTCGGCCGACCGCACCATCAGAAAATTTAAGAAAAAAGAAATAATCTTTTACGAAGGCAATCTTCCACACGGGCTCTTTTTTGTCAACAGCGGAAAAGCTAAAACATACAAAACCAACGACGACGGCAAAGAATACATCACCGGCCTTTTTAAAGAAGGTGATTTTATCGGATACATCGATCTTTTGCAGAATTCTAACTACACTGAGTCGGCCATGGCCATGGAGGATTCCGAAATTTGCCTTATCCCAAAGCAAGACTTCTACAAACTACTGAACAGCAACCGGGATGTTTCCATCAGGTTCATCAAAATGATTTCCAACAACTTGGTGGAGATGGAGGAAAGAATCCTGAAGCTTGCCTACAACTCGGTCAGAAAAAGAGTAGCTGAGGCTTTGGTGATGTTGGAAGATAAGTTCAAAGAAAAGAACGAAGGAGAGGAATTCAATATGAATATTCCCCGGGAGGATCTCGCCAATATTGTTGGCACTGCTCCGGAGTCCGTGATCAGAACCCTCTCTGATTTCAAAGATGAAAAGCTCATCGAAATCAAAGGCAGCAATATCAAGATCATCAACTCAACGGGCCTGCGAAAGATGCGCAACTAGCTTGATTCAAAATCCGGAAATTTACCGGAGGTCTTTCCCAAATGGCGTCAATGCCAGCGAAGCTAATTTCATGTGTTGGGTGGCAAAGGGAATGCCAATAATGGTAACGAACATTAGCAGCCCAAACACCAGGTGAGTAACTGCCACGCACAGACCTCCGGTGAGAAGCCAAATTACATTCATGATTACGGCCAGGCAGCCGGAGTTACTTTCGGTAGTCACCACTTTTTGCCCGAAAGGACTGAGGGCAAGTATGCCGATTTTAAAGCATTGAAAGCCAAATGGGATGCCGACGATGGTAAGACAAAGGGCAATGCCTCCGATTACGTAGCCGAAAAACAGGAAGATGCCTCCCCCAAAAATAATCCAGAGCAAATTTCCGATGATGTTCATAAAGTTGAGTATATTGAGATAAAATTGGCAAGCACCACTTCCGATCACCAACCTGTTGACCAGGAAGGCAGATACTCCCCAGGTAATTGTTCTTAACTTGTTACATCATTTGCCCAGTCCTATAGACGTCGCCTTTCGTTATCGGTTGCAAAAACGCCCTCCTTTGGAAGAATAAATTTTCGCCAGGTCCTATCGGCATGCAAAAATCGGCGAATGGGGTTGATGCTGCTACCTCAAGCATGATAAAAAAAGAAAACCCGAAGCAATAGCACCGGGTTTCCATTTTCTTTACCAGAGATGTTTTTACTCCACCTCGACGATCATTTCTACTTCGATTGCTATGTTGTTAGGCAACGACCCCATGCCAACTGCGGCACGGGCATGTTTGCCTCTCTCTCCAAACACTGCAACCATCAGATCAGAGTAGCCATTAACTACTTTGGGCTGATCGGTAAAGTCTGGTGCACAGTTCACCATTCCCAACACTTTTACAATACGTTTTACTTTTCTTAAGTCGCCAAGCTCTGCTTTCAATACCGAAAGCTGGCTAATGGCAGTAAGCCTTCCAGCCTCGTAGCCTTGTTCGATAGTTAAATCAACGCCCACTTTCCCGGTGACGTAGCTACCATCAGCTTTCGATGGGCCCTTGCCGGCAAGGAAAACCAAATTGCCCGTACGGACGGCATTCACATAGTTGGCTACCGGCGCCGAAGGAGTTGATAACTCGATGCCGAGCTCTTTTAGTTTTGCTTCCGGATCGTAATCCGAAGGAGCGCTTACCTGAGCTTTCAGTGTGTCGGCACCTTCTTTTGTGTTGGAAGTACCCGGCGAGCAGGCAGTCATAAGCCCCAGAAATCCTATAAACAATAGCTTTTTCATATCATTTAGGTTAGTTGATAATCAATTATTGACCCACAAAGAAAACAGCGTTAGCAAACAACAGTTTGCCGTTGTCCCAAAATGCCCGGAACAATGGATTGTCAGACATGTAGATCACCTGGCCACCGCCCATGCGATCAACGCCAAAAACCAGTGAGTTCTCCAGTTCCTTTTGTACCCTGTTGCCAGCAAAACCACTTACAGGTTTAGCCCCCGTTGGGATATAGGCTACGTTCCAGGCGCCGGACAATTTGCCGAACCTGCTTTCGGCTGTTTTCAAACTAAAATACGAGTTGCCGTAGCCATAAGCCAGTGGATGGGTATTGTCGAGGCTTACTTTGTAAATAGCTCCGGGGATAATCCCCTGAATGTAGTTTCGTTCACGGTCAGCATACTTCACGCTGGCGTCTGCTTCGTCCCATTTTTCCTTCAGTTTTTTCAGGGCAGCTTTTTCATCATCATCAGCATAGCGCTTCAGCGAATAGCCATCACGATCAGCAAAGCTGTTGAGCGCACCTTGCACAAGTATCAGCCTTCCGCCGTTTCGCACCCAATCATCAATCATTTTCATGGAGCCGTCGCCCAGCCCATTGTATCTGCCGTTTTGGATAATGATCACGTCGTAGCCAGATAAGTCAAAACGTCCGAAGTCATCAGTGTCGAGTACACTGATCGGGTAGTCGAGCTGACGCTCGAAGAAATGCCAGGTTTCGCCAAAAGCCAAAGAGGAAACACCGTTGCCGGCCAGCACAGCCACTTTAGGAGCATCGATGTAGTGAACATCGCCACTGCCGAAATCTTTGCCTGAATCAACAAAGCCAGTAGTGGTGGCATCCAGCGAACGGCCATATTCTTTGGCAAGGCCTTTTACCAATCCATCGAAACGGGAAGCATGCTGCTCATTCCCCCGACGGGTAATGATAAGGGTGCCTCTTTCGTAATTTTTTCCGCCGATGGAGAATGGTGTTTCAGCATAGCGAACTTTCACCTTGTTTTTGAGCAGTTGGGCTAGAAACTTAGCATCTTCCAGCGTTTGCCAGCGGGCAATATAAGCGTAGGCTTTGTCGGCTGAAGTTACCTCAGCTGACGGAGCGCTGTACTTGCCAGTTCCAGGCATGATTTTCTCGGAGACAGCATACGCTTTTAAGCCTTTGGCATAGGGAACACCCCACGCCGTGATGTCGTAGGTGTTAGAATCTTCCACATAAGTGCTTGGCTCAAACAGAATGCTGGCCAAAACGCCTCTCGGCTGATAGTTGCTAATGACCAGGTCGCTGGAATTCAGGTTGAAAGATTCGGTTGCCTGAGTCTGATAGTTAAAGCCTTTCAGCGGTTTACCGGCAGCGCCTGTTCCGTAGGAAACTCCCATGGCATCGAGCCAATTAGTAAGAGCAGTTAGCTTGTCAGGGTTGTTATCTCCCTTGATCACGAACCCTTTGTATTTGCCAGGGAAGCTGTTGACGTTGTTACTGAAGAACTTCTGGTACTCCTGAAGTACCTGCGCCTTGTTGGCAACCGTAACTTCCACTGTTGAAACACCATTGCTGTGGTGGTGGGCAATTCTGTCTTTCAGTGTTAAAGTATCTCCTTCGGCTGTAAGTACGCCTAAACCACCACGTCCGCCACCGCCTTGTTCGTAGGTCATGCCAATGGCTCCGTTGTACACAGGGTAGGTATCACCGTAAGATGGATACAGTAAATCAAACCGCTCTTTAGTAAAATAGAGCCACCCATTTTGATCAAAGTATTTGGCATTGTTCTTACCAATAGTTACCTGGAAGTCATATTGCCATTTGGTAATCAGCTCATGATAGGGCTTGGCTGCAGGTGCCATGTAGTAGGGGCTGTTGACGCCCTGCTCATGAAAATCGACATGTATTTGTGGCATCCACTGGTTGTAGACTGCGATTCGCTTCTGCGACTCAATCTGAGTCTGCCATGCCCAGTCCCGGTTCAGGTCGAACAGGTAGTGGTTGGCTCTGCCGCCGGGCCACACTTCGTTGTGCTCTTTGCTTTGAGGGTCGGGATTGTAATCCTTGTTGCCATACTGATTGTAATAGTTGGCATAGCGATCTCTTCCGTCTGGGTTGATGCATGGATCCATGATCACTACACCCTCTTCGAGCCAGGAAGCTTTGTTGGTGACCAGCTCGTAAATAGTGGCCATGCTGGCTTCCATGGAAACGGACTCGTTGCCATGCACGTTGTAGCTGAGCCAGATGATAGGAATATTGGTAGATGGGCTACCACTTTGCAAACCGGCCCGTTTCAGGTTGTCGGTTCGGATAGTTTCAATGTTTTGATGGTTGGCCTCGCTGGTAGCGATGGCATAAACCAGTGGGCGATCTTCGAAGGTGCGCCCGTATTCCTTGAGGACAACCTTAGAAGAATTGGCTGCCACGTGCTGGTAATATTCCACCACCCGGTGGTGCCGGGTAAATCTTTCGCCAAGTTCGTAGCCGAGAAATTCTTTCGGGCTTTGCACTTGTGCCCATGTTTGGGTAAATGCCAGACAAAGTAGAAGTAGTAACAATTTTCTCATATCGATGCAATGCAGAGTTTGGGTTTTCAATTGGAGCCCAAGATAAGAGAAACTCGGCAATGCCAAATTGGGAATTACGCAGGTGGCTTACTTCCTATTACCCAGCCAAAGCAGGGCGTTGATCACAAGCTGATCCTGGAGCGGATTATGAAAAGTAGCCGAAAGTGTCTTGTTGGTGCCGCCGTCATAGTCGATATCGTTGTGGCCAAAATTGAAATAGATCATGCGGTACCTGGTGTTGGTCCACACGATGGGGTAGTAGCCACTGTGCCAAATCTCGTGCTGCTTGGGTCCTGTGCCGAGCGGAAAGCTTGATGAGTCGACAGATAGCAAAATATCGATGTCAGGGTTTTTAGTCAGGTCATTTTCCCACCGGTACCATTCGCTTGGTGACGTTTTGAAAGTATCCGGCAAGTTTTTCAGAGCGGGATGGTCGGGTGCTTCGCTGCGAAGAACGGCCGAGGTTGGTCGCCAGGTATTGCTTCTGTATTGACCGGCACCCAAAAACTCTTCGTGGTACCAATCCCAGTCCTGATTAAAATCGGAAGGAGTAAGAGCAAACCCAGCAAAATGAAACCCCATCCATGCCCCGCCGTTTTTCATGTATTTTTCAAGTGCGGCCCTTTGCTCAGGCGCTTCCGGCCGGGTATCGAGGAAAATCACGAGGTCGTAGTTGGCCAGGAAGTCGTTGTTAAGATTGCTCCAGTTGCTGGTGGAGTCGTAAGAGAAACGGTGCTTAGCTGCCTGTTCTTTGAACCACGGATGGGCCTCACCCACAAAGCTGATATGGGCCTGGTCGTTTTTGGCGGTGAAGAAGGAGATGACTTTGAAAGAATCGTTTTGAGCACAGCCAGTAGCAGAGCTCAGAGACAAGATTGTTAAGACCAATTTGCCTGCCAAATACAGATGCTTCATTTTAGACGCCATGATAATTAGTGGACATACTGTTCTTTTTATTTGCAACTAAGATAACACCTGTACACATTGACGCAATAACTTCCTTTCCTCAGTTATGCTTCCAACTTCATATTATATCCACTTGCTGCTGTCGACTATAGGCAAAGGGTAGCTCTCAGGCAGTTGCACACCAGCTTCAAAAAGATCAGCTTTTCGAAGGGCGTCTGGCCGGTGTACTTTCCCACCCGGGATGCCGGATAGTTCGGGCAACCAGTGCCGTACATAGTCACCCTTTCCATCATACTTCATGGCTTGTGAGAGGATATTAAAGTACCTGTTCTCCCGGGGGTCGTTGCCGACTCCTGCAACATAATTCCAGTTACCCCAGTTACTGGAAACGTCATAGTCGATCAGTTGCGATTCAAACCATTGCGCTCCCCAAACCCAATCCACCTGAAGGTCTTTGATCAGAAAAGAGGCTACATTTTGTCTGCCCCGATTGGACATGAAGCCTGTTTGAAGGAGCTCTCTCATGTTGGCGTCAATGAAAGGCACACCAGTTTTTCCGGTTCGCCAAAGCTCGAAGATTACCATATCCTGAACGAAATAAATAGGCTGGCCACGGATACCCTTGGTTCGAAACATAGAAGACCCATACTTTTTCATCACAAACCTAAAGTAGTCTCGCCAGTACAGTTCAAAAATTAACCAGTAGGTGGAGTCGTTCTTCAGGACTTCTTGTTCAAATTTTTTCACCTCATAGTAAACATATCTTGGTGAAATGGTGCCCAGCGACAACCAGGCCGACAGCTTTGTTGAATAGTTTGATCCCAGCAATCCATTTCGGGTATTTTTATATTGTGTAATAGCCTTGGTATCCCAAAGGTAGGCCCTAAGCCGTTCTAGTGCAGCGTTCTCTCCGCCCGAAAAATGAATGGCTGCCCTTTCGTCGAGGCCGGGATGTTGAAGCCCAAAATCCCGTAAGTCTGGAAGCTGGCCTGCGTCCACTTTACCGAAGGCGGGAAGCTTAGCAGGGGCATCCTTTGCTGGTCGGATTGGTGTGGCATTCTCATTCTCTTTCCTAAATTGCGTAAACACTTCTGGCAGATTTTGAATAGGCCAGGGAATATCATCTTCGTGCCAAAGTGTACTCTGCCAAAATAGCTTTAGTAGAATTTTTTTTCGAAATAGTGTTGACTCAAGCGACTTCTCTATAGCCACTTCCTCCGTAGCCACCTCCTTGGATGCAAAAACCGCAGTTGCCTCCAGTTGTGTCGCCAATTCAGGAATGATATTTTCAGGCAGCCCAAACCTGACAATTAGATTGCTGCCTTTTTTCTGAAGGTTTGCTTTCAGATCAGTCAGCGACTCCAGAAGAAAATTTGTTCGAAGAGGCCCGCATCTAGGGAATCCAAGCGACTGTTCCTCGAACTGTCTCGGATCAAAAACAAAAACCGGATACAGATACTGACACTGCTTCATCGCACTTAGCAGAACCTCGTTGTCAAGTAAACGAAGGTCATTTCTAAACCAAATGATATGAATTCCTTTCTCCATTCAATATCAACAAACCGTGAACAGAAGTTGTTGACAAGAATTTGCAGGCATTCGTGATAGCGCCTATTTCACAGGCGGAGGCCCATCAGGTAAAATGGCCTTGTACACATAATCGCCTCTTTTTTCCAGAAACTCATCTCGCATCGCTTTTCTGATCGACTCGTTTTCAAAAAGATCGACCATTGTCAGCGCCAGGCTTTTGGCAGCGAATGCCATTCCTTTGTGCCCAATCGACATACCGCCGCAGGCAACCACGGCCCAGGAGTGCCACGGTGTGCCAATAGGAGCAGTAGTAGCGACAAGCGAAATTTCCGGCGTAATCCAGCTGATGTCGGCCACGTCGGTTGAGCCGCCTGTGGGGAACTCGGCTGTTGGGTCAATGCCTCCGATGCTGCCATCCAGACCTTTTTCTTCCATCTTAACTGATCGCTGAATGCCTTTTGCAAACTCAAGCTCTTCCGGTGTGTAACTGATCGGACCAACCAGCTGCATATTTTTATAAAGCACATTGGCGCCGGCGATATTGGGCAACTGCTCGTGGTAGCCTGAAGTGATGGTCATTTTGTTTGTGACTCCAGCAACAAGAGCGGCACCTTCCCCAATCTGTTGCACCCTTTCGTAGACTTCCATCATGCCTTTTCGGGTAGCGTCACGAACATACAGCCCTACTCTTGCATAGTCGGGGACAATGTTGGGAGCTTCTCCGCCTTTTTCAATGATGTAGTGAATGCGAACAGAAGGTTTCATGTGTTCACGAAACATGTTCAATCCATTGACAAATGCCTCCACGCCATCCAGCGCACTTCGGCCATTCCACGGATCGGCAGCAGCATGGGCCGCCTGGCCAAAAAACTCGACAGTTACTTCGATCATGGCCTGACTGCTTTGGGTGCTGGCTTTGTTTTCTGCATCGGGGTGCCAGTCGAAGCAGGCATCCAGGTCATCGAACAACCCGGCCCTCGCCATATAGATTTTCCCGCCGATGGCCTCTTCGGCCGGCGTACCATAAAACCGCACTGTTCCCTTCAGCTTACCCTGCTCGATCAGCTCCTTGATGGCCACTGCTGCTCCCAGGCTTCCGGGGCCAAATAGATTATGGCCACAGCCATGCCCGCCGGCTCCGTCAATCAGGGGAGATTTTTCCGGTACTGCTTTCTGTGACAATCCGGGCAAAGCATCGTATTCACCCATGATGCCAATAATTGGCTTGCCGCTGCCATAGCTTGCGATAAAAGCCGTTGGCATTTCGGCAACGCCCCTTTCAACAGTGAAGCCCTGAGCTTCGGCGTAGTCGGCCAGGGCTTTGGCGGAAACATTTTCTTTTAAGGCGATTTCTGCTGCCTCCCAGATTTTGTCGCTGAGATCAATAAGTTCGGAGGTGTGTTCATCCACCGAGGAGAGCACCGCCGTTTTGTTAACCGGAAGTTTGGCGGTCTTTTGTGCGGATAAATTTGTCAGGCCAGCGAGGCCGACAAAAAGGGTAAGCAGGATCCTCTTGTTCATGACAGGTCGGTTTTGTACCAATATAGGAAAAACTGGTGTTGGAAGAGATAGCTTTTTTCCAGGAGGATTAAGTCTACTTTGTCTAATTCGAAAAACCTGCCTGTTTTACCCTGAATCCTAAGCCAGGCACCCCAAAAGGGACAGTCAGATTTTTCTCCTGACTCCCTTTAGGCCTTATGATTGTAAAAGCATAAGCTTCTATGCAATTTAGTTTTGGATAGACATCAACACTTGTCAAACTAAAAAGATAGAAGCTTATGAAAGGTAAAAGTAAAGAATTGAACTTCGAAGGTCAAAAGGTATTCGTTGGCATTGATGTGCATTTAACCAGTTGGAAAGTGACCATATTATTGGAACAGCTTACACATAAGACGTTTTCACAGGATCCGAGAGCTGAGACTTTAGCCAGCTATCTAAGGAGAACCTTTCCAGGGGCCGAATATTATTCAGCCTATGAGGCAGGATTTTGCGGTTACAGTGTTCACCGATCTCTGGAGGCATGTGGCATACACAATATTGTAGTCAACCCAGCAGACATTCCTACCACAGATAAAGAGAAGAAACAAAAGGAGGACAGCCGAGATAGTAGAAAAATTGCACGCTGTTTACGTACTGGAGAATTAGAAGCTATCCATGTTCCAGACAGGGCTATAGAAGAACTTCGTGGGCTGGTAAGGTACCGTAAAACTTTGGTCAAGGAAATCAGTAGAAACAAGACCAGGGTCAAAGCTTCTTTACATTTCTATGGTATTGAAATTCCGGCAGAACTGGACTCTGCATCACGCCACTGGTCAGCTAATTTCTCCAAATGGTTAGCAACCATAAGGCTATCGACAGATTACGGCCATACCGTAATAGCCGACACGGTGGATACAGTTGATCATTTACGGTCTACACTACTCAAAATCAATAAGCAGCTAAGGACAATAGCTAAAAGTGAGGCGTATGCTCATAAAATTAACTGCCTTAAAAGTATTCCCGGAGTAGGACTGGTTGTGTCGATGACTTTGCTTACAGAACTCGAGCAGATCAACCGGTTCAAGAACCTGGATAAACTTTGTGCTTATATTGGACTGATTCCATCTACTAATTCTTCAGGAGATAAAGATCGAACAGGAAGCATTACACCCAGAAGCAATAAACCATTGAGAGGGGTACTTATTGAAAGTGCATGGGTTGCCAGTAGAATTGATCCTGCTCTAGCTCTGGCTTATAGTAATTTGTGTAAGCGAATGAAGCCAAATAGAGCTATTATTCGAATAGCTAAAAAGTTATTGAATCGTATAAGGTTTGTATTGAAAAATGAAACAGAGTATGAATATGCGGTGGTTAAATGAAGAGACTATCATCATAAAACAAACTTCACTTGAAAGACAGCTACTCAGCCCTTGCGATGCTAAATTTTAGTATTCGTTTCCTTTAGGCTGCTGCTTTCATTCATAGAAATTAAACAAGGAAATGCGGCTTACTAGTCCGTTGATAGAAGGATGTTTTTATGATGATTTATCATGACTAACAAGGAACATGGAGGCAAAGTATTGCTGGCCACTTCTTGGATTACAACATAGAAGGGTAGGGGTAAATCAGGAGAAAAATCATACGCTACTTAACCTGTCAAAATTGGATTAATTCAAAAGAACCTCATCGACAAATACCCACCCGGGGTTTCCCTTGGCATCGTGCCAGGCTGGAAGTTTGGTAACGGGCATGATATGAATCTTAAGCATCTTGTATTTTTCTTTAGGCAAATCGAAAGTGTAGAAAGCGGGGCCAACCGGTAAGTTTTTGGTTGGCTGATCCACTTTGTTTTTCTTCCAAAGTTTCAGATTTTTTTCATGGTCACCGTACCAGATGTCGATACTGGCGGGAGGCATGATCCAACCTCCTGTGTTATTGAGGCAGCTCACGGTGATTGACTTTTGAGGAATCTCTTCACCTAACATTATTTGCACATCCATGGGTTCGCCCTGGTAGCCTAGCCAGTTGCCATCTGTGTGGATATTGGTTCCTTTTATATGGTCGAAAAGCGCTTGTTCCAGCTTCCCTTTGTATTTCGGGTTCGGCGGAGTCAACAGACTAACACTGCCTGGTGTAATCGAACTTCTCAGAAATGATTTCGACACCATTTCGCTGCTGTACCATCCGTCTTTGAATGCTTTGACATTAATGGTTGCATTGCCATCCAAAGGAATTCCATCTTCGTAGATTGGGGAACTGATGCTGTCGGGTGCGGATTCATCGAGCGTATATCGCAGAGTAACTCCGTTGAGGTAATGCTTCACCTTCACGGAAATGGGGTCGGTGAAGAAGGCATCGTTGCCAACAATTACCGGAGCCGATAGCTGAATAACGGCGCCTTTGTCATCGAAGCCCGACTCAAAGGAGACATTGGGAAAAACTTCCTTTAACTCAGCAACCTGCCCTGCATCAATCCCTGTATTCCAGATAAATATTTTTTGAAGAGTGGAGAGAGGCCTCAGCTCAGAGACGCCCGCCGCAGTAACGGCCGTTCCTGATAGTGATAGTTCTCGCAGGTTCGAAAGTTTCGCCAATGAAGACAGTCCTTTGTCCGAAACATTGGTGAAGTTCAGATGAAGTTTTTTCAGGTTTTCAAAAGCCGCCAACAAAGCCAGGTCTTCATCTTTGACCGGAATTTTGTTGAGGCTCAGTTCAACTACCTGTGTGCGGATTTTGTCGAGTTCTTTTAGTTGCGCTGGTTCGAACGCTTCGCTAGAAAAAAAGCTGACCGTGAGTGCTGGTGAGTTGAGGGCAATAGGACTGATGATCCGGTAGTTGGAGTTCAGCGATTCAACCAGTACGGGGTCGGCGGCCTCAAAATCATAGCTTTTGGTGGCGTTGAATTTTGCCTGTGCTATTTGGTAAAGGGGTTGATCCGGAGCAGTTTCGACTGCCAAAGCGTCGAAAGGCGCACCAGCGGCAATCCAGGCTTCAAGTACTTCCTTCTCTTCATCTGTGAGCTGGTTTTTACCCTCGGGCGGCATATGTTCTTCTACCGATTCCGGCAAGTGAATGCGTTTGAGAAGCAGGCTGGCTTCATAATTCAGAGAGTCCCATAGCAGTCCGTTTTTACCACCAGCCAAAATAGTTTCCGGACTTTCCATCACCAGCTCACCTTTGGCTTTGCGGCTGTTGTGGCAGCCCATGCACTTTTCTTTCAGAATAGGCTGCACCATGTGATCGTAAATTACGGCCTCAGCGAAAGGAACATCTTCGAAACTTGCGTCAGGGGTGATGGGCGCCAGCACAAAATTGTCTCCGTGTGTAATGTTGGCGCCCTGGTGACCGGCAAAAGTGATCAGCACCAACATTCCCACGGGAATACCTTTTGACAGCATAGGCTGTAGATTCGTCTTCTTTCTGAAGGTATACCATCCATAAGATGAAAAAGCGACCAGCGCTCCACCCCATTTGTGCCAGGTCAGGCTTCCTTCAGCATAGCCGCCCTCTTTTGAGAGCAATAAACCCATGAGTGCTGAAAGAGCAGCGGTAAAACTTCCCAGAAGAAGCAGGTCGTCTGCTCGAAGTGATTCATCAGCTGGCGACTCGGCTGGTGTTTTGCTTAAAAAAACCAGCAGGGCATAAACAACCAATAAGGCTATGGGAAAATGCAGGAGTAAAGGGTGCATCCTCCCTATCACCTGAAGCCAGGCGGGTGTAGTAAAACTGTTTTCGAATACGAGAAGAAACGCCAGCAAGCAGCAAACAAAGAAGCTGCCATTGCTGATCAAGCCCCGAAGCTTGCTCATGAAACAGGCGTTAGTTTATAAGGGTATACCTGGCCCGAATTCCACTGAGCTACATAAAGATTTTCTTCATCGTCGATGCACACATCGTGGGGGTAGGCAAAAACGGCATCGGTTTGGAAAAGTTCTTTCAATTGGCCGGCTTCATATTCCGGGGCATTCGCAGCGATGTTGGAAACGACTTTGTCTTTCTTGTCGAGAATCGTTACAAACCCAGATTGCTTCCATGGTTGACTGGCGCTCATAAGCACCGCAGCATACAAATAGTCGCCTTTAATAACCGGCCTGCAAACCCAGGCGCCGGGTAGAGAAATGGTCGACAAGTATTTGCCGTCAAGCGTATAGCGCTTGAAAGCCATTTGCTGACGGGAGCTGATAACCAATGATGGATTGGCTGGATCACGGAAATCCATGCAAACGCCATGGGCATTGAGGAGGTGGGCATTAGTTTCTCCCCGGCCGCCAAAGTGACGGATGTAGTTGCCTTTGCTGTCGTACTGCGTGATAAAGTCTTTGCCGTAGCCATCTGCAACAAAGATATCCCCGTTGGGAGCAATGGCCGTTTCAGTTGGCACATATTCGTCGGCCTTTGTGTATTCGCCCGTTTCTTTTGGATAGTCGAGCGTCAAAAGTACTCGCCCGTTCATGTCTGTTTTAATTACCTGATGGCGGTTGTTGTCGCAGATGAAGAGCACTTCGGTGCCATTTTCGTCAAACAAAGTCAACCCATGAGCCCCGGGGTATTCCGATCCCCACGTTGAAAGCAGCTTCCCTTTTTTGTCGTAGATAATGACATTGTTTTTGGTCTCGTTGGTGAGGAGCAGGATGCGGCCTTTGCTGTCCTGCACCATTTCGTGGCAGTCTTTCACCGGGTATTTGGTGATGTCGGCCTGGCTCCATTTGGTGTCGAGCTTGTAGCGCTTTTTTCCGTGGCCGAGGATGATGTCTTGCTTCGGATTTCTGGCTAACAGAGAAGGCCCAGCCATAACAGCCGAAGCGGCAAGGGCACTGTTTTTTACAAAAGTTCTTCTTTTCATTTTTCGGGTGTTCTTGCTAAGCAATAATTCCTTTCACTACCTTTCCGGCTACATCAGTCAACCGGTACCTTCTTCCCAAATGCTTGTAGATCAGCTTCTCATGATCAAGCCCCATTTGGTTGAGCACGGTCGCATGAAAATCGTTGACATGCACGGGGTTTTCGGTGATATTATAGCCAAACTCGTCAGTTTCCCCGTAGACCATTCCAGGCTTGATGCCCCCACCTGCCATCCATATAGTGAAGCACCGGGGATGGTGGTCACGGCCGTAGTTGTCGCCAGTGAGCTTGCCCTGGCAATAGTTGGTTCTGCCAAACTCACCGCCCCAAATTACGAGGGTTTCGTCGAGGAGGCCTCTTTGCTTCAAATCCATTACGAGTGCTGCCGACGATTGATCCACATCTTTGCACTGGCCAACAATTTGGCCAGGCAGGTTATCGTGGGCATCCCACCCCTGATGGTAGAGTTGCACAAACCGAACGCCACCTTCGCTGAGCTTGCGGGCCAGCAGGCAGTTGGCGGCATAGGTACCGGGCACCATGCATTCGGGGCCGTACATTTTCACAATTGACTCCGGCTCATTTTTTAAATTTGTAAGCTCTGGCACCGAAGTCTGCATTCGGTAAGCCAACTCGTATTGTTGAATTTTGGCAGCAATCTCAGGATCCCCGAACTCTTCGTAGTTTTCCTGATTCAACGCTGCCAGGTGATCGAGCATTTTTCTTCTTTCCGCCCTGTCCATTCCCTCGGGGTTGTTGAGGTAGAGCACAGGGTCGTCGCCACTGGAGAACTGGACACCCTGATGAACGGAGTCGAGGAAGCCGTTGGTCCAAAGCTTTGAGTAAACTCCCTGGCCATTACCTTTTCCTTTTGAAAGCAAAACGCAGAAAGCGGGGAGGTTTTTGTTTTCACTTCCCAGCCCGTAACTCAGCCATGCCCCCATGCTTGGGCGGTTGCCTACCTGGGCACCGGTCTGGAAAAAGGTGAGTGCCGGGTCGTGGTTGATGGCCTCGGTATAAATGCTTTTTACGAAGCAGAGTTCGTCAGCTATGCTGGCGGTGTGGGGCAGCAAGTCGCTGATCCAGGCACGAGACTGGCCGTATTGTTTAAAGTCGAAAATTGTTCCGGCCAGTGGAAATTTGGACTGCCCGGACGTCATGCCTGTCAATCGCTGACCCTGACGAATCGACTCTGGCAAGTCTTCCCCGTGCATTTTTTGCAGCATGGGTTTGTAGTCGAAAAGGTCAAGCTGAGAGGGGGCACCATTTTGGAAGAGGTAAATGATCCGTTTGGCCTTTGGCGCAAAATGGGGGAGCTGTGCAAAAAGCTCTTCTTCCGGACTAGAGCCTCCCTTGAATAAATCAGGAATCAGCAGCGAACCCAGTGCCGCACTACCAATGCCGAGACTTAACTTCGAAAGAAATTTTCGCCTGTTTTGGTTTAAGCCGTTTTCCAGTTGTTCTTTTTCCATGGCTTATGTCTTTGTAATGGATTCCTCCATGTTATAGATCAGTTGAATCACGTTGGCAAGCGCTGCCGCCTCACTTTTCTCTACTTCCAAATGAGGAAATTCACCCACATTTAGCACCTCCGAAGGGTCAATAGCCTGGCTTTGGTAAATGCCCAGTTGTTCTGAAAAATAACTGTTCAGCAAATCTTTCTCAGACTCCTTCGGCACCCGGCACACAATCAGCCTGAAGGCTTTTGTTATTTTGTCTTCTGTGCCCGTCTGCTCCTTGACCAGCTTTTCGGCCAGCACCCGTGAAGCTTCTAACATGGTTGGATCGTTCATCATGACAAGTGCTTGGAGAGGCGTGTTGGTCTGAGGTCGTTTTACCTCACATTGGTCTCTGTTGCTGCCATCGAAAATCATCAGAGAGGGAGGAGGCAGTGTGAGTTTGATGAAAGTGTACATACCCCGGCGGTACAAATCTTCCCCATGGTCTTGCTGGTAAGTTGCTAAAACACCTCTGCCCGAAGTGGCAGCCTCCCAAAGGCCGTCGGGTTGATAAGCCTTCACACTGGGGCCACCGATTTTGTTCACCAAAAGTCCACTGCTAGCCAGAATGAGGTCTTTTACGAACTCAGCCGGTAACCGGAAGCGAGGCCCATGGCTGAGGTAAATATTGTCGGGGTCGATGGCCAGCTTTTCTTTCGAAACGCTGCTGGATTGCCTGTACGTAGCCGATGTCACGATTTGCTTGACCAGGTATTTGATGTCCCAGTCATTTTCCATAAAGTCGACCGCCAGCCAGTCGAGCAGCTCAGGGTGTGAAGGTAGGTCGCCCTGCATACCAAAGTCGCCGGCGGTTTTTACAATTCCCTGGCCGAAGATCATTTGCCATACCTGATTCACAAATACCCTGGCTGTCAAAGGATTGTTTTTGTCGACGGTCCATTTGGCCAAGCCTAAGCGGTTTCTTGGGTAGGCAGTGGTATCAAAAACCATGACTTCTGACAGAGGTTGTGGTTTCACTTCATCTGTTGGCGAATCGTACTGCCCCCGGTTGAGCACGTAAGTTTTGCGCAGGGTGTCAAGCTCGTCCATCACTGACACCATCATGGTGTCTTTTTCCAGCTGTCTGATAAATGAAAGTACTCCATCAAGATCGGCCGTTGTAATTTCAAGCCTTGGTGCTTTAGCTGGTTTCGAAACGGATATGTCGCCCTCGTACCCGACTTCAGGTGTATTGTTAAAGAAGGCCAACATTTTATAGTAGTCCTTTTGCGAAATCGGATCGTATTTGTGATCGTGGCACTGGGCACATTCTACCGTAAGACCAATAATTCCTTTACTATATGTCTTGGTTTTGTCGAGGAGGTACTCGATTCTATACTCCTCTTCTATCACACCACCTTCCTCTGTGTATTTATGGTTTCTCAAAAAGCCGGTAGCAAGGATTTTCTCTTTATCGGCGTCGGGAAGCATGTCTCCAGCCAACTGCCAGGTGAGAAATTTGTCGTAAGGAAGGTTGTCGTTGAAGGCATGGATCACCCAATCCCGCCAGGGCCATTGCGTGCGGATATTATCGTCCTGATAGCCGTAGGAATCGGAATAGCGGCCGACGTCCAGCCAGTGAACGGCCATTCTTTCTCCATAAGCAGGGCTGTTCATCAATTCGTCCACAACCTTTTCATAAGCCTCATCGCTTTTGTCGGCCATAAAGCGATCCATGAGATCAAGCGACGGAGGCAGCCCGGTCAGATCGAGAGAAACCCTTTTCAGCAAGCGTTCTTTGTCCGCCTCTTCGTTGGGTTTCAGTCCTTTTTCCTCCATTTTTTTCACGACGAAAAGGTCAAGGTCGGTTTTAGGCCAGTCTTCGCCCTTCACTTTTGGAAGGACCGCTTTTTTGGGAGACGTGAAGGACCAAAGCTTTTCAAATTTTGCGCCCTGCCTGATCCATTTTTTAACAAGCGCTATTTCATTTTCAGTCAAAAGAGGCAGGTGCGACTCAGGCGACGGCATTTGGTAGGTAGGGTCGGTAGAAGAAATGCGCTTCACCAACTCCGACTCCTCTGGCTTTCCAGGGACGATGGCAAATTTCCCTTTATTCTCTTTCAATTCACCGAGAGCCAGCTCAGGAATATCAAGCCTTAGGCCGGCTTTCACTTTGTTTTTATCGGGACCATGGCAAGCGAAGCACCTGTCGCTCATCAAAGGGCGGATATGAAAATTGTAGCTGACGGTTTCGGGCAGGTCTCCTGAAGATGTTGAGTCTTTGCATCCAGGCAGGGAAATAATTAATCCCGCAAAGGCAATGGACAGAAGCCCGGTGATGAGCCTGGTATACATGTTCAAGTAGGGTTATGTAAAATCAAAATTTAAGAAGGTTTGGCAAGGATAACAATGCATAGTCCATTAATAAGTTGTGGCTGGGAAGAGTGGAAAAATAAAGGCACCCGAAGGTGCCCTTATCAATAGATGAGTATTTGAAATATCAATGGAAAGAGAATTTATTCAACATCCCACCACATTCTTGTGGTAAGAAGGTCTGGCCCCTGGGCCTGAACGGCGCTTTGGTAGTTGTCAGGGTTGCTGCCAGCTTCTGACTCATAGTACCTCAACCTTCTTGGCACAGTTCCGCCAGTGATGTTGTTCGGGTCGCTTGTAGGAGTGAAGGCAGGAAATCCTGTTCTTCTCCAGTTGTTCCATGCCTCAACGTGGTTCAGGTAAGTGGCGGCCCAGTATTGCTCGCCAATCAATTCCAGTTTAGCAGCGTCTGATGCTCCCGCAAAGTCAAGCCCGGCGATGTATGTGCTGATTTCCGAAGCACTTGCTGCATTTGAGATGCCA
Organism: Imperialibacter roseus; assembly: GCF_032999765.1. Classification (GTDB taxonomy): domain Bacteria; phylum Bacteroidota; class Bacteroidia; order Cytophagales; family Cyclobacteriaceae; genus Imperialibacter; species Imperialibacter roseus. The sequence continues at coordinate 5,757,268 of NZ_CP136051.1, read as the reverse complement.
AATGCCTCCCATGACTGGATGGCTGCTGTAACTCCAGCCACAAAATGTGCTTCAGGATCAGATGACAACCAACCCTTCACCGCTGCCTCAGCTTTCATCAGTTCTACTTCAGCGTAGCTAAGGAATGGATAAGGATCATCCAGATCTAAAATCTCACGATTGATGAAAGAGTACTCATTTACGCTTTCAAAATCAGGATTGATGGCCGTTATGGTTTGCGAAGTGTAACCATTGGGCAAGCCTTGTTGACTATCGGGATCGGTGTTCCAGGTAGTGCTATTATACGGGTCACCGGTACCACCTACAATGATCATTTTACGTGGGTCATTGTTGTCCGTTAGCCAATTTACAAGGAATTCACTGACACGGCCATTGCTGGCATCGCCACCGCCACCGCCGGCATTGGAAAGCACAAGTGAAGTGCCGTTCTGGTTGGTATCACCAGCAGGACCGTTTTGTTGAGCCAAAAATGCGTTGTCATCATTTGATGTCATTGCACCGCCAGCTGCTTCAACAAACACAGCTTGCGCTTCTGTAGGATTCACTTTGCTCATACGAAGCGCTATTCTCATTAGTAATGAATTCGCAAACTTCACCCACTTCTCAGTATCTCCCTTAAACAGGATGTCCTGAGAGCCCAAATTGTTAATGCTTGGGTCAAATCCGTCTCTTGCTGCTTTAATATCGCTTATCAGGGCCGCATAGATTTCAGATTGAGCATCGTACTTTGGGAACCAGTTTTCGGCTCCGTCGAGCCCCCTTCCAGCCTGGAAGAAAGGAACGTTTCCATAAAGATCAGTCATTTTGTGAAGATCGAAAGAACGCATGATAGTGGCCGCACCATGCAGGTTAACCAACTCTGGCACGTCCGCTGTTTGATCCACTACATGAGTCAGTGTTTTGATGGCGTCGGTATAGTGACTTTCCATAAAAGCACCGCTGTATTGTGCGTTGTAGTAGTATTTATCGCCACTCCAGTAACCTTGCAACGAGGCGTTGTGTTGGATCATAGTAGAGCAATAAATCAAGTTCGTTCTCCAGTTTTCGTAGCGGGCACCAGCTACCCTCAACTGTCCATATGCCAGCAGATACGAAAGGTCTATTTCTTCGGAGGCATTTTTGTTTATGTTGAGCTCAATCAGGTTGTCTTCGTTACATGAACTCATGATGAAGACGAGCACCAATGCGGCGCTTAAATATTTCTTTATATTCTTCATATTTCTCTTCATTTAAAGTTTAGAATGACGCCGACAGGTTGAAACCAAAGTTTCTTGTTGTCGGCATGGCGAAGAAGTCAAGCCCCTGCGCATTTCCGCTATTGTTGTAAGCAGACTCAGGGTCAATATTTGGAACACTTGACCAAAGCAAAGCCAGGTTTCTACCAACTATTGAGAACCGAAGCGACTCAATTGGGGTCTTCGCCAATAGCGTAGAAGGCAGGCTATAACCCAAAGACAGCGACCTGAGTTTACCGAAAGACGCATTGTACACGAAATTGTCAGTGATTTGAGAATAGCGGCTGTAGTAGTTGTCTACATTTTCAGGAGCAATGTTCCAGGTCTGTGCTTGTCCTTCTTCATCCACTCCGGAAATGCTCAGCCCGTTTTCACGACCTGGGAGGGTTTCTTTGTGCAGGCCAAGGTTGTAGGCTACTACGTTTGTACTTGATGCCAGATAACCACCACTGCGGATATCGATCAGGAAGTCGAGCGTAAAGTTTTTATAGGTGAATGTATTGCTAATGCCGGCGCTGACAGGGTGACGTCCCGGTGCGATAAGGTCGAAGTCTCCTCTCACTGGATATCCGTCGGCGTCATATACTTTTTGGCCGTCGATTTCCATTTGCTTGTAACCTGCAATGGCTCCCAAAGGCTGGCCTACATAGTGACGAATTCTCTCCTGTTGTGTTCTCGCTTCGTCAAGGTTAAGGAACTCGATGGGCTCACCCAGTGCGTTCGTGCCAAGATTGATCACGTTGCTTATGTTGTGAGCGTAGTTGAAGGAAACATCCCACCTGAAGCCATTGGCAACTATTGGCGTTCCTTTTAACAGCAGTTCCACACCCTTGTTGCTCAGCTCACCGACGTTGATCGTAGTGGAGCCAAAGCCAGATGTCCCCGAAATAGTTGTATTCAGGATGTCGTCTGTTGTGGTCCTGTCATAGTAGGCAAGGTCAATACCAATCCTGTTGTCCAGCAATCTTACATCAAACCCAACTTCAATTTCGCTGGAAATATATGGTTGAAGGGCAGCGTTAGGAATGGAACCGTTGCTGATGGATCCTAAAACTGCTCCCTGGTGGCCTTGCCCTACAAGTCCGTAGGTCAGGTTAAGTGAATAGGGATCTGGTGCACCACCGCCCACCTGGGCCCACGACGCTCTCACCTTTCCAAAGGTGAAGAACTCAGGCATCGTAAACACGTCCGAGAAAACGAAGCTCAAACCGGCAGAAGGATAGAAAAGAGAGTTGTTTTCGTCCGCAAGGGTCGAAAACTTGTCCTGACGACCAGTCACGTTTAGGAACAGGTAATTTCTGAATCCGATGTTTGCTGATCCGAAGATGGAGTTGATACCGTATTCAGAAAAACTGTAGCTGTAAGCCTGATTTGTAACGTTGGTTACGCTGTGGAAAAAGGGAATGTTCAAGCCAGAGCCACCAGCGTTTAGCTGCTCAGCTGTTTTTCTCATTCGGTTTCCACCAACCAGACCGTCTACCGAAATGTCACCGAAAGTTTTGTTAACGCCAATGAACATATCGGCATTGTCTTCTCTAATGGTTCTCATGTTCTGGTTGAAGCTTCCGGTAGTAGCGTAGGCTGTGCCATAAGGCTCGTAGTTGTCAGAAGCTACGGACACAAAGTCGGTGCCGACACGGCCTTGCACATACAGCCACTCAAAGAAGTTGTACTTCAATGCGATGTTGCCCAGAACACGGTCCTTATTATCCTCTCTATTGAACTGATAAGCTGCCCAGTAAGGGTTCTGTATATAATTGCTTCCCTGATAACGGAATTCTGTTCCATCCTCTTTTGCTCCTAATTTATCAGGATCACCCTTCAACGTCTCGTAAGAAAGAGAAGCAGGCTTTGTAAGGATGGCATAGTTGGCGTTACCCGGAGAGTCCGACAATCTTGGTCGGTTGATGGCCTTTTCCTTAGAGTACTGGCCTGTCAGTTTTAGCTCAAGGTTTCCAAAAGCGCCATTCAAGCCTGTTGTGAAAAGCTTTCTGTCGAAGCTTGCATTCGGCATGATATCGTCATTATTCAAATCAGAAGCCGAAAAACGGAAGTTGCCTTTTTCGTTTCCACCGGAAAGAGCCAATGTATTAGTCCATGTTTTGCCAGTGCGATAGAAGTCCTTGATGGTTTCTCCCGTATCGGAGTAAGGTCTTGATACACCGTCAAACTGAACAACGCTTGATCCGTCAAGTTTGCCTCCCCAGGAGGAGTTGCCGTAATCGAGGGCAGCGGTTTCGTTGGCAGGCTTTTCGCCATCCACACCTATTCCATACTCTTTCTGAAAGTCGGTAAGATCAATCACGTTGTCCATGGTAAAGTTGGAGTTAAAGCTAACGCCGACACCTTTTCTTGACTTACCTGACTTTGTTGTAATCAAAATGACGCCATTGGCGGCACGGGCACCATATAGTGCTGCGGCCGTGTTTCCTTTCAATACCGAAAGGCTCTCGATGTCATCAGGGTTGATAGAAGAAAGACCATCTCCACCGTCATTTCCACCCCACATACCCGCAGAGCCAAGTGTAGAATTGTCCATTGGCACACCGTTTACCACATAAAGTGGCTGGTCCGATCCACCCAGGGAAGATCCCCCTCTGATAATCACACGGCTTGATCCCGCTGCTCCTGAAGCAGGCGTACTTACATTCACACCGGCTATTTTACCTGTCAGTGCATTTCCCAAGTTGGTAGTACGGGAGTCGGTAAACTGGTCACCACTTACCTGAGTAACGGAGTAACCAAGAGACTTTTTGTCTTTTTCCAAACCAAAGGAAGTAACTACTACCTCATCCAATTGGGTAAAGTCAGCTGTCATCGAAATGTCAATCACTGACCTTGAACCCACTTCTACCTCTTGTGTGGTGAAGCCAATAAAAGAGAAAACGAGGGTTGTACCGTCGGCAGACATAGTGATTTTATAATCACCTTCCACATCGGTAACTGTGCCGACGCTCGTGCCCTTGACAGAAATGTTAACACCAGGGAGTCCACCGCCTTCCTCGTCGGTGACCTTACCTGAAATCACTCGGTTTTGCGCATGGGCATAGAAGCCCAATAAGCAAAACACCAATAAATGGGTAAGCTTTTTCTTCATAGAAAATGTTTTAATAGATAATTGATTCGAACTAAAGGGTATAATCAACAGGGGGTGTTGAGGGGATAAATATATAAAATTTTTTATATACCAACGAAGAAACACCTGGCTTTATAGAGTAACGAAACGATAATGCTCTCATGAGCTGCTAGAAAGTGTGTCCGCACAAATTTTAAACTAGGGCATACGAACTTATACAGCGCATTGTGTTTTCTACCCTCAGCAATCGTTTGCATCGATTAATTGCACACTTTTTATGAGACATAAAATATGAATATTCTTATATTTACAGCTGACCATTGAGAGACAGCAGGAAAAATATATGGCACATAACGGTCTATTTTATAGAGCGTTAACAAAATGTGCTTTTTGAGGAGAGCAACTGGTTGATTATAAACGTTGGTGACATTGCCGAATATTTGGGAAGAGTATCAATGCACAGAAAAAAAATAGCGCCGTAAGGCGCTATTAAAAGGTAGAAGATAGGTTCTCACCCCATAAGACTTTGACTTTAAGCACAAAATCAGGCCGAGGAAAATAGGTCTAGCTTTAATCTTCTCCCACAGTAGCTGCAGGAGCCTCCGGGTGCTTTACATACCTTTCAAAAAACTCAATAAACCGGCCGAGCCTATCCATCATGCGCAGCGGATTGCCGCTTCTGCTTAGCTCATGCCCTTCGCCCGGATAGCGCACATATTCCACAGGCCTATCAAGTGCTTTCAGGCTCTTGTACATCATTTCCGACTGGATGGTGCCAGTTCTCAGGTCCTGATCGGAGTGCATGATGAGTAGAGGGGTCGTAATTTGGTCAATGAAGGTAATTGGTGAGTTGGCATCAAGGATTTCCTGCACGCCCTCTTCCCAAGGGTAGCCAAAATGCGTTGGTACCAGCCGCCAGGCATTTCCTTCTCCCATAAAGGTAGTGAGATCGTATACACCTCTTTGCGCATTGGCTGCTTTGAAGCGTTGGTCTTGTGTCACTAGCCAGGCCACCATGTAACCGGCATAGCTACCTCCTGTTACAAATAGCTGGTCGGTATCCACCCAGCTGTTTTTGGAAGTAGCATCATCCAAAGCTGCCAGAATGTCGTTGGCAGGCCCGTGGCCCCAGTCTCTATAATTACCTTTTTTGAACGCATCGCCGTAGCCGCCACTACCCCGTGGGTTACTGAAAACCACCCCATAACCCCAGCTGGAAAGCAACTGAAATTCATGCCACATACTGAGTCCCGACGGCCCCCACATGGCAGAAGGCCCACCATGGATTTCCAGTATGGTCGGATATTTGGTTCCTTGTTTGAAGCCAACGGGTTGCATCACCCAGTACTGTACTTTTACGCCGTCGGGTCGGGTGACCCAGTATTCCGAAACGGGAGTGACGATTTTGTCTTTCAGCCAATCCGAGTTGAAATGTGTTAACGCTGTCAAAGCCCCGCTCTTCACGTCCATGCTGTATACTTCCAGAGGGTTGTTGAAGTCGGTAATGGTCATGATGATTTTTTTGCCTGCAAGCGCAAAGTCATTGATGCCTTTGTCTCCTTCCAAAAGGGTAACGATTTCGCCTTTCTTCAGGTCGTAGCTGTACAAAGGAATGTCCCCTTCGGACGACGCAGTAAAATAGATTTTTTTGTTATCAGGAGAAAAGACCGGCCCACCAGCGTCTCTGTCAAACTCCGCTGTAATCATTTTTGCGCCGCTGCCCTCGGTGTTGACAAGCCCCAGGTCATTTTGCGTAGCATGCCTGTTTACATCATCTCGCATGTAAAACAGTATGGACTTTCCGTCGGGCGAGAACTGTGGATTGCCTAAGGAAAAACCCTCCATATGAAGGAAGGAGGTAGCAGAACCTGACGTGACGTCAATTTTCCAAAGGTCAGAGTGGCTTTGTTTGTCGGGCTCCACTTTGTAAGCCACAGAGGAGCAAACAATGGTTTTTCCATCCGGCGACCAATCGCCACCGGCAAAATCCTGGAACCCTTTGGTGAGTTGGCTGGCTTTCCCGGCATCAAGCGACTGAATGAATAAATGCCGATACTTCATCTCGGGGTTGAGTCCCTGTTCCGCCTGGAAATCCTGATTCACAAACACCCGTGGGTTTTTGTCGACGGCATTTTTGGCCAGCCATGCCCGAAGCTCTCCAAGGTCGCCATCAGGAGTAGACTTGATATCTTTTTTCTCTTCGTCTTTTAGCGCCTTCCAGTTGGGCTCGTCTTTGAATGCTCTTCCTGGTCTTTCATAAGCCCAGGTTGGGGTGCCTTCAGTGTCCCAATCGGGGATGGACGACGAAAAGAGAATAGATTTTCCGTCGGGAGCCCAGCGGGGGCCAGAAGCACCGTGCTTGGCAGAGGTAAGTGGATAGGCTTCGCCCCCGGTTAACGGCAGTATCCATATTTGCGACTTTCCGTCGTCGGATCGCACAAAGGCGATTTTTTCACCGTCAGGAGCCCAGGTAGGCTGTGAGTCGCTCTTTTTTCCGAACGTAAGCTGAATAGGCTCTCCACCTTTTTCAAGATCGAGCATGTAAAGGTTGTGGCTATAAAAATAGTCATCCCCTTTTTGATCTCTTTTGGTGACGACCATCACCGCTTTCCTGGTATCGGGTGATACCTCCAGCTGTGAGGAGGTAACAATTTTCATAAGGTCAGACGTGACGATGGGCTTTTTTCCGCTTTGCGCTTCTGCCCAATGAATGAGCATGATGAACGCCGGCAGCAACAAGTAGTTGAGTCTTTTTTGCATGACTGATTGGTTTTCGGGTTAATGCGGGAAGAACAGCATAAATGGTTTTTGATTCAAGCAATAATCCGTTGGTGGTGAAAATTTGTTGTGCGGAAGTAGTTGTAAAAAAGCCCTTATATTTAAGGCAAACAAAGCTACTATGCTGAAAGTCGGAGATACTTACGAAATGCCTTTTTCACTTACTCAGGAGCAGGTCAATGCCTTTGCCGAGCTAAGCGGTGACAAAAACCCGGTACACATCGATGCGGCGTTTGCTGCCAATACCTCTTTTAAGAAACCAATCGTTCACGGAATTTTCAGCGCAGCCATTTTCTCCAGGATACTGGGCACCATTTTTCCTGGCGACGGCACCATCTATCTCGGTCAGACGTTGCAATTCAAAAGGCCGGTGTACCCAGGGGAGGACTACCAGGCGAGAGTGGAGGTGGTAAGTCTTGACGGGAGAAATTCGGCCATCATTGCCACAGTGCTCACGCACGTTGCCACGGGAAAGGCCGTCATAGAGGGCGAAGCCAAGGTGATGCACAAAGAGCTTATTCCTTAGTGGTCACTTAGGTTTTATTATTTCCCAGGTGATGGAGTACCGGGCGATTTGCTTGGGGTCGGCCAGCTGCATATCGGTGGTGTAGGGCCCACCTGGCTTGTCGATGAGCATAGTGATTTTGCCCATATAGTCGTTGGGGCTGAGGTAGTCGTAGTCCCACACCTCCAAATCAACCTTTTCGTTCTCCTTGAAGCCGTCAATGACATGGTCAACTTCCAGTGATTCGGCCTTCATGCGGTACCACTTCTCATCCACGGGCCATACTTTCTTTTTGTTGATGACCAGAAATACTTCGTCGCCATCGTTTTCTTCATAAAAGTAGCAGTGAATGTTGATGATTCTGATAGATAACGCTTCCATAGGTTGATTGGATGTTGAGTTTAAAGAATAGTTTGTCGGAGTTTGTCGGCTGCCCGTTCCATTTCAACAAGCGCCTCCATGGCCATTACTGTTTCCTTGTTCACTTTAAGAATTCGGGCACATTCATCTACGCTTTCACGCTCCTTGTCAGAAAAATCCCCATCGGCATAGGACATCCTGATGGCGTCGTAAAGCATAAGCTTGCTGTAGTTTGCTATTTGATTGGGGTTAAGTCGTTGGAAAATTTCGCCAAGATCAGCATTTTCCCAGTCGAACTCTTCCCAGGCAGCAATGAGGTCGGTACCTACTTTCAAAGACTGCCCAAGGTCTTCGGTAAGCCAGTCCATTTCGGGGTCTGACACATCCCCATCCGCCCCGGCAATAGTGAGCAGCGCAAAGCCATAGTCCTTCCAGTATTTCTTCGGCACGATGCTCATACCGTAGAAGGTAGGTGATATTGTCAAAAATTCGTTCATGATGGAGACATATGCTTTAGGTAGACAAATTACGAAGACTTTTGATTTTTACGAATTAACATTTTTAAAGCGTAAGACCCTATGGCGAATAACACAAAGGAGCTTATAGTAAGAATTCTTATCCATTTTAACCTTGGATTTATCGACCCCTTCACCTTAATTAGGTGAAGCTAATTGCCGACTTAAACGACTTACGAAATGTTTTCCAGCAGCGATATTGATTTCATAAAAAAGAGAGGCTCCTCAACTGACGTAGTGGAAGCTCAAATTCAAAACTTCAAAGACGACTTTCCTCCTTTGAAGCTGGAAAAGGCAGCGACTATTGGAGACGGCCTTAGTAAGTTGTCGGAAAAGGACATTGATGCGAGGCTGAAAAGCTATGAAAGCGCAACTGCTTCGAAAGCCATTGTGAAGTTTGTGCCTGCCTCCGGAGCGGCCAGTCGTATGTTTAAGGATCTGTTCAGCTTTATGGAGGAGTACACAGGCTCAGAGGCCGACTATCAAAAGCTCACAGCCAATCAGAAGAGCGGCTCCATGTTTGATTTTTTCAAGCGGCTGGAGGATTTCGCTTTTTACGATGACTTGAAAAATGCTTATGCAAAGTCAGGCACGTCGCTGGAGGAAGCTCACTTAAAACGAAAGTATGTTTCTATTCTTGAATACCTGTTGCTCGACAGGGGACTTGGCTACGGCCAGTTGCCAAAGGGGCTTTTGAAGTTTCACAAAAAGAACGGTGTTGCCAGAACTCCTGCGGAGGAGCACTTTGTGGAAGGAGCCAACTATGCTAAATCGTCGGACGGTAGTGTAAAGTTGCATTTTACGGTAAGCCCTGAACATCGGGCCAAATTCAAAGAGCACGTGGCTGCCGTGCAGGCGGGCTATGAAAAACAGTACGGGGTAAAATTCGAGGTAAGCTTTTCCGAGCAGAAGGCATCTACTGACACCATAGCCGTGGACATGAGTAATCAACCCTTCAGGGAAAACGACGGCGGGCTACTTTTCAGGCCGGCCGGCCATGGGGCATTGCTATCCAACCTCAACGACCTTAATGCCGACGTGATATTTGTTAAGAACATAGATAATGTGGTGCCCGACCGACTCAAGGAAGACACATTTGTCTATAAGAAGGTGATTGCCAGCCTTCTGTTGGAATACCAAAGTAAGATTTTCGGGTTCCTTGAAAAACTTGAAGCTGGTGGTGCAACTACGGCCGATCTTGACGCCATGTACGACTTTTTGGAAAAAGAGCTTTGTACCAGCAATCATACTACCGCCAGAACAGCGTCGGCTGCGGAAAGATCGGCTTTCCTCAAAGGCAAATTCAACCGACCCATCCGCATTTGCGGCATGGTGAAAAATGAAGGAGAGCCGGGAGGAGGGCCGTTTTGGTGCAAAAACCCTGACGGTACTGTGTCGCTACAGATCGTGGAAAGTGCGCAGGTTGATTTGAAGGATGCAGGGCAAAAGAAAATTTTCGAAGAAAGTACACACTTTAACCCGGTTGACTTGGTGTGTGGTACCAAAGACTATAGCGGGAAGAAGTTCGACCTGATGAAATTCACCGACCCCAAAACGGGCTTTGTTACCGAGAAATCGAAAGATGGCAAGGCCCTGAAGGCACAGGAGCTCCCCGGACTTTGGAACGGTTCGATGAGCAATTGGAACACCGTGTTTGTTGAAGTGCCAGTTTCAACATTTAACCCTGTCAAGAAAGTAACCGATCTGCTGAAGGATCAGCATCAGTAGAAAAACATATTCCTTTTGTTAAAAAGCCATTTGAATTAAGATCTGGTTCCTGGCGGGTATAATATGCGGCGCTGTGGCTGTCGTTGTACATCAAACTGCTTTCATCTGTAACCTCAGTGCCAACTAATCCCGGTTTCCAGGGAAAAATATTTTTTCATCTTCTGTATCTTTTCCACTCTTCCCCGTTACAGGGCCGAAAGTTTCAAAATTCTGACCAATCAAACAGCGCAAAAGTGGAGTTGGACGAACACGCACTTATAGAGCAAGCCAAGCAAGACCCCAAAAGGTTCGGCCCTATCTATGAGAAGTACCACGAACCCATTTTCCGATTTGTTTATGCTCGAATTGGCCAGCTTGAGGCTAGTAAGGATGTAACCTCTTCAGTGTTTTATAAGGCCCTGGCCAATTTGAAAAAATACCAGGTTCGGGGCCTTTCTTTTTCTTCCTGGCTGTATCGGATTGCGCTGAATGAATGCTACGACTTCTTCAGGTCAGGAAAGAAACACAGAACTGTAGCGCTCGATGACTACATGGGCGTCAACCTGCTGGAGGAACTCCAATTCGGCGATAGCGAGCAGGAAGTATGGATGAACTCATTGCCGGTGTTGCTTGAGTCTTTGGAGCCGAAAGATCTGGAGTTGATAGAAATGAGGTTTTTCGAAGGAAAGAGTTTTAAGGAGGCGGCAGATATTTTGGACATTACCGAAAACAATGCCAAAACACGTAGCTATCGCTTGCTGGAAAAAATGAGGAAAGAGGTCAAAAAACTTGTCGTGAAATGAAATACCAATTTGTAAAAAAGAGACAAGAGATCAGTACAGAACAAATCCACTCACTGAGGGATTTTGACTCAGTGCTGGCGGGGAGTAAGCAGGTTTCCGGCCTGGCGTATTCCGGGAAGCTGCTGTGGGGGCTGGCTGTTATTCCGGCTATCGGGATTATTTATTTACTCACGCTTGGCAGGCCCTCAGTCAGCGACAAACAACCAACTTTGGCAGAGGTGCCGGTGAAGGAAGAGGCCGTCTCGGCAAGCCCTCCAGTTGAAGCTGCACCGGCGACCAGGCTCGATGATCAAATGCAGACACCATCTCCAACACAAGAGCCGGTTACAAAACCAAAAACATCGACACCGGCTGAAAAGAAAAACGTGCAACCATCGGAGAATCAGGAAACTAACCAGGTACAAAAAGAAGATGTATACCTGAATGCCGAGCCAAAGGATGGGTTCGACCTTTTTTATGCTTTTATCGAGAGCGAGCTGACCTACCCGGAGCTGGCAAGAAAAGACAGCGTTCAGGGCTACGTCAAGGTGATGTTTTCTGTGGATGTTGATGGCACGCTCAAAGACATTTCCATAGTCGAGTCTTTAGGAGATCTTTTTGATAACGAGGCTATCCGTATTATCAAACGAAGCCCTGCATGGAAACCCGCCTCCTTCAACGGCTATCCTGTCAGCAGCAGGATGTCAATTAAACTCACCTTCAAAGTAGAATAATAAAAACGACCATGAATACACTAAAAGCACTTGGTTTTAGCATCCTCGGGTTGCTTTGTTTTAGTCACCTCCGGGCGCAAACATTTGAAGCAGTGGATACGCTCAGCGTAAGCGGTATCGAGAATGTATCGATGAAGTGGGTTGATTTGAATAACAACCTGCTTTACGATCTGATACTTTATGGCAACGATACCCTGGGCAATGGAGTACTTCAGGTGTACCTCAATGAAGGACAAGGGAAGTTTACCCTACAAAGCGCCTCCTTTCCGAATGTCCGGATTTCAGAGCTACAGCCAATCGATTATGACAGAGACAGAAAAATAGATCTCGCTTTTTCTGGTATAGTCAACGGCGCCGACACCGTTGTTTCAGTACTGCTGTCCAGGGAAAACTTCACTTTCGAATTGCTTCCAACACCAGTGTTGAACGGGCCCGTGGAGGCATTCCAATTTATAGACCTGAATTATGATACTGTGAATGACCTGCTCATCGCTCGGCGAAACGATGAAGATAGTATCGAACTTAAAGTATTGAAGGGCACCGCACCAGGCTTTGAGGACCTGATGATAGAGTTTCCTCTTTTTACCGAAGGGGGATTTTTTGCCCTGGATATTGATAGTGACGCCAGAAAAGATTTGTTGCTGTCAGGTTTCAGGCAAGGGCAGTCATTTACCAGGCTTTATAAAAACAACGGCAGCTTTGAGTTTGTTGATTCTGCCAATTTTGGCTTCGAATACGAACAAATTGTGCAGGAATCTGATACGTCATTTTTTGTGGCCGTGGATCATCAGGTAGAGGCGATCGCCTTGGGTGAGTATGATGGCAATCGCAGGCCTGATGTTTTTGTGAGAGGAAAAAGCTCCATGGGGGAGGATTTAAATGTTCTTTACCGAAACAATGGGGGTCGGATAGTGGCAGATCAGGACAGTATGTTACGTAACTATAAAATTCAGGCCTCACATATGGCAGATTTCGACTCGGATGGCAAAACGGATCTTTGGCTAAGTGCTTCCCGAAACGACTCGACCTTTGTTTTTTGGTACAACAACTTAAATGCATTTGCGGAGGCTGAGCCTGTTTACCGGGACTCTCTCCTTCTTACTGAATTTGCCGATTGGGACCAGGATTTCAACCTGGATTTTGTAGAGTTGAGGCAGGCCCGTGAAGGCATGAGCTTGATCTTTTTTGAGAATCAAGCAGACTCTATTAATAAGGCTCCGTCGCTTCCGTTTCCTCAATCTGCCGTGCAAACAGCCGCCGGAGAAGTGAAAATAAGCTGGCAAGCAGCGCTCGATTCATTAACAGATAGCACTTCTCTTTCTTATGATGTCCTGCTAACAGATGCTGATACTGCAGCTTTATTTGACTCGAACATGAGCGCCAAAACCTTCAGCCTTCAGCAGCCCAACCACGGGAAAGCTTTGTATGCCGATCACCTTAACTTTAATGATTTGGCGCAGGGCAACTATCTCTTCCTCGTTATTGCGGTGGACAATGCCTACAATGCGCTCGGCACAGGAACCCTTCAACTATTCAACTTTGCGATTTGCGACGCCGAATTGGTTGCCAGTTCAGTAGAGCTGTGCCCTGGTACACCGGAGCTATTTGGTGAGCAGGGCATCAAAAGAAACTGGTATTCAGATTTGTATGGTGCTCTTGGCCAGACAGATTTGTTAGCTTATTCGCCCATTGGTGCCGATGTGCTTTATGGTACTGTTGCCGATGTAGCGGATTGCGGGAGCGGGCAGTTGGTTTATAACATAACCACCAAACCACTGGATTCCCTATCAGCGGATATTGACGACCTCGTTCAAGTATGTGAGGAATCGGAAATTACTTACGAGCTGCCCGACACATGGACAAACGTTATTTGGAGCTCGGCGGCTTTGGGCACTATTGGCGAAGGATCAAGCCTCACATTCGCTGTTACGCAGGCAGATACAATATCCGTAGTGGCAGCCAACGAGTTTGGCTGTTTTGACAGAGCCGAGAGCGTCATCGCTTTCTTCGATCCGCAAGTGTCAGATACTTTGATCACGATATCTCCCGGTGAATCAGCCGACATCACTGCCTTCGGTGGTCAGGCTTATGAATGGAGTCCTGCTAATGAATTTGACGACCCGTTTAATCAAAAGCAGACAGTTTCTCCCGACGAAACAACGGATTATCAAGTGCTGGTCAAAAATGACGCAGGTTGCGAACGCCTGTTCAACATCAGGGTGGAGGTTGGGCAGCTCGGCGGAGTAGCGAACCTTTTTTCTCCTAATGGCGACAACCGAAACGACCAGTTTTTCCTTCAGCTTTCTACCGTTCCGGCAACTATCGATTTTCGGGTATATGCCAGGTCGGGAGGACTGATCTACCAGGAGTTGGACGTCGCAAGGGCTGTCAGTGAAGGATGGGATGGCACACACAAAGGTGAAAAGATGCCTCCCGGAGTATACTACTGGCGTGTGGAAGGGACATATAGCGATGGCCGCCCGGTGCTGCTCAACGGAAAGAAATCTGGAAAAATTAACCTCGTAAGATAGATCACGGCTAATGATGAGGTGGAGGCTCCGGTTTTTAGTTTACTTTCTTTTGATGCTTTGCGGCCAAACAATGTTGGCCCAACAATTCAATTTTTCACAGTATGGCTTCACTGACCAGCGAGTCAATCCGGCGCTGGTGGGTATTGGGAATTACTGGAAGGTAGGCGGAGTGCACCGCCAGCAGAACACGGGGCCTCAATTCGATATAAAGAGTACCTCACTGTCCGCCAGCTACCCATTGGTTGCACCGGGGAGGGGCCGAACTTTGGGAGGTATTGGAGTAACTTTTTTGGACGACAAGGCTGGAGAAGGGAAGGCGTTTAAAACACAGGAAGTTGGGCTGAGCTATGCCATGCAAGTGCGCACAGCCAGAAACCAGCAGCTGGCTCTTGGCGTGGGTCTTTTCGCCCAAACAAGAAAATTCAGCTACGACGATTTCTTCACGAGCCAACAATACATACCCAACCGGGGTTATGATCGCTCGATTGACAATGGCGAGAGCTTCGACGAGTTGCGCCGCTCTTTTGGTAGGTTGAGCATTGGTTTGCAGTGGGAAAAGCGAGACAAGAACAACTCCAGGCTTGCCCATTTTGGGTTGTCGAGTTTTGACATTAACCAGCCCAGGGAGGCATTTATCGACTCGGACTACCGAATCCGAACCTCATTCATGCTCAATGGTGGTTTCCAACTTTATCAATCGGGGTCGATGAGTCTTTACCCGGAGGTGCTTTATACCTACAACGGAAGAAACAATCAGCTCAACGCTGGCATCAACTGGCGGTATATGCTGGCCAGCAAAGGTTTCGTCGAGTTGAAAGGAGCCTATTTGTCTGGGGGGCTTTTTTTGGCCGGATTTCAATTTGGCCGGGACGAGTTTCGCATGGGGGTCAGTTACGATGTGCCGACGAATGGGAGTAATACCGCCAACCAGGGTGCCTTTGAATTTGGCTTCGAGTTGAAAGGGCTTGTGACCAGGGCCGCCAAATCAAAAACCAAAAGACGGAAAAAACAGAAAACAGCGAAGAGTAAGAGCAAGCGACCTTCACCTACCAACGAGGCAAAGCGACCGGCTGTTCCGAAAGAAAAGGTGGAAGAAACCGCTGCGGCAGACACCGGCACTGCCGATGTGCCGACAGAGGAGGCTGATACCAACATTGCCGCCTCACCCGATGTAAAAACGGGCGTTGAGCAAGTAGAGTTTGAGAATTTTAAACCGGAAAAAATTACCGAAGAGTTAGGTTTCGAAACCAACAAAACAAGCATCAATGCCAACTTTAAACAAAAACTGGACGAGCTGGCTGACCGACTTGAAAGGGAACCGTGGCTGAAAGTTGATATTGTGGGCCATACGGATAATGTAGGAAGTGAGGCCGCCAATGAGGCACTTTCTGTTGCCCGAGCAGCGGCAGTGGAGGCCTATCTGCTGAGCAAAGGCATTGCCAGAGAGCGGCTCACAACAGAAGGCAAAGGAGAATTGGAGCCAGTTAGCTCAAACGACACGGCCGAGGGAAGAAGCCAGAACAGAAGAGTTGAATTGATTATTCACAGGTAGTTTAAGACAATCGGAGTAAAGGAAGTTCCGGGGTGCCACGCACCCCGGAACTTTTCTTTTTGCTCAAAATCCGCACGCCATTCCCTCGTCCATGCCAATAGGAGAGCCGTCAGGCGCTTTCGTTTCTTTGTAGTATTCTTTGACAACTTCTGGCTTCTCGAAAAACAGACC
Source organism: Imperialibacter roseus (assembly GCF_032999765.1). Classification (GTDB taxonomy): domain Bacteria; phylum Bacteroidota; class Bacteroidia; order Cytophagales; family Cyclobacteriaceae; genus Imperialibacter; species Imperialibacter roseus. The sequence continues at coordinate 5,741,322 of NZ_CP136051.1, read as the reverse complement.
AAGCTGAGCAGAGGCCATGGTCAAATGCGCCTTTTGATCTGAATCACTTTCAGACTTCACCTTTGCATCGATCCAGCTTTTCAGGTCTTTCAATTGCAAGTAGGTAATAGCTCTTGCCTGATCGCTGGCGCCGGTATTGATACTGAGGTTCATCAGGTGGTACATCACCAGCTTGTCGACAGTGCGCATGATTTCTCCATGATAGCCGGCAGGATGTGCCTTCTTCCATGTACTGGCTGTCAACTTGTTGAGAAGTGCGCTGAAGTCAGGTTGCGCAGCGTTGCGGGCATGGTGCTCAACAAGTCTGGTCGCTCTTTCCGGGTGGATCAGGTAAGACAGCGTAAGGTCGGCGGCAGTTTCAGCAGCCGACAATGGGTCAAACGCAACACCTGTTCGTGCCTCAAACGTTTCCCTCGTTCTCGGATAGCCGTAAGGCCTGGGAGGAATTTGCTGAATGAGCTTTTCGGGCAAGGCCAAAGCTTCTGGAGTCATCGTAGCCAACAGCGCATCGAATGCCTTCATCTGCATGGCAGGCTCCAGGTATTTGGTAGTGAATTGCCCGTCTCCTTTTATGGCGTAGTTGTAATTAAGCCCGCCAACCACTTTCGATGTGGCGTCTACCTGATAGCGATGGAACAAGTACATGGGAGCCAGCGCCTCTTCTATCAGTGCCATGGGGGCATCGGGGCGAATGGTCTTTTCGGAAAAATCATCAAGTATTTTTCTTCTCACCGCCATCATTCGATTCAGTTCGTCGGCAGCATCAGTGCCGTTGTCCCACAAGTGGGAGTAAGGATGGGCTCCACCGACGGGCCTTGAGTCCTGATCGGTAATATGCATCAATCCTTTGCTGAAAGTTTCTTTGATGATTTTATCAAGCGCCGCTGCTTCGTCGGTTCCGTCGGGAAAGTCAGAATAACCGTATTTAATTATTTGCTTATCCAGCTCGCCAATGCCAACCGCATAGGCTTCGGAAAGATCAATATTCCCATTCTCATCCATTTTCACATACGGGTGTGGATAGTCCATCACCGACGCTCTGTTATTAACACTGGATGCATAACTGTGAACAATGCCTAGCGTGTGCCCCACTTCATGTGCTGAGAGCTGACGGATACGGGCCAGCACCATTTTCATCATTTCATCGGAAACCGGCTTGCCGTCTTCATACGGAGACAAAAGCCCTTCTGCTATCAGAAAATCTTGGCGTGCTCTCAATGAGCCGAGGCTCACATGCCCTTTAATAATTTCGCCCGTTCTTGGGTCGGCAACAGATGCTCCGTACGACCACCCCCTGGTTGACCGGTGGATCCATTGAATCAGGTTGTATCTAACATCCATCGGGTCAGCGTCTTCAGGCAGCATTTTCACCTGGAAGGCATCTTTGTAACCTGCCGCTTCGAACGCCTGGTTCCACCAAGCTGCTCCTTCAAGCAGCGCTGAGCGAATAGGCTCTGGTGTGCCTGGGTCGAGGTAGTAGATGATAGGCTCAACCGCCTCACTCACTGCGGCATTGGGATCAACCTTTTCTAATCGGTGACGATTGATAGTCCTTTTCGTGATGGGTTCGTCAATCGGCGTGGCGTAGTCCATATAAGTGGTGCCGTAGTAGCCCGACCTTGGGTCAAATGCCCTTGTTTTGAACCTTGAGTCAGGTAATTGTACCATAGAATGGTGCATCCTGACTGTTACGGCTTCCGGAGAAGGAACCACGGATCTGATCCAAGCCCCAGCAGGTGTGCCGGTGAAGGTAATGGTGGCTTCAAACTCGCTGTTTTCAGGAAAGTTTTTGGTCATTTCGGTGTAAATCATTGACCTGCTTTTGTCCAGGCTATAATTGCCTTGTTTGGCTCTGCTTAGTCGCTGACTTACTCCATGCGAATCTCTGAGAAGAAAATCGGTAAAGTCTACCAGCGCTGACCAGTCTTCTTCGGCCAGCACATCAAAACCCCAGATAGCCGACTGTGCAAATGCTTGCTCCACCGACTTTCTTTCAAGTGCGTCGTTGCTGATGGCACGGTAGTCGTAGTTGGGCTGAATCATCAGTATTTTTGGTCCGCTTCTGACAAACTTCACAACTTTTTCACCACCAAGCTGTCCTCTGTCGAGCCCTATGTCGTTGGAGCCAATTCCGGCAGGCAGGGAGCTGATGTATAAAAACTCAAAATTTAGTTTGTTTACTTCAAGGTATACTTTGCCTTTTTTGGAGTCCCAGTAAAAAGGAAAAAAGCCTTCATACTTTTCCATCCCTGATGTAAAACCAGCAATGTCCTTGGTAGCGGAGGCGACGCTCGCCCCTGAAGCAGGGGTAGTGGCCACGGGGGCCTGGGAGGCTGTGCACGATGCCAATACAAAGCCCAAAATAAAGAGGTAAATTTTTCTCATAATGAATGGTTTTCGAAAGATTTGCTAAAATATAGCTTAATCTCTAATTCAGTAATTATTAAGTGCTTAATGGTAAAAAACCTACTTCGGGATGAGAAATTGTACTTTGTGGCAGTGGTGCCGCCGGAGCCGTTGGGGGCGGAACTTCACCAACTGAAAGAGTACTTCAGGGATAAATATAATTCTTCCAAATCGCTTAATTCTCCACCGCACATTACGTTGCACATGCCCTTTAAATGGCGGGAGAGCAAGGAGAAAAAGCTTCTTAGTGCGCTGGAAGAATGCTGTTTGCCGCTGACCCCGTTTGAGGTGGCATTGAAGGGATTTGCAGCTTTTCCTCCGAGAGTGATCTATGCTGAGCCGGTTGAATCGCCTCAATTACACGATTTACAGAAAACAGTGGCCCGAGCTATGCGCTTATCGCTCAATTTGTTCAATGCCGACTATCAGGGCAGAGGTTTTCACCCGCACATCACACTCGCTTTTAGAGATTTAAAAAAGCCTCGCTTTCACGAGGCTTGGCAGGAATTTGAAAACAAGCCACTGAAGGCTTCATTTCTTGTTGACAATATTTGTTTGCTCAAGCACAATGGCAGCACCTGGGATATTTTCCAGGAGCTACCCTTTGGCAACTTTATTTCTGCTGAAAAAGGTGAACGTCCCTCTGAGGAAACGGAATAGAAATACCTTCTTTGTCGAACGTGCTTTTCACCCGTTCCTGCATATCAAATGTCATTGGCCAGTAGTCCTCTTTCTTCACCCATACCCTGAAAAGGAAATTTACAGAGCTGTCGGCCATTTCTTTAATGGCAATAAACGGTGCCGGATCTTTGATTACTCTTTCATCATCCATCGCCATTTGAGTAAGCAATTCTTTTACCTTTTTGATGTCATCTGAATAGCTCACGCCGAAAACGAGGTCAAGCCTTCTATTGTCTTCCACTGAATAATTGGTAATGGTGCCTCCCATTACGGCACTGTTGGGAATAACAATTGTTTTGTTGTCTGGTGACTTGAGCACTGTGTAGAGAATTTGGATAGCGTTCACGGTGCCTGCCTGCCCTTGCATTTCGACAAAATCGCCCACCCTGTAGGGGCGAAACATGATGATCAAAACACCACCGGCAAAGTTGGAAAGGCTGCCTTGCATGGCCAGGCCAATTGCCAAACCTGCGGCGCCTATAACGGCCACAAAGCTAGTCGTTTGAATACCCACCATGGAAGCCACCGAAATGAGCACCATGGCCTTCAGGACGACATTAAAAATATTGGAAAGGAAAGGAATGAGAGTTGGATCGACGTCCCTTTTCTTCATTAGCTTTTTTAGAGACCGGGTGAAAAAGCCAATGAGATAAAAGCCAATGATAAGAATGACGATGGCAGCCACTAGCTTGGGAGCGTAGTCAAATAATAGTTGAATGAGACCTTCCTGGTATTGATCCAATTTGTCCATAATAGAATTTACGTGATTATTAATTTAGATTAGCGGGAGAACTAGTAGCTGATACTACCCTTTGCGTTATCCCTGTATAATTTTAGCGATCGTATTTTGCCTTCTTTTTTGACGTGGATCAAGTTGACCTGATCGGGAAAAGTGTCAATGAGCACACTATTTGCAACCCCTATCGTAGTCAAATTGTTCACGCCGGTCACTTCGAGGTAGCACCAGATAGCATCCGATTCCAGCTCATGGCCGAGATAGGAGAGCTTTACGGGTTTATTATTTATTTCTATTGAAAGATTTTCTATCACAAACTCTTTCATAAGCGCATCAAACCGCTTTTTATCTGAGGGGTTCACCACGTCCAGCGTCGTCCAGCCACTTTTCTTTCTCAAAGCTTCTTCCAGATCGTCAAGAAAAATGCGCTGGGAAATCTCCAGAGACTTCGTTTTTTCATTGAATTCCACATCACATACACTTACATGAAAAGGGTGAGCCAACCACGTAACGAATATGAGGAAGATCTGTACAATCATTGCCATAGAAACAACATTTACTGCAAGTACAAAATTTAAGATGTATACTTACAACCTTTTTTGTGGCAGCAACTTAAGAAAACTATGTCGGAGTTTAGCCTCTTTTTTGGATTAGGAATGGAACACATTCTTGATATCAATGGTTACGACCACATATTGTTTGTTATTGCCCTGTGCGCCATTTATTCGGCCCAACAGTGGAAAAACGTCCTTGTTTTAGTGACCGCTTTCACTTTGGGTCATTCGTTAACATTGGCGCTTTCTACGCTGGACATTATCAAGGTGGACTCAGGGCTTGTGGAGTTTCTCATTCCGATTACAATATTTGTAACGGCAGCGGCCAATATTTACAAAAAAGACGCTGAAGTGAGCAACAAAAGTGTGAAACTCAACTATTGGTTTGCGGCGTTTTTCGGACTCATTCACGGCATGGGTTTTTCTAACTACCTAAAAAGCCTGCTGGGCAAAGACGAATCCATTGTCACACAGCTTCTCGCCTTCAATTTGGGCCTTGAGGTGGGTCAGATTGTGATCGTTTTGGCAGTGATGGTGGCAGCATTCCTTTTTATGTCTTTGGGAAGCGTAAAGAAAAGAGACTGGATTTTGGTGATTTCGTCGGCTGTGGCGGGCATATCACTAACAATGATTATAGAAAGTAAATTTTGGTAAAAAGTGAAACTGATATGAAGAAACTACTCATTGTAGCATTGACCCTTTGCACAAGTTATTTAGTAAAAGCCCAGGGAGAATGGGGCCAGAAATTTGAGCAGCTTGGCACAATGCTGCCCACTCCCAATAGCTATCGTACCGCCTCCGGCGCACCCGGAAAAGACTACTGGCAACAAAAAGCGGACTACGATATTTCAGTTGAGCTGAACGACAACAATCAGAGTATTACCGGCACCGAAACCATCACCTATCACAACTTGTCGCCTGATCGCCTTTCGTACCTGTGGGTGCAGTTGGACCAGAACATGAGGGCCAAATCGTCAAACACTCCCCTGGTTACTACCACGGCAATGTCTGATTCTGTTTCAGGGAAAGCATTGCAGACTATGATAAATGACGCTGACTACGATGGGGGCTTCAAGATTGCCTATGTAAAAGACATGTCGGACAAGGGCCTCAAATACACCATCAACCAAACCATGATGAGGGTGGATTTGCCCAAAGCCCTGGAACCGGGAGGAAAGGTTTCATTCAAAATCGCCTGGTCCTACAATATCAATGACCGGATGCTCGAAGGTCCCCGTTCAGGTTATGAGTACTTTCCGAAGGATGGAAACTACGTTTATACCGTCGCACAGTTTTACCCCAGAATGGCGGTATACGATGACGTGAATGGCTGGCAGAATAAGCAGTTTTTGGGTAGAGGCGAGTTTACGCTGCCTTTCGGAGACTTCACTTTTAGTGTAACTGTGCCTGCCGATCATATTCTGGGCGCAACAGGTACGCTGCAAAATGCCTCTCAGGTGCTCACGCAAGAGCAGCTTCAGCGCTTCGAAAAGGCGAAAACCACCTTCGATAAGCCAGTGATTATTGTTACTCAGAAGGAAGCAGAAAAGGCTGAGAAGACAAAGTCGAAAGAAAAGAAAACCTGGACATTCAAAGCTGAAAATGTGCGTGACGTAGCCTTTGCTACTTCCAGAAAGTTCATTTGGGATGCCATGGCGGTTGATATCAATGGAAAAACGCCACTTGCTATGAGCTACTACCCCAAAGAAGGCAACCCGCTATGGGAGAAGGAGTCGACAAGAGCTGTGGCTAACACGTTAATTACCTATTCAAAGCATACTATTGACTATCCTTATCCCAAAGCGATTTCCGTGCATGCGGCTTCCATCGGTATGGAATACCCAATGATCTGCTTCAACTTTGGCCGCCCTGATCCAGATGGCAGCTACACAGACCAGAAAAAGTGGGGCATGATCGGCGTGATTGTGCACGAGGTAGGGCACAACTTCTTCCCAATGATCATCAACTCCGACGAACGTCAGTGGACCTGGATGGACGAAGGCCTGAATACTTTTGTGCAGTCGCTTACGCAAAAAGAGCATTACCCTGACATGCCAATCCGCCGTGGTTGCGCTGCCTGCATTGTCGACTACATGAAAGGTGATAAAGAGGGCATTCGCCCGATCATGACCAACTCTGAGCAAATCCTCCAGTTCGGCAACAATGCCTACGCAAAGCCTGCTGCAGCGCTCAGCGTATTAAGGGAAACCATTATGGGCCCCGAGCTTTTCGACTATGCTTTCAAAGAATACGCAGACAGGTGGGCATTCAAGCATCCATCACCCGCCGACTTTTTTCGCACAATGGAAGACGCTTCGGCCATGGACCTCGACTGGTTTTGGAGAGGCTGGTTTTACACGACGGACCATGTGGACGTGGCGGTTGATAATGTGAAGTGGTACAAAATGGCCACCAACGAAAAAGGCTTCGAAAACCAGGTAACGGCTTCAGGCGAAGTGATGGGAGCCGATGGCAAGAAAGCGCCAGCCACGAACTTTCAGGAGGCTGCAGAGACTTTCGTGTTCAGCGGCACTTCCGACGACTCATACAGAGAGTTTATGAACAAAGTGGATGATGAGGCGATTAAGCAAAAGCATATCAACACCAATTTTTATGAATTGACCCTGAAAAATGCTGGCGGCCTTGTAACTCCCGTTATTATTGAATGGACTTACGCCGACGGCACCAAAGAAAAGGAGTATATCCCTGCCGAAATCTGGAGACACAATGAGCACGAAGTGACCAAGGTGTTTGCCAAAAACAAGGAAGTGGTAAATATTCAGCTTGATCCGGACAAAGAAACAGCCGATGTGGAGCTGGACAATAATGTGTTCCCTCGCCAGGATGTAAAAACCCGCTTTGACCAGTTCAAGGAAAAGAAGAACTAAGAAAATAGAAAAGTAAAACATACTGTAAGTGAGCCCGGGAAAGTGTTTTCCGGGCTTATTTGGTAGAAAAATGAACGACAAAAACCCAAAGACTGATTATCAAATACTCAATGTTTATGAAAAGGATTCTTTTAAGTTGCCTGGCCATTGCAGCGGGCATCATCACAGCAGAAAATGTTAACGCCCAGGGAGAGTGGGGCCAAAAGTTTGAGCAAATGGGCACCATGCTGCCCACGCCAAATACGTACCGAACTGCCTCAGGAGCTCCCGGACGGGAGTACTGGCAGCAAAAAGCCGACTACGATATTTCGGTAACCCTTAACGACAACAACCAGTCGGTGACTGGTGAAGAAACAATCACTTATCACAACCAGTCACCTGACCAGCTCAAGTATCTTTGGTTGCAACTCGACCAGAACATGAGGGCGAAGGACTCCAACACTCCGCTGGTGTCTTCCAGCAGCATGCCTGACACCATTTCGGGCAAGTCGCTACAGCAGCGGATCACCAGAGATCAGGACTTCGATGGAGGCTTCAAAATCGCCTCTGTTAAGACGGTAGACGGCAAAGCCATTCCCTATACCATCAACAAAACCATGATGCGGGTAGATCTTCCGCAGCCGCTCAAGTCGGGCGCTGAAGTTTCTTTCAAAGTGGCCTGGTCATACACCATCAACGACCGTATGCAGCTGGGCGGCCGCTCCGGCTATGAATATTTCCCTAAGGATGGCAACTATTTGTACACGATTGCCCAGTGGTTTCCACGCATGGCGGTGTACGACGACGTGAATGGCTGGCAAAATAAGCAGTTCCTTGGGTCTGGTGAGTTTGCCCTTGCTTTTGGTGACTACACCGTGCGTATCACTACTGCGGCTGATCATGTGGTGGCTTCAACAGGCGTTTTGCAGAACCCAAAGGAAGTGCTTACCGCTACGCAATTGGAACGTTTTGAGAAGGCAAAGAAAAGCTTCGACAAACCGGTGATCATCATTACACAGGAGGAGGCTATTCAAAACGAAAAATCCCGGGCAAAAGGAACGAAGACGTGGGTTTATAAGGCGGAAAACGTGCGTGACTTTGCCTTTGTTTCTTCCCGCAAGTTTATCTGGGATGCTCAGGCTGTGAAGTTCGAAAACAATACACCGTTGGCAATGAGCTTTTATCCAAAAGAAGGAAATCCACTTTGGGAAAAAGAGTCAACTAAAGCAGTGGTAAACACATTGAAGACCTATTCGAAATACACCATCGACTATCCTTATCCTGTAGCTCAGTCGATTCATACAGCTTCCATTGGCATGGAGTACCCAATGATTTGCTTCAACTTTGGCCGTCCGAACCCCGATGGCACTTATTCGCAAAGGACACTTGAAGGCATGGTAGGCGTAATTGTGCATGAGGTTGGGCACAACTATTTCCCGATGATCATTAACAACGACGAACGCCAGTGGGCCTGGATGGATGAGGGTATCAACACTTTTCTTGAGCATCAAACAATCGTTGAAAACTATTCTTCCTTTGATACCACCTGGGGTACGCCTGCGGGAGTTGTAAATTATA